>JBOHSB010000403.1:0-3350 GCA_050733015.1 Gemmatimonadales bacterium
GGTCCCTCGCGTCGCTCGGGATGAGAAGGCGTTGTGAATCAACAGTTTACCACGCCGATCCCCGCCGCCGCACCGAACCGCGACCCGATCCGGCTTCCCATCCCCCTGCCCCGCTTGGACATCCGCCCGGGGGACAAAACGGCAGCCGCGCGCGACCACTAGCGACACCGGGTTCAGTCACCGCAACTTTATGATACACAATGGATTAGGCGAGCCTTGACTTGCCTATTCCAGCGGTCGTTATTCCGGCTCCCGGGTGACCCATGGTCCTCCGCACCCCTGGCCCGGGCCCGACGGATCCGATCGTCCCGAAAGAGCAACGATGTCCAATTCGCCCAGCCGTACCCTTCCCTCGCTCGTGCCGCCGCCCGGGAATCCGGTCGGAGGAACGTCAGCCCGCGCCGTCGAGGCCTTGCCCGAGGCCCCCGTCGCCCGACGTATTCCTCGGCCCAGCACGATCCACGGCGAGACCCGGATCGACGACTACTTCTGGCTCCGGAACCGCGAGGATCCGGAGGTGCTGGCGTACCTCGAGGCGGAAAATCGGTACACCGAGGCGGTGATGCAGCCGACCGCCGAGCTGCGCGAGCGGCTGTTCGCCGAGATGCGCGGGCGGATCAAGGAATCGGACCTGAGCGTGCCCGAGCGGCTGGACGGGTGGCTCTATTACCACCGCACCGAGACCGGCGCCCAGTATCCCATCTACTGCCGCCGGCCGGCGGACAGCGCCGAGGGCGAAGGCGAGGAGGTGCTGCTGGACCTCAACCCGCTCGCCGAGGGGCACGAGTACTTCCGGCTGGGCGCGTTCGAGGTGAGCCCGGACCACCGCCTGCTCGCGTGGTCGGCCGACACCAGCGGCGCCGAGTCGTTCACCCTGTACGTGAAGGAGCTGGCGACGGGCGCCCTGCTGGCCGAGACCATCTCCAACGTGTCGCCCGGCGTGGCGTGGGCCAACGACAGCCGGACCCTGTTCTACGTCGTGCTCGACGAGGCTCGGCGCCCTTGCCGGCTGTACCGCCACCGCCTGGGCGACAACCCCTCGGCGGATGGGTTGGTGCATGACGAGACCGACGAGGCCTTCTTCGTGGACGTGGGCCGGACCCGGAGCAACGCGTATCTGCTGCTCGAGATCGCGAGCCACTCGACGTGCGAGGTCCGCTACGCCAGCGCCGACCGGCCCGAGGAGCCGTTCCGCACGGTCGCCCCGCGCCGCACCGGCGTCGAGTACTCGGTGAGCCACCACGGCGACCGGTTCCTCATCACCACCAACGACGGCGCCCCCAACTTCCGCCTGGTGAGCGCGCCGGTGAGCGACCCGTCCCGCGACCGGTGGACCGAGATCCTCCCCCACCGCCCCGACGTGAAGCTCGACTCGACCGACGCCTTCCGCCATCACCTGGTGGTGTACGAGCGTGAGGCCGGCCTCCGCCAGATCCGCATCCTGGCGCTGGCGACGGACGGTACGCCATTCGCCGGTCCTTCCGTCCTTCCGTCCTCCCGTCCTTCCGTCTACGTCATTCCGTTCCCCGAGCCGGTCTACACCGTGCGGCAGCACGAGAACCCGGAGTTCGACACCACGCTGCTCCGCTTCACCTACACCTCGATGGTGACCCCCGCCTCGGTGGTGGACTACGACATGGCCGGGCGGGTCTGGACCGTGCGGAAGCAGACCGAGGTGCTCGGCGGCTACGACCCGGCGCGCTACCGGTCGGAGCGGCTGTTCGCGACAGCGCCGGACGGGACGAGGGTCCCGGTCTCGCTGGTGTACCAGCTCCCGCTCGAGCGGCCCGGCGGGCCGCGCCCGCTGCTGCTCAACGGCTACGGCGCCTACGGGGTGAGCTTCGACCCCTCGTTCTCGTCCAGCAACCTGAGCCTGCTCGACCGCGGCGTCATCGTGGCGATCGCCCACGTGCGCGGCGGCGAGGAGATGGGCCGCGCGTGGTACGAGGGCGGCAAGCTGCTCAACAAGCCCAACACGTTCACCGACTTCATCGCTGCCGCGGAGCACCTGGTCGCGGAGGGCTTCACCGCGCCCGACCGGCTCGCGATCACCGGCGGCAGCGCCGGCGGGCTGCTCATGGGCGCGGTCACCAACCTCAGGCCGGATCTGTTCCGGGCGGTGGTCGCCGAGGTGCCGTTCGTGGACGTGGTGAACACCATGCTGGACGCGTCGCTGCCGCTCACGGTGATCGAGTACGACGAATGGGGCAACCCCAACGACGCGGAGGCGTATCGCTGCATCCGCGGGTACTCGCCCTACGACAACGTGCGGGCGCAGGCCTATCCCCACATGCTCATCACCGCGGGGCTCAACGATCCCCGGGTGGCGTACTGGGAGCCGGCCAAGTTCACGGCGCGGCTCCGGGCGATCAAGACCGACGGGAACCGGCTGGTCCTCCGAACCAACATGGGTGCGGGGCACGGCGGGGCGTCGGGGCGGTGGGATTTCCTGCGGGAGGTGGCCTTCAAGTACGCGTTCTTGCTGGACGTGCTCGGGGTCGAGGCCTAGGCCGCTCGGGTCGGGGTGTACGGCTCCGGCGGGTGGATGAGGCTCCCTCCGGCCGCCACAGTGCGGCTCGTGCATACCGACATCGCCCCATGCTGAGCCGCACTGACGCGCCCTGCGGGAGCCTCGTCCACCCGCCTGCGCCCGGCGCTCCCGGGACGGCGGCGGCGGGCCCTCGGGCGCCGCGCGGTCGCTGGTCGCGTTGCTGCCCGATGTGCCGGCCTTTCCCAATCTTCCGTTTTCTGGTCCTTCCGTCCTTCCGTCCAAAGGAAAAGCGCGGCGGCCCCACGCAGGGACGCACCGCGCTTCCTATTGACGTCACGGGGGGGAGTCGGCCTCGGCCGAGTCCGTGACGCCCGCTCTGGCCGATCCGGCCGGAGCTTCGAGCCGGCCCAACCGGCGGGCCGGTAGCGCGCCGCCTCCGAGCGGATCGGAGACCCCGATGGAACTCATCGGGCACACATGCTGGCGTGAGGCGCGATTCGACAATAGGGCGGAGGACCGGTGGTGGCGATGTGCGAAGCGGCTGGAGGAGGGCGGAAGGATGGAAGGACCAACAACGCCTTATCCTATCGTCCGTTCGCCCGATCGCCCGATCGCCCTCCCCAGCCAGCGATCCACCAGCCACTCCCACCCGAGCGTCCGGCGGATCGCGCCGGGCCGGATGCCGAACAGGCGGAGGCTCTGGCGGCTCAGCGACGAGTGGTCGCTGTAGCCGCATTCCACGGCGAGGGCCAGGAGCGGCGCGCGGTCCTCCGACTGGAGCCGGCGGGCGGCGCGGAGGGCGTGCGCCGCGGCCAGCCACTTGCCCGGCCCCGGCACGCCGGCGCGCCGGAACCAGGTG
>JBOHSB010000404.1:0-23167 GCA_050733015.1 Gemmatimonadales bacterium
CGCTGACGTGGTCCAATCTCTTGATCGTCATGTCCCTGTCACCCGGCTGGCTCAAGATCGATCCCGCGTTCAGGCCGTCCCCTCCACCAGCCGCTTGAACCGCGGGTTGTTCCGCAGCGGATCGAACGTGGGATCGATCCGGAGCCACCCGGGCGAGAGGTAGTACGGGATCCGGAGCAGCGGCTCGAGCTGGTCCAGCGCCTTATCGGGCTCGCCGACGAGGAGGTAGATCCGCACCATTTGGTGCTGCTCGTAGGGACCGGTACCGGCGTCCTTGCTGATCGGCAGCAGCTCCACCCCACGGCGGCCTTCCCGCACCGCCTCCGCCTTCCGTCCCAGATAGGCGAGCGCGAGTCCGAGGAACATGTGGCTCGTCGCGTCATCGGGCGCCCCCCGAATCCGCTCCTCAAAGGCGATCCGCGCGGAATCGGCGTAGATGGCGGCCCGGTCCCGGTCGCCGCGGAGTTGATAGAGCTGGGCCCGGACGATTGCCCAATTGCCCCGGTCGTCGTCGAACGAGCCCGGCGGCAAGGCGAGAACCTGCCGCTGCGCGTCATCCTCCAGCGCCCAGTAGAGATCCTGATAGATCGCGAGGTAAACGAAGACCGTCGCGGGGTCGATCTGCCGGGCGGAGGCGCGAATCACGGCCTGAGCGCTGTCGAGTCGGCCCCGGGCCAGCGCAACCAGCACCTTCTGCTCGACAGTCCGGACATTCGTTGGGGCGAGCGCGAGCGCCCGGTCGGCGGCGGAGTCGGCCGCGGCGTACTGCCGAAGCTGCGTCCGCAGATCAGCCACCTGACTGGCAATGGTGACCGAGCGCGGATCCAGCAGCGCGGCGCGCTCGAGGCGTGTAGCCGCACTGTCCCAGCGGCCGAAACTCGGCTCGATGGTTGCGAGTCCAGCGAGCAAGGTGACATTGTCGGGCGCCAGCCGAACGCCCTCCTCATACTCTGCCAAGGCGCGATCCAAGTCGATCGGATGGACGCTCGCGTAGTAGGCCCCAAAGGCCCGGTAGACCAGGGGATCCTTCGGTTTGAGCTGGCGGGCTCGCTCCGCGGCGAACCGAGCCTGCTGGCCGAGCGTGGGGTCGGGGATACTGTTCTGGTACACTCGCGAGCGTGCGTGGGAGAGCCGGGCCCAGGCCGCCGCGAAGGTCGTATCGAGCGCGACCGCGCGCTCGTAGAAGACAATCGAGCGGCGCAGGGTGGTCGGATCGGTCACGCTCATCCCCTGCGATGCCGCCTCACCCTTCAGGAACTCGTCATACGCGGCGAGGTTCTCCGTCGGCTTGGCCGTGAGCTGCCGCTGGGTACTGTCGGCGAGCGCGACGCCCAGGGCATCGGCCACCTTGGTCGCGATGTCGGCCTGCACCTGGAACACGTCAGTGAGCGAGGCGTCGAACTGCTCGCCCCACTTCGAGCGGGCCGGCTCCCCCGGCCGGGCATCCACCAGCTCGGGCGTGACTCGCACCCGGCTCGCGCCGCCCGACTTCTCCCACCGCACGGTCCCGGTCAGCAAGTAGTCAGCGCCGAGCTCGCGGGCGATCTCGGCCGGCCGCTTCGTGGTGCGGCGGTACTCGAGCGAGCTGCCGCGGGCGATCACCTCGAGGCCGGTGACCTTGCCCAGCTTGCTCCGCACCTCGTCGCTCACGCCGTCGGCGAAATAGGCGTCCGCCGAGTCGCCCAGGTTGTCGAAGGGGAGCACGGCGACGATGCGGGTGACTCCCGCCGGCTCGGTGCCGCCGCCGTTGTGGCGCCAGGCGAAGAGCAGCCCGCCGCCGATCAGGAGACCCGCGGTGAGCGCGATGGCGGCGACGGGAATCGGGCGGCGCGATGACGCGGGGGGAGCCGGGCGCACCGGCTCGGTGGCAGGTGACGGTACGGTGGCAGCCGCCGACGGTGCCGTCGCCACCGGCGACGGCACGGTGGCCGCCGGCGTGGTCCCGCTCGGAGTCGACACATGCAGCGCCTGGGCGAACTGCCCCGCGGTCGCGAACCGGTCGGCCGGGACCGGCGCGAGCGCCCGGCGGATGGCCTCGTCCACGGCGGGCGGCACCGTCGGCCTGAGGGCCCGCAGGCTGGGCGCGGGCTCGGTGAGGCGCCGGGCCGCCATGGCCTGGGCGGTCGGGCCGGTGAACGGCGGCTCGCCGGCCAGCATCTCGTACAGCACCGAGGCGAGCGAGTAGAGGTCGGTGCGGGGGTCGAGCGTCCGGTCGCCGGCCGCCTGCTCGGGACTCATGTAGGCCGGCGTGCCTACCGAGAAACCGGTCTGGGTCAGCCCATCGTCGGCCCCGCCGAGCGCGCGGGCGATGCCGAAGTCGGCGACCAGCGTGCTCCCGTCGCCGGTGAGCAGGATGTTCTCGGGCTTGATGTCGCGGTGGACCACGCCGTGCTGGTGGGCGTAGTCGAGCGCGCGGGCGGCCTCGGTGGCGATGCGGAGGGCGTCGTCCACCGGGAGCTGGCGCTCGCGGCGGAGCCGGTCGCGGAGCGATTCGCCCTCGACGAACGGCATGGTGAACCAGAGCCGGGTAGGTCCCTCGCTGCGCTCGGGATGCGCTTCGCGCACTTCGCCCGAGTCGTGGACGGTGAGGATGTGGGGGTGCTGGAGCCGGGCGGCGAGCCGGATCTCGCGCTGGAAGCGCTCGGGGCCGAGGGTGGCGGCGAGCTCGGGGAGCAAGACTTTCAGGGCGACGGGGCGATCGTGGCGGAGATCCTGGGCCAAGTAGACGATGGCCATGCCGCCACGGCCGAGCTCGCGCTCGAGCGCGTAGCGGTCGGCGAGGGCATCGCGCAGGCCGTCGGGCACGCCCATGGGGCTCCCAAGGATCGATCGACGAGCGGGTGGTATTGGGGGCTGGGGACGGTGGTTAAGTAAACCCGGAGAGAGCCGGGGCGCCAGCGAGGGGGTCCAGCGTCATCGAGGACCACCCGGAACGCGCCGCTCCGCCGCGGCTCGGTGGAGGTTCGCCAGCATGGCCGTCGCAGGCGCGAGCGCCGCGAGCGCGGGATGCTCCCGCTCCCAGCGGCGGAGCTCGGCGGACACGTCGGCCGGGGAGCGCTCGAGTCGCTCGATGGTCGGCAGCGCGGCATAAAGCTCGAGGAACTGTTCCGCGGTCATGCGCCGCGGCCCACCCGCGCCGGTGAACCAGCGGGGCTCGTTGTCGGCCCACAGCGGTTCCCGCCAGGCCATCTCCACGTCGAACGTCGGCAGCCCGCCAACCCAGTGCTCCCGCGGTCGGAGCCAGCCGGTGAGCGCGCCGCGGGTACCGGCCGGGATCCAGTCGAGCCGGCCGGTCCACTCGATCGGGCGGCAGTCCTCCCGGTAGGCCCACGGCACCAGCACGGCCTCGTGCCAGCGCGTGGTGTCGTCGTCGGCCCAGCGGACGAGCCGCACCCGCTGTCCGCCGGCGGTGCGTCCGCTGAACCGGTCGAGCTGCCGGCCGAAGGCGGGATGGACCCGGGCGGCGATCCCGCCCGCGACCGTGTCGAGCACGGTGTGCGCGAGGGCGACCGCCACGAAGATGCTGATCCCGTCGGGCCGGGCGACCGGCAGCCACATCGGGTCGCAGGCGGCGAGCGGCGCCGCCGCCACGCTGAGCGCGGCGACGAGGCAGGTGAGACCGATGGTCAGTGAGCGACGGATGGGGCGCATGCGGCCTCCGAACTTGAGGGGGCCTCGGCGTGGGGCGGTGTTTGCTTGGGGATGCCCCACTTCCGGAAGCCCACACATGCGGAGGCCTGCAGCCTCACCTTGCCTTCGGCCGGGGCCTTCGCGCTCCGGTCCCCGTGGTCAGACACCAGCGGCCGACAGCGCCAGGCGGCGGCCTGCGGGTCTGGTCAGGTAGGAGACGAGGAGCAGGGCCAGAAGCACCGGCGGCATGGCCCATGTCTGCGGGCCTTCCCCGCTGGTGTACGCCGATATGGTCGCCATGACCAAGGCGAACGTCACGCCGGCGTAGGCCCATTCCTTGAGCAGCGGCAGGCCCGGCAGCAGCAGCACAATCGCAGCCGCCGGCTTGACGATCCCGAGCACGATCCGGAGGTGCTGCGGATAGCCGGCCTTGGCGAACCCGGACACCACCTGCTCGCTGCCGGTGAGATAGGTGAGCGCACCCAGCAGCGCGACGGCGACGATCGCGGTGCTGGCCCAGTAGGCGATTTTCCTGGTCATGGATCCTCCCGATCACAGGTGGTCTAGCCGACCCTCTACCACCACGTCGAGCGAGGACCCGGCCATCATCTGGCAAGGTGGGCGGGACAATCACGTGCCCGGGGCCTTGGCGCGTTCAAGCCAGCGTGTAGGGAATTTTCCCGATGTGGCCTGCGCGGCTGGACGCTAAGCTGCGCCCGCGTCCTTCCGGACCGTGCAGGCTGACTAGACGCCAGAGCGGACATTTTGGCCGAACCAGGGTAGCCATAGCGCTCCTTACGGTCGAGACAAGCCTCCGAGCGAACGGAATGGATGCGGGGCCCATTCTGCCCTCGTGTTCGCCGTATTCACTCTTGCTTCCCCCAATCATTCCACGGCTCGATATCGAATCGAGGTCAAAGATGAGAACCCGAGCAAGGATCCCACTCCTGATCGCGTTCGCAGGCGCATGGCTGGTAGGGTGCGAAGGCGATCCGTCTGATCTAATCCAACCGCACATGGTGGCACAGCCGGCGTTGGACGTGCAACCCCCAGGTTCAGTGTTCCTTTACGGCAGCGGAAGCGTTAGCAATCCGACGCTTTTTGTCGCCCTGTCCGTTCCGACCGGCACCCTGGCCAGGCATAAGGACTCGCCATCGCTCCGGTTTGGGGGGGGCAACCCCTGGATGGAGATCGGCACATGGGCAGGAGCCGCCGGGCTTCTCTCCGGGAGGCTTACGGCTCTGGGCCAAGCGCATGCCTGGCTCGGCCTGCAGAACAGCGATGACATCGGGACGTTCTTCGACGTTCGGGTGGAAGTGTACCGGAACGCGGCGCTCGTGGTAGCGGGGGAGACGCTTTGCCTGCGGGGAATCAGTCGAAACGCGTCCTCCGCGAGTGATGTCGTCGTCTCGTTTCCTTCCTTCACCTCGGTGACCTTCGGCCCCTCCGATGTGCTGTCGATCAGGCAACTCGCGCGCATCGGGACCAATGGTATTGGCGGTGCGTGTGGAGGGCACAACAGCGCGGCCGGCGTCCGCTCGTATTTTGATGCGACCTCCCGGGCCGCCTCGGTTTCCATCACTCTCGCACCGGTTGACCAGTGGAACGCTGCGGCCCCGCTTCCGACCGCGAGGTTCGGCCTCGGCATCGGCGCGGTGGGCGGAAAGCTGTATGCTATCGGCGGACAGAATCTGTCCGCCTATCTGGGTACGGTTGAAGCATATGACCCGATCGGCGACTCGTGGACGATTTTGACGCCGATGCCGACGGCTCGCAGCCAGGTCGCGGTCGGCGTCATCGATGGATTCGTCTATGTCGCAGGCGGAGCGAACGGCGGCGTCCTGAACACGCTCGAGCGCTACGATCCGGTTAGCGGCACGTGGGTGACGAAATCGCCGATGCCAAGCGCCAGATATCTCGCAGCCGGTGGCGTCCTGAACGCCATCTTCTACGTGGTCGGGGGCCGGAACGGCGCGGCGCTGTCGATCCTCGAGGCCTATGACCCCTCCACGGACACCTGGACCGCCAAGGCTCCCATGCCAACTCCGCGCGACGCGCTCGCCGTTGGGGTCATCAATGGCCTCTTATACGCGGTCGGCGGAACCGGTCTGAGCTCAGTCGTTGAGGCCTACGATCCGGCAACGGACAGCTGGAGCACCAAAGCTTCGATGCCCACACCCCGGAGCAACCTCGCCATGAGCGCTCTGAATGGCTTGCTCTACGCCGTCGGAGGAGTTGCACCGAACGCACCACAAGCCACCGCCCTAGAGTCATACGACCCGGCATCGGACACCTGGGCTACAAAGGCGTCGATGCCAACAGCGAGAAACCAACTCGCTACAGGAGTCCTGAGTGGAGTGCTCTACGCTGTCGGTGGCTACGACGGAAGTCCGCTGACGGCCAACGAGGCGTACCAGCCGTAGACGAAGACCGGCTGCCGGCACGAGTGGACCTGTTGAAGCGATGGGCGGTGCGGGAGGGTCCGGAGATGGCGGGCGTTCGCGCGGTGAGCCGTTACGGCACGTCGTCCATGATAAAGATCTCTGAGAGATACGCCACGCCAACATAGGCCTAGACGTGCGGGTCGTCCGCCATCGCAAAGAAGACGAACCGCCACTGGCGGAGCTCCACCGCAACGGAGGGCAAGCGGACCTTACCTTGGACGCGAGAGGGCACGGCTCACCTCCTGCCCGTCTACCAGGAGAGCCGCGATGGCTCCGCGCGAGTGCAATCCGAGCTTCGCCAGCACCCGCTCAGTGTGGCGCTCCGCGGTATGTGGGCTGATGTCCAGAGCCTGAGACAGCATCGCATTGGTGCTACCCCTGGCGAGCAGTCTGGCCACTTCGGCTTCGCGAACCGTGAGCCCAAAGCGAGCCCGGAGTTCCGCGTCGCTCGGCAGAACAGATCCCAAGCGATTGACCAGCACGATGACCGCTGATCCACGCAGGTCGCTCGCGATATAGCTCCCCCGCAGACGATAGGTCGCGTGTACCGTTGATACGTCCTGGGCCATGGCGTCAGGGGGGCAGCGCCCAGCTCCTTTGCTTCTACCCACAGCCAACGCACTCAAGGTTCTAACCATCGACAGGATCGCACGGGAGACCAAAGCGCCTTCGGAGTCTTCGATCAGAAGCTTCTCAAGTGCGGGTGTGTGATGGATTGTGCCACGTCCATCAGTCACGAGCGCAGCATACCCGAGGTCATCGAGCACTCGTCCCCAGCGGTCTCGGTGCCTGGCGAACGCGCAGCAGGTGTGAATGCCGGCCTTGAAGGCGGGCAGCAGCAAACGAAGGAGGCATACCTCCCGCTTTCCAAAGTGATTGCGGCTCGCCGCCGCATGGTAAAAGTTGATGAACGCCGCCGGGAGCCCGCTGGGGCTGGTCCCAACGCCGAGCCCGAGACCATCGTCTACGTCGTAAGGTACGATCCAATCATTGTAGAACTCACTGCGATGATGATCGGGGCCATAGATCTCGTCCCGATGGTAGACCTCGAGACCAAGCTCCCGCCGTCGATCTCTGAAGCCAAGGTCCAATTGATGGTAGTAGGCGAGGTACGCGAGGATTGCCGGATCGAGATCGGAATCTTGCTCGCCGACGGGCTCACCGTCCAGACAGAAAAGAGCGAAGGTCGAACGGTCGGCGCCCAGGAGCCGCTCGACGGTCTTACGACAGGCGCGGCGCCATTCGGTAACCCGCTCGTATTCGAGTGGGGAGAGGAACAGCCGAAGGGCAGCCTCAAGCTGCCGCAGATCCGACTCGGACAGTGTGACCGACATGACCCGGCCATCACTTGGAAGGTGATGGAGAGATCATGGTGTCCGCGCGCCGGGACGTCAAGTCAGGCGATAGGGAATTTTCCCGATTCGTCGGACATGCCAGTTGCCTAAGCTGCACTCGACCCGCGGGAGTCGGGACAAAATGTCTCTCGTCGGGCCTGCTCGGCTCGATCGGAGGTGCACATGCGGTACCGGGCGGCCCCACGTCCGCGACCGCCCATGCCGCACTGAGCCGGTATCCAATCGCAAGTTCACCCTGGAGGATCCGACATGCGCCGCCTTCACCTCATTCAGCGTCTGGTGCCCATACTTTCCCTGCTCTGTGCCGTGCTCAGCGGTTGCGGCGTCGATGCGGGACCGGACCTCACCAGTCCGTCGGACGGCTCCAGCGCCCGTCCGCAGTTGAAGGCCGATGCCGAACAGGAGCAGGTCACGGGGAGTGCTTTCCTCATCCTCGACGGCTTCGGGAATGCCCCGGAGCGTTACACCTTCAGCGCTGTGCGCCACCACGACGGGAGCGTGAGCGGCCAGTTCGAGCTGTTCACTGCCCAGGACGGCGGTATCCGGCTGCATGGCACCGTCACCTGCTTCGGTACGCTCCGTTTCCCGGATGGAGTACCCGTGGCGAACGTTGGCGGCGTCATCACCAGCAGTTCGGAGCCCGACCTCGTCGGTATCAATGTGGGCTGGACCGTGTTCGACGTAGGCGAAGGCCGGGGGACGCCGGACGCTGTGAGCGACCTGTTCGTCGGCACGACGGAGGACGTGCAGGAGTTCTGCACGCTTCCGTTCATCCTGTTCGTTCAGCCCAACCGTCGCGGCAACGTCCAGATCCACCTATAGCCAACCGCGACCGCTCCGGCGAGTGCACCAGTCTCTTGAATCGCGGGTACTTCCGGAGCCGCCTAAGGCGGATCGATGCGGAGCGAGCTTTGGGGCCTGGGGTGATCCTCGCCAGGGGCTCCCCGGAGAAGCTCCCGGAACCGGCCCTGGCGCCGCGGACTCGGACAATCATCGGACGGATCGCCGCCCTCGCGGGACGCCCCAAACTTGTCTGGTGCCACTTCGGAATGTTGCAATACCACTGTCAGCAGACATGCCTGCGCCGGTGAAGAAAACGATGCTTCGCGCATCGCGAAGGCATGCGACAGCGAGTTGGAAGGCGGATTGTGGCATCACGGCACTCGTTCCCTAGCCCCGCCCGGCTAGGGCGGCAGCGGAGGAACTCAGCTCCCTGGCTTGCGGCCTCAAATAGAAATTAGCCCGCCGTGATCCCGCAGTGGAGTACGTTGGAGCTGAGGGCCTCCTGCGCACCTGCAGGAGAAACTCCTACCATGCCGATGCCTCGCAGAGGCCACCTGAAGTTTGTGAGCATGAAATGCCCGTAATGGTTAGTCAGCATCGCGACGGCGTCCATTGCTTGATGGTGCGGTCTGGCACGAACTTCTACTGATCCCACGCGCCGTTGGTGGCAGCGCGATCGCGAGGCCGGGGCAGTGGGGCAACCACTCGTCATTCTGTATTAGAAGCCTGGATCAAATCTATTGTTGTTTGATCCAACCGACCACCACAGCATTTATCAATGGCGGTTCGAAACAGTTCATTGTCCTTCGTCGCGTAACAGAAGAGCGTCATGCATGAGGCAAACTTGAGGGCGTCGATTGCACCAAAAATGTCCTCGAGTGACCTTCCAGATGTCCCAAGAACTAGGCCAGTGCATTCGCGCAGGCGTGCCCCCAGAGTCGGATGTGCCAGGTAGGCGCTGGCTTCATAGCAGGATGAGAGCGCGTAAAACCGAGTGGTCTCGGATCGCCCTAGGCCGCTGATCTGCGGAAAGATGTACCACATCCAGTGCCCCAGTTTTTTGCCCTCTTTGAGTTCACGGACAACCTGACTGTACACGGTGCCTTGCGCAGCAACAAAACGCTCAAGATCGTGCTTCATAAGTCCTACGGCTCATTGACGTCAGCGATTAGGGCCATAGCCTGTCGGATGTGATGGGCGCTAATCTCCATGGGACTTTGTTCGTCCTTGCGGAAGACAACCACACTAGTACGTCTAAGGCGCACCGTTCGTTCTCGCGCCACCTGCGCTATCGCAAGCAGCAAACCAGATAGTGCGACAGCTGGAGTTAAGCCTCCATGTCCAGCGCCTAGCACCGGCATCACAGCTTCGCTTAGTCGTGCGTCTGCCATCCGGCTTGCTAGTGCTTCAATCGCCAGGAACAGGTCCGAAACACGGGACGCAAGCCCCTCTCCGGCTCGTTGGCTACTAGTCGAGAGCAATGCGACCGCCGTCGACGTGCCCAACGGATTTTCGAGTATAAGGCAACGCCCTATTCCAAAGCTCTCCCCGAGTTCGCTGTCCGTCTTCTTCTGTAGCTGGCCCGCCCCAAACCGGAGCCGACATTGTTCCCTCACGAGCGCCATAAACTCATCAGTACGACCACCTAGCTTGGAGCCGACATATGCACCTAATGCGCTCCTCGAGTCATTAGCGCATTTGTCATCGAAGTATTCGTTGCATGGTAGCACTACCACCGTGCTTGGTCCGACCGCCTGGCTCTCTAAGCGCCCGGCCACAATGCGAACCTGGCAATTGCTGACACGAGCCGTTAAGGCGTCATCCGATTCCACAACACCGGCAAGATCCTGGGCTCCATCAAAGTCGCTATTGAATGGGTTTAGCTCCCGTTTCCTGACATGCTGTAGAAAGTCGACCAGTGACTTGTGAATCTGTGCTTCACGGTTCCTCGGCTTGCAGATACCGAAGTGATCCTCGGGCAAGTAGATACCCGAGTCACCATCAACGTGAGGATCGGCTCCATCCACAACGCGTATCGACGGTCCGGGGCGAAGCCCAAAGAGTCGACTTGGAAATGTTACAGGATGAGCCTCGCAGTAGGTACGAACTGCAAATCCCAGGCTCTTATGTTGTGCTCGGAATTGGGTATTCAAAGATGTTAGGTGGGGGTCATGGATCTTCATGTCACCCACCTGCTCGTTCGTGCGGAGAGCACAGCGAAGCCCGGCAGCCAGGTTTGCTAGATGAGAGCCAAAGTGCGGTGTTGCTATAAAGACCACACCACGAAGCTGCCTAGGAAAGAACGAGTAGCGTTTGACCCCCAGTGTTATCGCGTCGAGCAAGGCGGTCTTGATGACCAAGCCGCCCAAGCTGTGGCCGACGAGAACCAACCGTCCGCTTCGCAGCCGCGGTTCAGCCGCCAGTAAGTCCAGCACAGTGGCCCCTTGCCTACTCAGAGGCATAGCGCTGGCACTCCAGCCCGAGAGAGCTGCATCGTATTCCAACAGCCAAACCGGATACTGAAGATCCTCTCCTACCCAACGTGGCCAAAGGGTAGAAGCATCCTTCGGATCATACATCCAAGTGTGGCGGACATGACCACCCAAGCCATGCACGAAGATCACGTGCAATGGCTTACTAGAGTCACTTGCATCGTGCGCTAGTTCCAGACGGGCCATGGCCTACTTCCGCAGCTCAGTGAATACCCTCCCAGTGCGATTGCAGCAGCGCTCTACAAGGGAGTTCGCGGGACCTTTAATGCGCTGTTTGCGGTCGCCGCCCTCTCAAATCGCCCTTGCACGCGGCGAGGCGACGACCCCAGGAACTATCCTACGCCACCACCAAATTCAACAACCGATTCGGCACATACACCACCTTCCTGACCTCCTTCCCCTCCGTAAACCTCCTCACCGCCGCATCCCGCTGCGCCGCCTCCACCACCACCCCCCGCTCCGCCCCCCGCGGCACCGTCACCTTCGACCGCGTCTTCCCGTTCACCTGCACCACCACCTCGACCTGGTCCTCCACCACCAGCCCCTCGTTCCACTCGGGCCAGCGCGCGTCGAACACCGACGTCGTGTGCCCCAGCCGCTCCCAGCTCTCCTCGGCGAAGTGTGGCGCGAAGGGGGCGAGCATGACGATCAGCCCCTCCACCAGCGTGCGCTGGGTGCAGGTGTCGGCCCGGAGGCTGTTCACCAGCTCCATCATCGCCGAGATCGAGGTGTTGTAGCGCAGCTCCTCCATCCCCTCGGTGACCCGCTTCACGGTCTGATGGTATTTCACCAGCGTCTCGTGCCGGACCTCGTCGTCGGCATGCGTGGCGCACGCGTCGCCCACCAGCGCCCACACCTTGTCCAGGAACCGGCGCGGCCCGCTGATGCTCGCGTCCTGGAAGTCGCCACCCTCCTGGTACGGACCCAGGAACATCAGGTACATCCGGAAGGTGTCGGCGCCCCAGCGCGCGATGTACTCGTCGGGGATGACCACGTTACCGCGCGACTTGGACATCTTGGCGTGGTCCTTCACGATGGTTCCGTGCGCACGGAACTTCCGGTACGGCTCGTCGAAGTCCAGGTGGCCCAGCTCGTGGAGCACCATGGTGATGAAGCGCGAGTACAGAAGGTGCAGGACGGCGTGCTCGTTGCCGCCGATGTAGGTGGCGACCGGGAGCCACTTCTTGGTCAGCGCCTGGTCGAACGGGCGGTCGTCGAAGCCGGTGCTCGGATAGCGCAGGTGGTACCACGCCGAGTCGAGGAAGGTGTCGCTCACGTCGGTCTCGCGGCGGGCCTGCTTGCCGCACACCGGGCACGGGACGTGGTACCAGTCCTTGTGGCGCGCGAGCGGGGAGACGCCGGTGTCGTCGGGACGGAAGTCCTCGATCATCGGGAGCTCGACCGGCAGGTCCTTCTCCGGGACCGGGACGGCGCCGTGCTCGTCGCAGTAGATGATGGGGATCGGCGGGCCCCAGTAGCGCTGGCGGGAGATGCACCAGTCGTGGAGGCGGTAGTTGACCACCGCCTTGCCCGCGCCCTTCTTGGCCAGCCAGTCGGTGATGGCGCGCTTGGCGTCGGGGACGGAGAGGCCGTCGAACCGGGCGGAGTTGACCAGGACGCCGGACTCGTTGTCAGTGAAGGGGAGCTGGGCGGATTCGCCGGAGTCGCCGTCGCCCTGGGCTAGGGGCATGCGTCGGGTGCTGGCCCCTTCGCTGCGCTCAGGGTGACTCGGGGTGGCGAGCTCGCCGGGGGCGACGACCTGGACGATGGGCAGCCCGAACTTGGCGGCGAACTCGAAGTCGCGCTCGTCGTGGCCCGGGACGGCCATGATGGCGCCCGTCCCGTATTCCATTAATACGTAGTCCGCGATCCAGACCGGGATCGGCTTCCCGGTGGCCGGATTGGTAGCGTAGCCGCCCGTGAAGACGCCGGTCTTGTCGCGCTCGCCCACCTTGCGGGAGACCAGGTCCTGCGACGCCGCGGCCCGGCGGTAGGCTTCGACCGCCGCGTGCTGCTTCGCCGAGGCCAGGCGCTCGACCAGCGGATGCTCGGGGGCGAGCACCATGAAGGTGGCGCCGAAGACGGTGTCGGCCCGGGTGGTGAACACGCGGATCTTCTCGCCGCCCTCCGATGCGTTAGCGAGTGGGAACTCCAGCTCCGCCCCCTCCGACCGCCCCAGCCAGTTGCGCTGCGCCGTCGCGGTGGACTCGGACCAGTCCATCTTCTGCTTGTCGTCCAGGTCGGCCAGCAGCCGCTCGGCGTACTCGGTGATCCGGAAGAACCACTGCTCCAGCGTCCGCTGCTCCACCGGGGTGTCGCACCGCTCGCAGCGGCCGTTGATGACCTGCTCGTTCGCCAGGACGGTCTTGTCCTTGGGACACCAGTTGACCGCGGCCGCCTTCTTGTACGCCTTCCCCGCCTTGAAGAGCTGCAGGAAGATCCACTGGGTCCACTTGTAGTACTTGGGATCCGTGGTGCTCAGCTCGTGGCGCCAGTCGAACATGCCGCCGATCCGGCGGAGCTGGCGGCGGAAGTTGACGATGTTCTGCGGGATCAGGACGCCGGGGTTGATGCCGAGCTTGATCGCGTAGTTCTCGCTGTGGATGCCGAACGCGTCGAACCCGATGGGCTCGAAGACGTCATACCCCTGGAGGCGCTTGAACCGGCCGTAGGTGTCGCTGCCGGTGAAGGCGAACATGTTCCCGACGTGGAGGCCCTCGGCGGAGGGGTACGGGAACATCATGAGGTTGAAGAACGGCCGTGCCGCACCCTCGAGGTCCGGCTCGTTGGTGTGGCGCTCGGCCCAGCGAGCCTGCCACTTGGCTTCCACCGTCTCGGGGTGGTAGGCGTCCGCGGGGGGGCCGGCGTGGTCGGGCGTGGGCACGGTCGTCTTGCTGTCGGTCTTCGCCATCAGGGTGCCTTCGGGCGTGCGTGAGCTGTCGGGGCGAGCGTTAAAGCTATCCGGGCTTGGGGGTTAGCGCCAACGTGCCGGCATCGGGGCATGCTGCCGCAGCGGGCGGGCGCGCATGGCGGCCCTTCGGACGCTGCAGCCCGGTTCGGTCATACTGGCATCGCCCCATGCTCCGCCGTGCCGGCCTACCACCTTCCCTGCTTCCCGCCTACCTTCGAGGCATGCCGGCCCCTGTCGCACGCCGGGTTCACGCGCTCCTGCTCGCCCTCGTCTTCGTGGGCGGGAGCCTCGGGCTGCCGGCGTCCGACGCCCTGCTCTTCCACGGCGCGTCGGCCCAGACCCCGGCCCCCCACTACGATCCTATAGGCGGCTGCGGCGATCACGGCGAACGCTGCATCCTGGCGACGGCGTTCGCGGCGACCCAGCTCCCGTCGCTGCGCACCACCCCGTCCGTCGTTTCCGTCACACCCATCCTCCGCTGCCTCGCGCCCGGGCCGGACCGGCCCGCGCCGGCGCGAACCGAACGACTTCCGCTCTCTCGAGCCCCACCGCTCCTCCGGCCGATCGGCTGAGTCCCGCTCCACCCGGAGCGGGTCGCCGACCCGGCCACATCCCAGACCGAGATCCCATACCGCGCACCGCCGGACCCCTCCGGTGGTGCTGTCCCGTCTGGTTTGGAGGAGCACATGCGTACCCTGCTCTTGCTGGGCCTGCTCGCCAGTGTCACGTCGGCCGCCTGGGGGTCCGTCGCGGCCTCGACCGCGCCCGCACCACCGGCGGTGTCCGGCGACATCGCCGGCACCGTGCGCGACAGCACCAACGGCCAGCCCATCGCGGGCGCCGAGATCGTCCTGCGCCAGGGCGGCCGGGTCGTCGCCCGAACCCAGGCGGACGCCCTGGGCCGCTACCGGATGCACGATCTTCCGGCCGGTGCGTACGACCTGGACGTGCGCTCGCTCGGCTTCCGTCCCTTCGTCGAGAGCGTCACCGTGGGCGACAACGGCGCGGCGACCACCGTGGCCGTCGGGCTGGTGCCCGCCCCGGTGCAGCTGGGCGAGCTCGACGTGACCGCGACCGCGCCGGTGGCGGTGGATACCCGCACCGGCGCCCAGGTCTTCAAGCAGAACGACTACCACGGCGCGCCCACGCTCACCACCTCGCAGATCGTGCAGCAGTCGGTGGCCGGCGCCGCCCGGGCGCCCACCGGCGAGGTGCACATCCGCGGGCAGCACGCCGAGTACACCTACTACGTGGACGGCGTGCCGGTGCCGCCGGGGATCTCCGGCAGCCTCAACGAGCTGTTCGATCCCAACGTGGTGGATCGGATCACGTTCCAGACCGGCGGTTGGGATGCCGAGTACGGCAACAAGAACGCGGCGATCGTGGACGTCACCACCCGGATTCCCGCGGGCGGCCTGCAGGCGCAGGGCTCAAGCTACGTCGGCAACTTCGTGAGCAACGGCCAGAGCTTCGCCGCCAGCCAGAACGTCGGGCGCTGGGGCTGGTTCGCCTCCGGCGCGCGGCAGCGCTCCGACATGCGCCGCGAGCCGGTGATGTTCGACAGCCTCACCGACAAGCCGATCAACTTCCACAACGACGGCACCGACCTGTTCGGCTTCGGCAAGTTGCAGTACCTGGGATCGCGGTCCGACATCTTCAACCTCGAGGGCAACTGGAGCCGCACCCGTTCGGCGGTCCCATTCGACTCGACCGGCGGCGTTTCGCTCGACGACCACCAGCGGGACGTGAACGGCTTCCTGAACTTCTCGTGGCGCCACCAGTTCGGCGAGGCGGCCGAATCGGGCCCGGTCCCCGACGGGCGGCTGCTCAACCTGCAGCCGGACCGGAGCGCCGATCTCTTCGTCGCGGCGTTCCACCGCTGGGGCTCGCTCAACTACACGCCCGGCGCGGAGGATACGCCGCAGTTCGTCTTCTTCCCCGACACCGCGACGCCGTTCAACCTGAGCGAGGATCGGAACTTCACCACCACCGGGCTCAAGGCCGACTACACCTACCGCTATACCGAGCACGTGCAGTTCAAGCTGGGCGGCCTGGCGTCGTTCACCCGCGGCCACGAGGACTTCGAGACCATCGACGCCGCCGGCAATGCCGGCCCCGCCTCGAACTCGGATCTCAAGGGGAACGACGAGTGGGTCTACGGGCAGACGGTGCTGTCGCCCAGCGAGAAGCTGGAGCTCCGTACCGGCCTCCGGTTCGACAACCACGAGGCGCCCTTCGCGGGGAGCCAGAATCAGCTGAGCCCCAGGGTCAAGCTGAGCTTCTTCCCCAGCCCGGCGACCACGCTCTACGCCTACTACGGCCGCCTGTTCGTGCCGACCAACGTCGAGGACCTGCGCGCCATCACCAGCGTGGCCCAGGCCGACACGGTGACGGTGCCGACCCTGCCCGAGCGGGACGACTTCTATGAGCTGGGGGTGGTCCACCGCTTTCCCATCGGCGTCGTGGCCAAGATCTCGGCCTACGCCAAGCGGAGCTCGCCGGGCATCGACGACAACACCGTGCCCGGCTCGTCGATCGTGACGTCGGTCAACATCGACCGCGTGTGGGTGAACGGGATCGAGAGCGTGCTGGAGATCCGCCCGGGCGGGCGCCTCTCCGGGTATCTCAACCTGGCGCTGGCGCACGCCTACGGGCGCGGCCCGATCACCGGCGGGTTCTTCCCGACCGACAACCCCGAGGGGTACTTCGACCTCGATCACGACCAGCGGCTGTCGGGCCTCGCGACGGTCAACTACGCCGACTCGCACCTGTTCGCCAGCGTCACCGGCACCTACGGGAGCGGGCTCACCAACGGCGCAGATCCCGACTCGACCTTCGGTCGGGGCCTGTTCGACTTCAACAAGTCGATCAAGGTCGCGCCCAGCCTCATCACGGACGTGAGCGCGGGCTACCTGCTGAACCTGGGCAACGTCGTGCTGCGGCCCGAGGTGTACGTCACCAACGTGTTCAACCACGCCTACCTGTTGAAGGGAGCGTTCTTCAGCGGGGCGTCGGTTGGGCGGCCCCGGGCCTTCCTGGTTCGGCTCAACTTCGGCGTATGAGTCGGCGCTTGCGGTGTGCCCGCGCCGCGCGGGTGATCCTCCTGTGCGGCGCGGCCGCCTGCAGCGGCGACAGCACGGGGCCGTCCTTCAGCGCGCAGTGCGGGCGACTGTCCCTGCTCTCGCTGGCGCCGCTGCAGGCCGTCACGGTCGACTGCAGCACCGGCGGCCACAGCGTGACACTGGTCGGGAACGGCGCGACCTATCTCGTCGTCCCGCAACTGGCCATCGGCGACGCCGGCAACCGTCCGGTGAGCTACGCGCTCACGGCCGGGACCGGCGCCGTGTCGGCGGCCGTCGCGAGCGGCGCCGTGGCGGTGGCCGCGACCCAAGGATCGGCGGGAGCGGCGGCTCGCCCTGGGCCGGGCCTACGGCAGCGCGCCTTCGACGCGGCCCTCCGGCGCAAGGCGCGCGCGGCCGCCACCAGCCCGGCCGCACCCCGGTCGGAAGCGAGCTTCGCGGTTGGCCCACCGCCGCCGGCGGGAAGTCTGCGGGACTTCCACGTGCTCGCGACCGTCGATACGGGCCGCCAGACGTTCCAGCGGGTGACCGCGCGGCTGGGCTATGTCGGCACCAACGTACTGGTCTACCAGGACACCCTGGCGCCGGCCGGTGGCTTCAGCCCGTCGGAGCTCGGCAGCTTCGGGCAGCTGTTCGACCAGACTTTCTATCCGCTCGATCTGGACGCGTTCGGCAACCCCAGCGACATCGACCAGAACGGCCGCGTCATCGTGCTGCTGTCGCCGGTGGTGAATCAGCTCACGTCGGATCTCGACTGCGCCTCGCAGGGCTACATCGCCGGCTTCTTCACCGGTTTCGACCTCACCTCATCCGACACGAGCGCCAATCACGGCGAGGTGTTCTACAGCGTCGTGCCGGACCCCCACGGCACGTTGAGCTGCCCCCATTCCGTGGATGTGCTCCTGGGGGACGTACCCTCCGTGTTCCTCCATGAGCTGCAGCACCTCATCAACTACTCCCAGCACGTGCTGGTGCACGGCGGGTCGGCCGAAGACGGATGGCTCGACGAGGGCCTGAGCCTCGTGGCGCAGGAGCTCGGCTCGCTCTACTACGAGCAGAAGTTCCCGCCGCCCAGCGGGCGCAGCAACCCCAACCAGCTGCTGCCCGATTCCGCCGAGGGCTTCATCCTCACGGAGTTCGCCTCCTCGTACACCTATCTGCTCCAGCCCGACACGGTGGCCCTGACGGAGCACTCCGACGGCGAGCTGGGCCTCGTCTGGCGTGGGGGAGACTGGCTCCTGCTCCGCTGGCTCGGGGACCAGTTCGGGGCCGCGTTCTATCAGCGGCTCGAGCAGAGCGGGGTGATCGGCACCGCCAACATCGCTGCCGCGGCAGGAGAGCCCTTCGCCGGATTGTTCGGCGACTTCAGCCTCGCGCTCTACACCGACAGCCTGCCCGGACTCTCCAAGTCCCAGATTCCGGCGCGGGACCGGTTCGCCACCCGCAGCCTCCGCCGCGCGTACCAGGCCTACTTCGACGCGGCGGGCCCGAGCCCCTCGGTGCCTCGGCCGTTCCCGCTGACGCCGGCGCCGCTCACGGGCACCGTGACGGGCAGCCTGGTCCCGGGCACGCCGGTGTTCTATCAGCTCACCACAGCAGGCGGCGCACCCAGCGTGCAGCTCGATTTCACGAGCCCTGGCGGCGCGGCCCTGCCGTCACGGCTGCACCCGCAGGTGAGCGTGTTCCGGCTGCCATAGGCCCAGCGATGCCCAGTTCCCCACCGCCGGTCTAGGCGGCTCGGGACGCTGTCGGAGCGAGCGCTAAATCCATCGGCGCTTGAGGGTTAGCGCCAACGCGCCGGCCCAGGCAGCCTAGCGCAGGTCCGTGCGTCACGTTTACTTATAGCGCCCGGACGACCCGCCCCTTCCCTGCAGCAACTGGAGCACCACCCGCGTGGGTGAGCAGGCCTCCACCCTTCGGGACGACCTCGCCGGCCGCTACACGATCGAGCGTGAGCTCGGCCGGGGCGGCATGGCCACGGTCTACCTCGCGCTGGATCTGCGGCACGACCGGCCGGTCGCGCTCAAGGTTCTCCATCCCCATCTCGCGGCCTCCCTCGGCCCCGAGCGCTTCCTGCGCGAGATCCGGCTGGCGGCGCGTCTGGGGCATCCGCACATCCTCACGGTGCTCGACTCGGGCGACGCGGGCGGCCACCTCTGGTTCACCATGCCGTACGTCGAGGGGGAGAGCCTGCGCGCCAAGATCGAGCGCGAGCGGCAGCTCCCGGTCGACGAAGCGCTGCGGGTGACCCGCGAGGCGGGACAGGCGCTGCAGTACGCCCACGAGCATGGCGTGGTCCACCGCGACATCAAGCCCGAGAACCTGCTCCTTACCCGCGACGGCAACACGCTGGTAGCGGATTTCGGGATCGCGCGCGCGCTCCAGGCCGGCGCCGGCGACACCAAGCTCACCGAGACGGGCATGGTGATCGGGACGCCGGCCTACATGAGTCCGGAGCAGGCCGGCGGCGATCCCAACCTCGACGCGCGGACCGACATCTACAGTCTGGCGGCGGTGCTGTACGAGATGCTCGCAGGTCAGCCGCCGTTCGCCGGCGCCACCATGCAGTCGATGCTGGTCCGGCGGCTCACCGAGCCGGCGCCGAGCGTGCGGCTGGTCCGCCCAACGACCCCCGAGGCGGTGGACGCGGCGGTCCGGCGCGCGCTCGCGGCGCTGCCGGCGGACCGGTTCCCGACGGCGGCGCAGTTCGTCCAGGCGCTCCACGCCGCGGGGACGACCACGTCCGCCGACGTGGCGCGACCCCCGGTCCCGGCCCCGACCGCCGAGACCAGGGCGGCGACCGGGACTGTCGCGACGAGGGTGACCCCGCAGGCCCGGCGGGTGCCCGTGATGGCGCTCACCCTGGTGCTCGGGATCCTGATCGGTCTCGGCGTGTTGTTCGCCTGGCGCCGCTCGCACAACGCCGAGGAGGCGAAGACCGGCGCCAAGATCATCGCCGTCCTGCCGTTCGAGAACCTGGGCGACTCGAGCACCGCCTACTTCGCGGACGGGATCACCGACGCGGTGCGGGGCAAGCTCTCGGGCGTGCCGGGGCTGGAGGTGATCGCGAGCGCCAGCTCGGGCCAGTACCGGCACACCGGGAAGTCACTCACCGAGATCGGGCAGGAGCTCGACGCCGACTACCTGCTGATCGCCCGGGTGCGGTGGGCGACGGGCGCGGACGGAACCCGGCGGGTCGAGGTGAGCCCGGAGCTGGTCCAGGCCGAGCCGGGCCGGCCGCCCACGACGCGCTGGCAGCAGCCGTTCGAGGCCGCCGTGACCGACGTGTTCCAGGTGCAGAGCGAGATCGCGAGCAAGGTGGCCTCGGCGCTGGACGTGGCGCTCGGCAGCGAGCAGAAGGAAGCGCTCACCCAGAAGCCGACGGCCAATCTCGCGGCCTACGAGGCGTTTCTGCGGGGGGAGAAGGCGGCCGGCGGCGTGGCCGTCACCGCGGCTCCCGCCGAGTATCGCCGCGCGATCGGATACTACGAGCAGGCGGTGGCGCTCGACTCGGGCTTCGCGCTGGCCTGGGCGCAGCTCTCACGAGCCCGGTCTTACTACTACTACACGAGTGTCCCCGACCCGGCGTTCGCCGAAGGCTCGAAGAGCGCGGCCACCCGGGCAGAGGCGCTGGGGACCAGTCGGGCGCAGACCCAGCTCGCGCTGGGCGACTACGAGCTCAACGTTCGCAACAACGGCACCGGAGCTCTCAAGGCCTACGAGGCTGGCCTCGAGATCGCGCCGGGCAACGCCGAGCTGCTCACGGGCGCCGCCCTGGCGGAGCAGACGCTCGGGCGCTGGGACCAGGCGTTGGGCCACCTGGAGCACGCCCGGGAGCTCGATCCTCGCTCGGTCACGACCGCGCGTCGCCTGGTGGCCACGCTGCTCCGCCTGCGCCGGTACCCGCAGGCGGCGGAGGCAGCCGAGCGCGGCGTGGTGCTCGGGCCCGACAACCTCGACCTGCTCGAGAACCTGGCCATGGTGCACCTGGCGCAGGGGGACCTGCCCGGCGCCCGGGCCGCCATCCGGGACCACTCGAGGGCGATCCAGCCCACCGATCTGGTCGCGTTCTTCGGCAACTTCTGGGACCTCTACTGGGTGCTGGACGACGCCCAGCAGCAGCTCTTGCTCCGGCTCCCTCCCAGCGCCTTCGACGACGACCGGGCGGCGTGGGGGATCGTGCTCGCCCAGACGTACTGGCTCCGGGGCGATCGGTCGCGCGCGCGGACCTACGCCGACTCGGCACGGATCGCGAACGAAGAGCTCCTCAGGACCAACCCGCTCAACGCGCAGCGACTCGCGCTCTACGGCCTGTCCCTCGCATACCTCGGCCGAAAGGCGGACGCGATCCGGGAGGGCGAGCGAGCGGTTCACGAGGTTCCGGTCTCTGCCGACGGCTACACCGGGCCGTACCTGCAGCAGGTGCTGGCGCGGATCTATCTGATGGTCGGCGAGCGGGACAAGGCGGTGGAGCAGCTCGAGATGCTGCTCAAGATCCCGTGGTTCCTGTCGCCCGGTTGGCTCCGGGTGGACCCCACGTGGGACGAGCTGCGCGGGAGCCCGCGGTTTCAGAAGCTGATATCGGGGTCATCCTGAGCGAAGCGAAGGAGCCATGCCCCAACGCATGGCTCCTTCGCTTCGCTCAGGATGACTCCGGCCTCAGGATGACTCCCGGCTCAGGTTTACTCCTTCACTCGCTCCATCAATCCATCGCGCAGGCTGATCCAGAGATGGCGGACCCAGGGGTCCGCCGGATCGTACCGACGCGAGGTACGCGCGATGCGGAGGTTCTTGCCGTCCTTGCCCGGATTGTGGGAGCGCACCTTGAAGGCGTTGGCGACGAACTTCTTCACCGAGCGTTTCACCGAGCCGAACAGGCCGCCGCCTTGGCCGGTGGGCTGCACCGACAGGCGGTCGTCTTGGTGTCGGTCTTCGCCATCGGGTGCCTTGGGCGGAACGTCATGAATGGTGCGAATCGCTAAATCTATTCTGGCTTGGCGGTTAGAGCCAAGTAAGCAGGCCGGCCCGGCCCGCCGGGCCGTCGCGAGTCTCCGGGCGCTCGCGACGGAGCCGCGAGGGAAGTCAGGCCCGAGCCTTGAGATCGGCTTGATCGCACTGCGGTAGGTTCAGGGCGTTCGGATAGGCTCAACTCCTCTGCTCGGAGGCCACATGCGCGCCCTGCCTCTCCTTGCCGTCTCGATGGCGACCTCGGGGTTGCTCGCCATCCTGGGTTGCGGACCGGACCAGCCGCCCCCGACCGCGCCCGAGGACCGGCCCGCGCTCGCGGTCTCGGCGACGGCGGCCGCGCTCTCCTTCTTTCAAATGAGCAGCGGCTGGATGCGGACCTGCGGGGTCACGACCGACAACCGCGGCTACTGCTGGGGCAACAACGATGAGGGCTACCTGGGCGACGGTACGACCACCAACCGCACGGCCCCGACGGCGGTGGCCGGCGGCCTGCGGTTCCGCCAGATCAGCACGGGCGCGGCCTTCACCTGTGGGGTGACCACCGACTTCCAGGCCTACTGCTGGGGCTTCGGCGGCCGCGGCGACCTCGGCAACGGCGGAACCGACGAGCACGACTCGCCGGTCGCGGTGGCCGGAGGCCACCAGTTCCGGCAGGTCGGAGCGGGGTTCGATCACGCATGCGGGCTGACCTACCCCGACAACCGGGTGTACTGCTGGGGCGGGAATGCCGATGGCCAGCTCGGCATCGGCAACAGGAGCGGACCTGATGTCTGCCCCTACGGCGTGTGCAGCGTCAAGCCGGTGCCGATCGCGAGCACGCTCACGTTCCGTCAGGTCACGGCCGGGTGGTCCCACGCCTGCGCGGTCACCACCGACGACCGCCTGTTCTGCTGGGGCCTCAATTCTTCCGGCCAGGTGGGCGACAGCACGTCCATCTTCCGGCGAGCCACGCCCTCACGCGTGGGCCGGAGCCAACGCTGGAAGCTGGCCGCCGGGGGCCGCGATTTCACCTGCGCGGTGACCACCGCCGAGCAGGCCTTCTGCTGGGGCAACGGCCGCCTGGGCCAGATCGGCAACGGCCACGCCTATCTCAGCTTCTGGCCACGGCCGGTGGCAGGAAAACACGCCTTCCGGCGGGTGACGGCCGGCGGGGACCATGCCTGCGGAGAGACCCCCTCGAACGGCGCCTGGTGCTGGGGAGCGAACCCTGCCGGGACGCTCGGGGACGGGACGACCACGGGGAGCCTGATCCCGGTGGCGGTCACCGGCGGACTGTTCTTCAGCCAACTGAGCGCGGGCGTCGCGCATACCTGCGGACGGACTCCGGCGGGCGTGGGCTACTGCTGGGGGACCAACGCCAACGGAGAGCTCGGCCTGGGGAACGTGGACTTCACGCCGCATCCGTCCCCGACGCCGATCGGACCGCCGAGCTGAGGCTCGCGGCGGGACCTCGCGCCGCGACGGGAGTCATCCTGAGCGGGAGTCATCCTGAGCGAAGCGAAGG
>JBOHSB010000405.1:0-13387 GCA_050733015.1 Gemmatimonadales bacterium
GTGAACGGGGTCTCTCCGCCGGGCTCACCGTCGAGCTGGACCGGGTGGACCGGATCGCTCACCACCCGGATCTCGTGGCCCCTCGCGTAGCCCACGTAGGTGTCCAGCCCCTCGACATCGGGCGCCATGCGAAGCATGTCCCACACCGCGCGGACGCTTTGCCCGAAGTTGTTGGCCCGCACCACCACCACGTCGAGCAGGCCGTCGTCGGGACGAATGCCCGCACCGAGACGGACGTAGGGCGGGATCACCTCCCCGCAGTTGGCCACCAGCACCATGGCGGCGTTGGCGTCATACTCGACCCCGTCGATCGTGATCATGTGGTCGGTGCTCCGGAGCTCGCTCATCAGCCGGAGGGTCGTGGCGACGTACGCCGCCATCCCCCAGCGGCGCTTGTGCTCGCTCGGCGTGCCGGCCATGACCCGCGCGTCGTAGCCGGCGCCGCACGCCACGGCGAAATAGTGTAGGCCATCGGGACGCTCCATGCGCCCGAGGTCGAACGGACGGGGACGGGCGGTCACCAGCGCCTGGGCCGCCTTGGCCGGCGCGGCCGGAATGCGAAGGTTGCCGGCCAGCAGGTTCCCGGTCCCACCGGGGATGACGCCGAGGCTGACACCGGTCCCGACCAGCGAGGCCGCGGCCTGCATCGTGGTGCCATCGCCGCCGAAGACCGCCACCACGTCCATCCCCTGGGCCACGCCCTCCGCCGCCAGCCGGCGCGCGTCGCCCGGACCCGTGGTAGCGGCGAGGTCGGCGCTCCACCCGGCCGCGGCCAGGGTTCGCATCACGGCGTCGACCGAGCGGGGCCGCGTGCGCGCGGCGGCGGGGTTGGTGATGCAGAGGACCCGCACTAGAACTCCCGCTCCCACAGGATGTCGAGGCCGATCTGGTACGGATTGGTACTCAGCCGGTTGGTGGTCACGAAGGTGTTGCACGACTGGATGGTCGGCTCGACCGAGCTCTGCAGCTTCCACTCGCGGCTGAAGCGGAACTCGACGCTGGCGCCGAGGTTCTTGTAGCTGAGCTGGCTGAAATCGGGGCAGAAGCCGGCGTTCAACGTCAGGAACGTCTTGTTGCCGATCTGCCATCCCGCCGCCAGCTGGGTCAGGGTGCCGCCGCCCGTGGGAGTGTTGGATACGCCCGGGCGGATCTCGATCAGGTCGATCGGCACGCCGATGTCCTGGATGAGCGCCCGCTCGAGCTCGCTCGAAAGCGCGCTCGAGAAGTACGCCAGGCTGGCCTGCAGCGCCCCACCCTGCCCCACCAGCGTGGCCTCGTTGGCGGGATAGCCGGTAATCAGGTAGGAGACCAGGTCGGTCTCCGAGATCGGCGGCCGGACACTGCTCGACAGCGTGAGCCTCGGCTGATAGAGGGTGCCGGTGATGTTCGCGATGACCGGGATCGTGTCGCCCCGGACGCCCCGGACCGTGTGGCGCGCCTCGATGTTGAGCCCGGCGTTGAGGTCGTTGGTGTAGATCACCTGGCCGCGGGACACCGTGAAGTCGCGCGTCACCGGGCCGATCTTCAGGGTGTACGATCCCCGGGGCGCGTTCAGCGTCCCGATGGGATTGTAGATCGCGCCGGTCTTGCTCAGCCGCACGCGGCCCTCGAGCTGCACGTTGGCCTCGGCGGACCGGAGCCAGTCGTCCGAGCCCAGATCCACCCGGAGACTGTCGATCCGCAGCGAGTCGAGGAACCGGTTCTGGAACTTGGCGCCGAGGTTCTCGCGCCGGATCAGCGTCGTGTCCACCAGGTCGGCGATGGTGGGGTCCTCGAGGTCGATGATCCGCTTGTTGACCAGGTCGGCGAAGTAGAGCACGCCGCTGTTGGCGAGCAGGCTCCCCGTGAGCGTGGCGCCGAACACCGGGCCGCGAAGCTGCAGGTCGCCGGTGCCGACCAGCGTGAGGAAGCTGCGCACGTCGATGGCGCGGAACTGGTCGGCGTGGAGTCGAAGGTCCAGCACCGGCCGCGTCAGGTTCTCGAGCCGCACCGACCCGTCCACCCGGAGCTTCCCGCCGCCGCTGGTGAGGACGATGTCGCGGGAGCGGACCGAGTCGCCATCGAGCGTGGCGCCGCCGCGGACGCTGCCGAACCGGATGCCGAGACCCGGGAGCGACATGCTCCCGTTCCGGATGTCCACGGCCCCGGCGAGCCGCGGCTTGGCCCAGGTGCCCTCCATCTGCAGGTCGGCCTTGAGCGTGCCGCCGACATGGGTCACCGCCGGCGTGATCGCCTCGAGCAGGCCGAGCGAGACGCTGTCGGCGTGGGCGCGCACGGAGAGGGGGCCGTCGACCTGTCGCTTATCGACGCCGGTGAGCGCGAGATCGAGCGGCAGATGCGCCTCGACCTGCATGAGGTTCTCGCCCGTGCGCCACAGGTCCAGGTTCGCGTCGAGCCGGCGGTTCTCGTAGTTGAGCGCGCCCTGAATGAACGGGGACTGGAAGTCGCCGAACCGGCCGTCGGCCATGCGCGCGAGGCCGCGGAACGTGGGCGCCGCCGCCGTTCCGCCGATCTGCAGCTCGAGCTCCATCTCGCCGCCCACGCCGAGCGTGTCCCGCTGAAGCAAGCCGTACAGGTCGTGCAGGTCGAGGCCCAGCAGCTGGACGCTCAGGTTGCCGGGCGCCTTGCCGGGGACCCGGCCCGCGGCCTGGAGGACGCTGGAGCCGTCCAGCGCGCGCAGCGTCGCGGGGCTCACCGACGGCGCCGAGTCGCTCAGGGTCATCACGATCGGCTCCTGCAACCGGTAGCGGCGCACGGCCAGCTTGGCGAGCAGCGAGTCCACCCTCAGGAGCTGGACGGCGCCCTTCGCGTACCACTGGCCCGCCGCGTCGAAGCGCGAAGCATCGCCCAGCGCGGTGCCGGCGCTCCAGGCGAGCGAGTCGCTGAAGCCGTCCACGGCACCGGCGGCGCGCGTGAGAAGCCAGCGGTCGATTCGGAGGGTGTCGGCGTCGGCGCGACCGGTGACGCGAGGCCGCTGGCCGCCGAGCCAGACGAGACTGCCCGTCATCCGGGGCGATCGCATCCGCTGCCACTCGAAGCCGTATACCTCCCCGGCGCCGTTCGCCTGGAGCGAGTCGAGACTGCCCGCCAGGTCCACGCGGCCGATCGCCCGACCGCCCAGCGGCCGCGACTCGGCCGACGTGTCCCGCACCTGTTTCGTGACGGCCAGAAGGAGCGAGTCGAACCCGATGAGACTGTCGGCGGCGAGGTCAAAGCGCATCCGTCCGCCGTGCGGCGCGGCCCAGCCGAGGGTGCCGGCCCCGGACGCGCGGGCGCCCTGCCACTCGGCGTACGCGGTGTCCACCCGGATGACGCTGTCATGCACCGAGGCCCGGGCGTAGAGGCTGTCGATGGTCCACTCGCGCACGCGGCTCCGGCCGAGGGCCAGCTCGAGGTCGCCGTCGGGGGCACGGAGGGTATCGATGCGTCCCGTGGCGTGCAACCGGCCCGCGAGCGCCGTGGAGAGCTTGCTGCCCGAGAGCTTCGCCAGGTCGAGGCGCGTGAAGCCGAGGCGCAGGTCGTCCGCGCCCCAGCGCGGCGGCTGCAGCGTCACGTAGCCCTGCGCGGTGACGTCGCCGAGGTCGCCGCGGAGGTCCGCGTCCACCGACAGGTGGCTGAGCTTGCCCTGGCTTCGGAACGGCCCGCGCAGCTCGCCCTGGGCCTTGAGCGACGGGAAGGCGCGCCGGATGCCCTCGAACGAGAGCGGATCGAAGGTGACATCGGTGGCGAGCGACAGCGAATCGAACCGGGTGTCGAGATAGACCGTGCCGGCCGCGGTGCTGGGCGGCCGGTCGCCGTCCCGTTGGGTGGCGTTGCCACGGAACGTCACGTTCCGGAGCGGCCCGTCCAGCGTGCCCGCCGCGGCCAGGCGGCCCTCGATGATCACCGCGGGCGCGAGCCGGCGCACGGTGTGGAGGTCCACGTCGGAGCGCCGCACGACGAAGTGGGTGAACGTGAGCCCGCTATCCCGCGTGGAGCCGACGATGCCGGCGCCCGCGATCCGCGACACCGGCTGTCCGGGCACGCGCGCGTCGGCGAAGGCCCAGTCGATCGTCACGTCCATCGCGTCCAGGAACCCCGCCCCCCCGATGGTGCCGCTCAACGTGCCGAAGAACGGCAGCGAGTCCACATAGGCGCGCGCGGCGTCGAGATCGAGGTTCTTGAGCGTCACCCGCATGTCGCGGAACCCGAGGCCCCGCCTCCGGTCGGTGATGGCCACGAGGGCGCCGTCGATGCGCTGCTCGCCGTTCCGGAGGTGGAGGTCGCGGATGTCGTACGCGGTGCGGGCGCCGCTCTCCGACTTGGCGGCGAGCTCGCCGCTCCCGGTCATGGCGGGGAAATCGGGCGAGACCCAGTGCAGGTCGTCCAGGTTCACGGAGGGCGAGGTCACCTGGAAGTCGAACAGCGTCGTGTCGTGCGGCCAGGTGAGGGCCCCCCCGCCCGAGAACCGCGTGTCGGGCAGCGAGCCGCGCGACAGGCTGAAGATCGCGCTGTCGCCGTGGAGCCGCACGCGCCCGACGGCATCGGTGACCGTGACGGCGGGATCGTTCACCCGGGTCGCGAGCGAGTCGATGTCCACCGTGAATGGCTGCCGGTCGGGAGTGGTGATGCGGAGCCGGGCGAACCGCGCGTTGAGGTCCGACAGCAGGATCACCCGGCGGAGGCCGTCCGTCCCCTGCTCGATGAGCCGGCCGGGCTTGGCCCGCTCGGCGTCGAGGGCGGAATCGCGCTGCGCCACGGTGCGGAGCGAGCTGCTCGCGTTCCAGGGCAGCGCGATCCGCAGCGTGCCGCCGGTCACCTTCACCTTGTAGAAGTCGATCAGCGGCGAGGTGCCGCCGCCGGGCCCCTTCTTGAGGCCGAGCACCTCCTCGAAGTTCATGCGGCCGTTGCGCAGCTTGATGAGCTGGATCGTCGGGTGGTCGAGCGTCACGCTGCTCAGGAGCACCTGCTTCGCGAGCAGGTTCGGCAGGCGGTAGGTCACGCGCACCCGCGGCAGGTCGACCAGCAGTGCGCCGGTGGTGTCGCGCACTACCAGATCCTCGAGGGTCAGGTCGTAGAGAAACGACCCCGAGATCGCGCCCACCTTCACCTGGCCGATCAGCATCCGGTCGAGCGCGTGGGACACGGTGCGCGCGAGCAGGTTGCGGCCGGGCGGCGTGAGCGTCATCGACGTCACCACGCCCAGCACCATCGCCACGATGCCGAGCAGGAAGACGAAGAAGAAGCGCGCAGCCCGCCGACGCATCAGAACGCCTGCCCCACAGCGACGTGGAAAGTGAACCTGCTGCCCCGGTCCTTCACGTACGCGTCCCGGATCTGCGTCAGATTTCCCAGGGTGTCCACCTGGAAGAGCGGGCCCGCCTGCAGCTTATACGGATTGTAGGCCACATCGAGCCGCGCGGGCCCGAGCGGCGTCGCGAGCCGGATGCCCGCCCCGGGCGTCACCCGGATCACGGCCGGATTGCCGCTGCCGCGGTCCCACACGCCGCCGGCGTCCACGAACGCCGCGAGCCGGAGCCTCGCGCTGAACACCGGCGACGGGACCCGCAGCTCCACGTTCCCCACCGTGAGCGTGTTGCCGCCGGTGGCGGCGACGGTCACCCGGTTGGGATCGATGTCCCGGTTCTTGAGCGCGGCGGTGTCCACCTCGCCCTTGGGCACGACGTAGACCACGGCGCCCAGCTCGTTCCGGTTGAAGCCGCGCACGTCGTTCGGGCCGCCGGCGTAGAAGCGCTGGTCGGGCGGAATGAAGTTGCCGGTCTGGGTGGCGACGTCCACCGTGGGGGCAAAGATCGCGCCCCCGCGCACCCGCCAACTGAACACCACGTCCCGGCCGATCGGTCGGTACCAGGAGTAGTCCGCCACCGTGCGGAAGAACTGCTGGAACGAGCTCGAGCCGAGCAGCCGGGAACTCCAGGTGAGCTCGAGCGAGGACACCGAGCCGCGCGAGGGGTCGAGCGGATTGTTGACCTGCGGCACGGTCCCCGTCGCCGTGAGCGTGGCCAGCACCGCGTTCTGGCGCAGGCGGGCCACCAGATCCGGCGTACAGGCATTGAAGGACGCGCAGAAGCTCTCGGGGGTGGCCTCGGTGTGGCCGTACGAGAGGGTGTAGGCCAGCGACAGCGGAATCCGCTTCTTGGGCGTCTCGCGGCGGAGGGTCACCGAGGTGCCGGTCTCCTGCCGCAGGTAGACCTTGAACTCCGAGCGGCGCTCGGTGAAGAGCGAGACCGAGATGGTGTTGTTGGGGGACAGGAACGCCGGCCGCCGGATCGACGCGCCGAGGGTGAAGTTCACCTTGGCCGAGGCGACCGAGTCCTCTCTCGAATTGCCGCAGATGCTCCGGTCCAGACCCCAGTCGAACGGCCGTCCGACGCCCACCTTGGAGATCTGGCTGGTGAGGTCGAGGATGCGACCGCCGCCGCCGAGGAAGTTGCGCGTGGTCCAGCCCAGCGAGCCGCGGAAGCAGTCGTCGGTGCCGTAGCCGATGCCGCCCCGCACCCGCCGACGCCGGGCCTCGCTCACCCGCACCAGCAGCGGCACCGAGTCCGCGGCCGGGTTGAACCTGGCGGAGTCGATGTTCACGGTGGCGAAGCGGAACAGGTCCGCCCCGTACAGGTTGCGCTGGCTCTGGTACAGCTCGTCCTGGGAGTACGTGCGGCCCGGGCGGGACACGATCAGGTTCCGCACCAGTTGCGGCTCGATCCGGCTGGTGCCCACCACGTCCACCGAACCGATCACCCCGTTCTTCCCCGGCACGACGTCGAACGTCACGGCCGCGGTCTCGGCCTCCTTGTTGGCCTCGAAGCTGGTGAACACCCGCGCCGCCGGCCGGCCCCGGTCCTTGAGCCGCCGGGTGATGGTGTCGGCGGTGGCCTGCATGATGAAGCGGTTGAACGGGTCGCCGGTCTGGAGCGGCAGGTCCACCAGGGTCTCGCGCCGGATTTTCTCGGGCAGCGTGTCGAGCCCAGTAATGCTCAGGCTGGTGACCCGGATGGGCTCGCCTTCCTTGATGCGGAAAGTGATGAACACGTTCTCGGGCGTTCGCCGCACGACCGTGTCGATCTCGACGTGCGGGTAGCCGCTCCGCCGGTACAGCACCTGCAGGCGGACCACGTCGCGCTTGAACTCCTGCTCGTCAAAGTAGCGCTTCTCGCCCAGCCCGAGCGAGCGGATGAGGAAGGCGCGCGCGAACCAGCTCGAGTTGGTGGTGGCGATGGCGCTGGCGAGCACTTCGTCCGAAATGGCCTTGTTGCCCTGGAAGTCGAGCTTCCGCACCACCCGGGGGGTTTCCTGCGCGCCCAGCGGGACCGCGGCCGCGAGGAGCAATGCGAACGCGACCGCGGCCACGCCCCTCACTGAGGCTCCTTGGCCGGGCGACGAGGGATGCGAGGGAGCGGGGGCGCGATTGACGACATGCTGTAAGCCCGGTAGTTTGACCACCTTACGCCTTCATGTCAACGTGCGTGCGGCGCACCGTGTCGCCCCCGCGGCGGAGGGACCCGGGCCGGAAGGGCCGACCTTCGCACACGCCGACAGTGCTGCGGCCGGCCCTTCCCGCTCGGGTCCCTCCGCCGCCAGACACCTTTCGCTCTTCCACGGACGTCGCCATTCTCGCGAGTTTCTGTCACTGCAAGCCAGGCATCCTCAGCCTCGCGGCCGCCGCGCTGGCGGCCTGCGGCGTGGGCGACCGGAGTCGCGCCAGCGGTCTCACCTACTTCCTCACTGCGGACCCGGCCTCGCTCGACCCCGCCGCGTCCAACGACGTGCAGAGCGGGGAAATGGTGGCGCTGTTGTTCGACAACCTGGTCCAGTTCGACGTGGACGCCGGTCTCGAGCCGGGACTCGCGACCCACTGGGAGGTCGATCCGTCCGGTTTGGTGTACACCTTTCACCTCCGCCTGGGAGCGACGTTCCATGACGGCCGCGCCATCGACGCTCGGGTGGTGCGCGCCTCGATGCTGCGCGCCCTCGCGCCGGGGTCCGGGGCGGCCCGCCAGTGGCCGCTGTTCCCCATCAAGGGCGCAGGGGAGTATGCCGCCGGTACGGCGAGTTCGGTGCCAGGCATGGCGGTCCGCGACGACAGCACCATCGTGTTCACCCTGAGCCAGCCGCTCAACATCTTTCCCAAGCTCCTCGCGATGCCGGTGGCCGCCGTGGTGCCGGCGCCAACACCGCCCGGGTTCGACCAGGCGCCGGTGGGCAGCGGGCCCTGGCGGTTCGTCTCGTGGTCCCACGACGACGCACTGGTGCTGGCCAGGAACTCCGCCTACTGGGGCGTCGCGCCCCACGAGGACACCCTCACGGTCCGCATCATCCCCGAGGCGCTCACTCAGGCCGCCGAATACGAGACCGGCAACCTGGACGTGGTCGAGATTCCGTTCGGCGAGACGCGCCGCTGGGAGCTGGCCCATCCGGAGGAGCTGCAGCGCCGGCCCACGATCCGTGACCTGTACATCGCGATGAACACCACCCGGGGGCCGCTCCGCGACCTGCGCGTGCGCCGGGCACTCAATCTGGCGGTGGACGTCGAGACGCTGCTCCGCACGCAGATGTCGGGCCGTGGCCTTCGGGCGGCCGGCGCGATCCCGCCCGGCATTGTGGGCTACGATTCCACCCGCGCGCCGTACCCGTGGGATACCGCCGCCGCCCGCCGGCTGCTGGCGGAGGCGGGCTACGCAAAGGGGTTCAAAGTCCAGCTCTGGCGCAACAAGCGCGAGGAGCTCGCCCGCATCGCCCAGTCGGTGCAGCAGGACCTGGCCGCCGTCGGCATCGAGGTGGAGATCGTCGAGCGCGACGCGCCCAGCGTGAGGGCCACCGTCCGGAACGGCGGCGCCGACCTGTACCTCGGCGACTGGTACGCCGACTACCCCGACCCGGAGAATTTCTCCTACCCCCTGTTTCACTCGAGCAACAAGGGGACCGGCGGGAACTACGCCTTCCTGGACGACCCCGCGCTCGACGCCATGATCGTCCGCGCGCGCAGCACGCCGGACACCGCGGAGAAGGCGCGGCTCGCGCGCGGGGTCGATGCGCGCGTGTTCGACCTCGCGCCGTGGATCTTCCTCTGGTTCCCCGTCGACCTGTGGGCCGAGCAGCCCGACGTGAAGGGCTGGCGTATTCCCGCCGTCTTCATCGGGCAGCGGTGGACCCAGGTGGTGCGGACCCGGTGACACGGTTCTTCCTCGCCCGGCTCGCGCTGCTGATACCGACGCTGCTCGGCGTCCTGGCCGTCACCTTCCTGCTGCTCTACGTGGCGCCGGGCGATCCGGTGCAGGCCATGGTCGGCGAGCGGGCCGACTCGGCGACCATGGCTCGGCTCCGGGCCGAGCTCCGCCTCGACGACCCACTGCCGGTCCAGTTCGTCCACTACGTAGGCGGGGTCCTCCGCGGCGACCTCGGCACGAGCTACATCACCAGGCGTCCCATCCTGGGCGACCTGCTGCACCGCTTCCCCGCCACCCTGCAGCTCGCGGGGGCGGCGATGCTGTTCGCGGCGGTCATGGGGATCAGCATCGGCGTGTACGGCGCCTCGCGCCCCGGCAGCTGGCCCGATCGCCTTGGCACGCTGGGCGCGTACCTCGGCGTTTCGTTTCCGGTCTACTGGGTCGGACTGCTGCTGATCATGATCTTCGCCGTGACGCTGCGCTGGCTGCCGCCGTCGGGTGCGCGCGGCCCGGCCTACCTGGTCCTGCCGGCGCTCGCGCTGGGGATGCGCTCGGTGGCCGTCCTGTCGCGCATGACCCGCGCGGCCATGCAGGAGGTGCTGCAGAGCGACTTCGTGCGCACCGCTCGGGCCAAGGGTTTGAGCGAAGGGCGCATCGTGCTGCGCCACGCGCTTCGGAACGCGCTGCTGCCGGTGGTCACGGTGCTGGGCCTCGACTTCGGCAGCTACCTCACGGGATCGATCCTGACCGAAACCATCTTCTCGTGGCCCGGGGTGGGCCGGTACGTGCTCACCGCGATCGACAAGCGCGACCTCCCCGCGGTCCAGGGGAGCGTGCTGTTCCTGAGCCTGGTCTTCGTGCTGGTTAACCTGCTGACGGATATAGTCTATGCCCGGGTGGATCCGAGGGTGGCGTATGATTGAAGGTGGAAGGACGGAAGGACGGAAGGACGGAAGGACCGGACGGTCGGATGGTCGGACGGCTCGGCGGAAACGAGTCCCCCTGAGCGCAGCGAAGGGGCCATGGCCTCGTCGTGCCGAGGTCGTCACCGTCGGGGGGGCGCTGATCATGGCGCTCGGTGCTTGCGTCCTCGCGCCGCTCGGTCCCACCGTCCTCCTCGCCCAATCGCTTCCCAAGCGCGTCGACCGTCGGCTCGATGCCCCGCCGATGGACCGGAATCTGTGGGGCGTGGCCCTGGTGGATGAGAAGGGCGCGCTGCTCTACGGGCGGAACCCGCGGCAGCTGTTCATTCCGGCAAGCAATACCAAGATCGTCGTGGCCGCGGTGTCGGCGGCCCTGCTGGCGCCCGACTGGACCGTGCGGACCAGCCTCTACGCCGACGGGCCGGTGGCCAACGGCGTGGTTCTGGGCGACCTGGTGCTCTACGGCCGGGGCGATCCCACCTTTGGCAAGCGCTGCTTCGCGACCGACACGCTGCGCGAGGGAGCGTGCGAGACCGACTCGTACACGCGGCTGCGCGACCTGGCCGACGGGCTCCGCGCCAAAGGCATCCACGAGATCCACGGCGATCTGGTGGGCGACGGCAGCTACTTCGAGCCCACCACGGTGCATCCGGCCTGGGAGGGGTACGACCTCAACTGGTGGTACGCGGCCCCAGTCTCCGCCCTGGGATTCAACGACAACAGCGTGGATTTCACCTGGGGCCCGGGCACGGCGCCGGGTACGCCGGCCGTGATCACGATGTCCCCCGACGTGGGCGACGTGGCGTTCGAGAATCGCGCCGTCACGGTCCCGGCCGGGGGCAGGTCGGACGTCGGCGACCGGTTCTACCGTGAGCCGGGGACGCTCAGCGTCTGGGCCGAGGGCACGGTGGCGCTCGACAAGCCGACCCAGACCGAGTCGTTCGCGATGCCGGATCCGAACCTGTTTACGGCCCGTGCTCTCCGGCAGGTGCTGGCCGACGCCGGCATGGCGATCACGGGCACCACCCGCTCCACCACCGATTCGATGCGCTATCGCCAGGCGCGGACCACGGCCCCGCTGGCGGAGGTCAGCTCGCGTCCGTTCCGCGAATGGGTGTTTCCGATTCTCAATCGCAGCCAGAACTGGTTCGCCGAGATGGTGCTCAAGCAGCTCGGCCGGCAATTCGGGCGCGCGGGCTCGTGGGACGAAGGGCTGGCGGTGGAGCGCCGGTTCCTGGTCGACTCGGTCCATGTGGACTCGACCGAGTTCCGGCTGCAGGATGGCTCCGGCCTGTCGAGCGGCAACCTGGTGAGCCCGCTCGCCTTCACCCGGATCCTCAGGTACATCCGGTCGCACCCCCGCGCGCAGACGTTCCTGGCCGCACTGCCGCAGGCGGGGAACGTCGGCTCGCTGCACAGCCGGTTCGTGGGGACCCCGCTCGCTGGCCGGGTGCGCGCGAAGGACGGCAGCATCGGCGGGGTGAACTCGCTCTCGGGCTTCATCGAGCGCCCGGACGGACGGGTGTGGACCTTTTCGGTGGAGGCCAACCACCACACCCAGCCGGGCCGGACGGCGATCCAGACGATCGACAGCGTGGTGGTGGAGATGGGACGGAAATGAGAAAGACGGAAAAACGGAAGGGCGGAAGGACGAACCCGACCTGCTATCTTGAACCGGAAGCCACAGGGTAGGGTCGTTCCGTCTTTCCGTCCTTCCGTCGGAGGCTCCTTGCTCCTCCTCCTCGTCCGCCACGCCCACGCCGGCGATCGCGACCCCGATCGCTGGCCCGACGATCGCGACCGACCGCTGACCGACAAGGGCCGCAAGGTCCAGCGCCGGGTGAGCCGCGCGCTCGGCGAGCAGCAGCTGGCGCCCACCCTCGTGCTCACCAGTCCCTGGACCCGCGCGCTACAGACGGCGGAGATCCTGGTGAGCGAGCTGAGCCTGCCCCACCCGCCGATCCCGAGCGCGGCGCTGGCCGCGGTGCCGGACCTGAGCCGCCTGGCCGATGACATCGGCGAGCCGGGCTCGGACGCGATCGTGGCGCTGGTCGGCCACTCGCCCTGGATCGAGGAGTTGGCGGCACTGCTGCTCACCGGCCAGCCGACGGGCCTCCGGCTGGATTATCCCAAGAGCGGCGTGATGGGCATCGACCTGGCGAAGCCGGCGCCCGGGGCGGGCGAGCTGCGGTTTTTCTTGCGGCCGAAGATGATCTGAGGGTGGTGGCCTGAGGGGCGCGAGCAGGGGACAGGCCGGACCGCCACTGCGTTCTTTTGTGGTGGTCCGGCCTGTCCCCTGCTCGCGCCCCTCAGGCTAGCTCGCCCTCAGTCATCTTTCTGCCCGAAGATCGCCAGATTCGACGAGTGTCCCGGGTTCACCTTGGCCTTGGGATTGATGAAGTGCACCGCGTTGTTCACCGCGATGCACGCCTCCGCGGCGCCGGTGGCGATGAGTTTGAGCTTGCCGGGATAGGCCGTGATGTCGCCCGCGGCGTAGATGCCGGGCACGTTGGTCTCCATGAGCTGGTTGACCTTGATGTCGGCCTTCTCGGTGTCGAGTCCCCACTCCTTGATGGCGCCCAGGTCCGAGTGGAAGCCGAGGAGGGGGATGATCGCGTCCAGCTCGAGCGTCTCCTCCTCCTTGGTCTTGTTGTTGTAGATGGTCACCCGCTCCACCCGGCCGTTCCCCTCGATCTGCTTCACTTCCCAGAACGTGCGCAGGTCGCACCGGCCTTGGCGGCAGAGCTCCTGGACCTGGTTGATCGTGGCCGCGTGCGCCCGGAAGCCGTCGCGCCGGTGAATGAGCATGATGGACTTGGCCACGCCCTGCAGGTTGACCGCCCAGTCGAACGCCGAGTCGCCGCCACCCACGAGCAGCACGCGGGCGCCTTCGAACTGCTTCGGGTCGAGGACCTTGAAGTAGAGGCCCTTCTCCTCGAACGCGTCCTCGCCCACGACGCCGAGCCGCCGGGCCTCGAATGCGCCGATCCCGGCGGCGATGACGATGGTGCGCGAGGGATAGTCGCCGACGTCCGTCTCGAGCACCAGGTGCCCGCCGGCGTCGTCCTCGACCGGCCGGAGGCCGGTGACGATCTCGCCCAGGTGCGTGGTGGCGCCGAACTGGAGCCCCTGGACCGCCATGTCCCGCACCAGGTCCTTGGCCAGCACCTTGGGGAAGCCGGCCACGTCGAAGATGTACTTCTCCGGGTAGAGGGCCATGAGCTGGCCCCCGAGCGCGGGCAGGGCGTCGATGATGCGGGCCGACGCGCCCCGCATGCCGGCGTAGAAGGCGGCGAAGAG
>JBOHSB010000406.1:0-9883 GCA_050733015.1 Gemmatimonadales bacterium
GACCACGATCACCCGCCGGTGCGCTCCGGCGGCGACGAGCTGGGCCCCGGTCGTGAGAGCGTACAGGAAGCCCGAGCAGGCGGCCGAGAGATCGAATCCCCAGGTGTTCCTGAGGCCGACCTGATCCTGCACCAGGCAGGCGGTGGCGGGAAACATCATGTCCGGCGTCACTGTGGCGACGATCAGCGCCCCGATGTCGTCGGGGCCGAGACCGCGCTGCGCCATCAGGCGCCGGACCGCCTCCGCGCTCATGGTGGAGGTGGTCTCGCCCGGCCCGCCGATCCGGCGCTCGCGGATGCCGGTCCGGGTGACGATCCACTCGTCGGAGGTGTCGAGCCGGGTGGCGAGTTCGGCGTTGGTGACCCGGCGGTCGGGGACGTAGCTGGCAATCGCGGTGATCGCGGCGCGCGGCGCCGCCGGCAGGGTAGGGGAAGGCATGCACGAATCTCATTCCAACCCGGAACCGGGCGCAAGAACGGGTGCGCGCCGCGTTATATTCCGCCCATGCCACCGCTCACTCGCAGGCAGACCGTCACCGCCATGGTCGGGGGGGTGGCGGTCGGTGCCGGCCACCCCATCGTGGTGCAGTCGATGACCAACACCGACACGGCCGACGTCGCCGCGACGGTGCGCCAGGTCGCCGCGCTCGCCCGTGCCGGCAGCGAGCTGGTCCGGGTCACGGTCAACAACGAGGAGTCGGCCGCGGCCGTGCCCGCGATCGTGGCGGGGCTCGACCGGGACGGCGTCGCGGTCCCGATCATCGGCGACTTCCACTATAACGGCCACCTCCTGCTCACCCGGTATCCTGCCTGCGCCCGCGCCCTGGCCAAGTACCGCATCAACCCCGGCAACGTCGGCGGCAAGCGCCACGACGAGAATTTCCGCGCCATCATCGAGGTGGCCCTCGCCAACGACAAGCCGGTGCGGATCGGAGTGAACTGGGGCTCGCTCGACCAGAACCTGCTCACCGAGATGATGGACGCCAACGCGCGCCGGAAGGAGCCCGAGGACGCTCGGGACGTCACCATGGCCGCCATGGTCGAGAGCGCGCTCCAGAGCGCCGCCCTCGCCGAAGCGGTGGGGATGGCGCACGACCGGATCATTCTCAGCGCCAAGGTGTCTGGCGTGCAGGACCTGGTGGACGTCTATCGGCGGCTCGCGGCCCGGTGCGACTTTCCGCTCCACCTCGGCCTGACCGAGGCGGGGCTCGGCGCCAAGGGCATCATCGCCAGCACCGCCGGCCTCAGCCTCCTGCTGCAGGAAGGCATTGGCGACACGATCAGGGTGTCGCTCACGCCGGCGCCCGGCGGGGACCGCGCCGAGGAGGTGCAGGTGGCGCAGCAGGTGCTGCAGTCGCTTGGGCTCCGGAGCTTCACCCCGCAGGTCACGAGCTGTCCGGGCTGCGGCCGGACCACCAGCACGTTCTTCCAGGAGATGGCCCAGCAGATCCAGGACTATCTGCGCGCGAAGATGCCGGTGTGGCGGCTGGAGCGGCCCGGTGTCGAGGAGATGAAGGTGGCCGTCATGGGCTGCGTCGTGAACGGGCCGGGCGAGTCCAAGCACGCCAACATCGGCATCTCGCTGCCCGGGACCTTCGAAGAGCCCAAGGCGCCGGTCTACGTGGATGGCCGGCTGATGGTCACGCTCAAAGGTGACGGGATCGTGCCCGAGTTCCTCGCCATCCTGGAGAGCTACGTCGCGAGCCGGTATGCCGTCACACCGACCGCGGCCAGCGGTGTGGCGGAGGCGGCGCTCCCGCGCTAGCGTGCCCGCTCTGCTGCTCCCCGATGGCTTCGACGCCACCCTGCGCGAGCAGCCGCTCGTTGCCGTCCCGCTGCTCTTCGCCGCCGGCGTCGCCACCAGCCTCACGCCGTGCATCTATCCCATGATCCCGATCACGGCGGGCATCCTCGGCGGCGCGGGCGCCGAGGGGCAGTCCCGCGCGCAGACGGCCGTGCTCACCGGCGCCTACGTGTCCGGCCTGGCGCTGGTGTACTCGGTGCTGGGCCTGCTCGCCGGCCTGACCGGGACCATTTTCGGGGCGGTGAGCTCGAATCCGTGGGCCTATTTCGTCATGGCCAACGTGCTGCTGGTGGCCGGCCTGGTGATGCTCGACGTCGTTCCGGTGGTCGTGCCGCCCCGGCTGGCCGGCTGGGCCTCCGGCCTCGGGGGACGGTCGCCGGGCGGCGCCTTCGTCATGGGCGCCGCATCGGGGCTCGTGGCGGCGCCATGCGGCGCCCCGGCCTTCGCGGCCGTGCTGACGTTCGTCGCCGCCGGCCGGAGCGCCGTGCTCGGATTGGTGTACCTGGTGGCGTTCTCGCTCGGCCTCACCGCGCTGCTCGCGGTCGTGGGGCTCGTCAGCGGGACCATGACGGCGCTTCCGCGACCCGGGCGCTGGACCCTGTGGGTCAAGCGGGCCGGTGGCGTGCTGCTGGTCGGCATGGCCGAGTTCTACCTCGTGAAGATGGGGGGTGTGCTGTGAGATCGTGGGTTGCCGCCGGCGCGCTGGCCGGCCTGCTCGCGCTGGGCGCGGGGTCCGCCGCGGCCCAGGCATCCGGACTCGCGCTCGGCACGCGGGCTCCGGCCGTGGTGGTACAGGATCTCGACGGCGCACCCGTCGATCTGGCACAGTACATCGGAGCCAAGCCGGTGTTGCTCGAGTTCTGGGCCACGTGGTGCGAGGTATGCCAGGCGCTGCTGCCGTCGGTGCGGGCGGCGCGGCAGGAATTCGGAGACCGGGTCGAGTTCTTCGGTGTCAACGTGACCGTGAATCAGACCCGGGAGCGGGTGCGAAAGTACATAGCCGCCGAACAGCCGCCGTTCCGCACGCTGTATGACGAGGACGGCGTCAGCACTCGCGCGTACGAGGCGCCGACCACGTCGTATATCGTCATCATCGATCGAAAGGGCAAGGTGGCCTACACCGGCACCGGTGCCAGCCAGGATCTCGCGACCGCGCTGCGGGCGGTCACTGCCAACTGACCAACTCCTGTCTCGGGAAGACCAGCCATGTCCATCCGTGCAATCGCCGCCGCGGCCATCGTCCTCTCAGTGGTCGCCGTCCCGCGGCTCCAGGCGCAGACACCAGCGAAGGATTCCAGCAAGGGCCCGCCGACCGCGGTGATGGTCTCGGGGCCCGATGTCGGCCGGCGGGCGCCGCCGTTCCGGCTCCCCTGGGCTAACAAGGATGGGGTCGGCCCGGCAGACCAACCCTACGATCTCGGCCTCGACCGGGGCAAGACCGTCGTGCTCGCGTTCTTTCCGCGCGATTTCACCAGCGGGTGCACCGCGGAGATGCGGACCTTCGCCGAGCAATACGACTCCCTGTTCGGGCCTGAGGTCGTCGTGGTGGGCATCAGCACGGACTCGCTCGCGACCCACACCCGCTTTGCGGCCAGCCTGAATCTGCCGTTCCGGCTGCTGAGCGACCCCCGGCAAGAGGTCGCGCGCCGCTATGCGGCCAACGATCGGTCCGGCTACCTCCGCCGCGTCGTGTACGTCATCGGCCCCGACGGGAAGGTGCGCTACCGCAACCTGCGCTTCAATGCGCTCGACCCGAAGCACTACGCCGATCTGGGCGCCGCCGTGCGCCGGGCGCGCACCGGCTGACCCATCACTGTCTCTCTCTCGGAGCCGCGCATGCGTCCAACCGTGATCCTGGGCCTTGCGGCGGCGCTTGTGGCTGCCGCGGTTCCCCTGCGGGCGCAGGACGCGCAGCCTGAGGCCATCACCTGGGAGCTTGGCGGGCTCCGCTCGGCGTTCTGCGTTCAGCTGCTGCTGGATCCGACTTCCGAGCTGCTGAGCGATCTGCCGAGCGGCTATCACGCTGTCCCGGCGTCCGCAGCCCCGAATCTGCATGTCTCCCTCCGCAGCGTGATCGAAGGGCAGACCGAGTTCGCCGCCTGGAGCCCGTCGCGCCTCTGCGTCACGACGGTCGACGCGGTCCGCACCAAGGACTTCTCGCTCACCGACAAGAGCGGCCGCCGCCCGCAGCTCTTCGCGCTGTGGACGGTGCTGGCCGCCGGCCCGACAGGAACGCCGCAGGACGTCGCGATCGAGTTGTTTGCCAACAGCGACCGGCTCATCCGCTCGGCCCGCCAGGCGGGCCAGGAGGTGCGCGAGGCGCGGCTCACCATCGGCAAGGTCCCGGCGGAAGACGAGGACGGCGTCCCCAGCACCGAGGACCGGTTTCAGGTGAAGCTGAGCGGCGCCGTCGTGACCTGGGATGGCCACCTCGCCGGCGACAGCGCGGGCGTCGCGGAGCCGGTAGAGAGCAGGTGGGTGACGGCAGGCGCGCGCGGCAGCGTCGCGAGCGGATCGCTCACGCTGACACCGGGGCAGTCGCAGGCGATGGCCGGCTCGCTCAAGGTGGACGGCAAGAACGAATTCGCGAAGGCGCTTCGGGCCTCACCTACTCGGTTCGCCGGGCCGGCCTATCGGGGTGGGGAGGGGAAAGTGACATTCGGTCGGTGAGGATTTCAGGTTCCCACTTTGAGGCGACCCGCGTGCAAGGGCCTGCATGTCGAAGATGTTCATAATCGCTCTATCTGCATAATTACCGGCGCGCTGCCGACACTGCCGTTGGGTTCGATGAAAAGTGAATTGAATAATCGTAATACGTTGCTTATAAAGCTTTTAACATCGATGAGTTAAAGTGATTTCCAGCAATCACCCCCGCACTTTCCTGCTTGGTTTCCCCGAAGCCAGATATTCACTTCGGCGAGTTTTCAACATGTGGAAACTGCCTACGGAGCACGTTTGGACCAGCTGAACGTGCCTTCGGGTCACCGCTCGGGCTTCCTCCGGGCGCGGCGCATCGTGACGCTCGATCCACGCATCACCGGCGATGCGATCTGGTGGCGCGATGGACGGGTGCAGGGCGTGGGCGCGGCATCGGGGCTCGCCAAGGTGGTGCCATCGGACATCCGCACCTTCGACGCTCCCGACTGCGTGGTCACGCCTGGCTTCGTGGACGGACACACCCATTTCGCCCTGTGGGCCCTGAGCCGCCGGCGCGTGCAGCTGGCCGGTGTGACGTCGCGGGATGAAGTGTTGCGTCGCGTCGCCTCCGCCCGGCCGGTCCAGCGGTGGGTGATAGGGCAGGGGTGGGATGCCAACGGCTGGAGCACGCCGCCGGATCGGGCGGCGCTCGACGCGCTCCATGCCGGACCGGTGTACCTCGACTCGCTCGATGTCCACGCGGCCTGGGTCAACACGGCTGCGCTCGCGGCCGCGGGCATCACCGGTGCGACCCCCGATCCCTTCGGCGGCAGGATCGTCCGCGACGCCGCGGGCGAGCCCACCGGGCTCCTGCTCGAGCGGGCCGTCGAGCTGCTGCTGCCGCACTTGCCCCAGCCGCCGGCGGCCGTGCTGGACGAGGCGCTCCGCGAGGCGCAGGCCGAAGCGCATCGCCTGGGGCTCACCGGCATCCACGACGTCGAGGGCGATCCGGTGCTCGTCGCCTTTCGCCGCCTCGAGGCCGCCGACGCGCTGCGGCTCCGCGTGTTGTTTCATCCCCCGGTGACTTCGCTGCCGTCCCTCCTTCGGGGCGGCGTCCAGAGCGGCGTGGGCTCCGACTGGCTCCGCGTCGGCGGCATCAAGCTGTTCCTCGACGGGAGCCTGGGCAGCCGGACCGCGTGGATGCTCGAGCCGTTCGAAGGGACCCGAGACCGCGGCATGCCGATCACCACCGAGGCGGAGGCCGCGGAGGCGATGCGCGACGCCGCCGCGAGCGGCATCGCGGCCACGGTCCACGCGATCGGCGACGCCGCGGTCCGGCGGGCCCTGAGCCTGATGGCCGCGCTGCCGCGAGTGGCGATTCCGCACCGCATCGAGCACTTCCAGTGCGTGCACCCCGATGATCTCGACCGGGCGGCCGCCTCGGGCATCGTCGTCTCCATGCAGCCGGCGCATCTGCTCACCGACATCCCGCTGGTCGAGCGTCTCTGGGGCGCGCGCGGGCGCGGAGCCTACGCGTTCGAGTCTCTCCGCCGCCGCGGCACGCCGATGGTGTTCGGCAGCGACGTGCCGGTCGCGTCCATCGATCCCCGGGAGGGGCTGTTCGCGGCTCTCGAGCGCCGGGACGCCGCCGGTGCGCCAAGTGGCGGCTGGCGCCCGGAGGAAAAGCTGGGCTTCGAGGACGCCCTGCGGGCCTACACGCTCGGCGCGGCCCATGCCGCGGGACTGACCGCGCGCGCCGGCAGCCTGGCTCCCGGCCGCGATGCCGACCTCGTCGCCTGGGACTTCGATCCCGCCGCCGAGCGCGGCTCCGGCGACGCCGTGCGCGCCGGTCGGGCGCGACTCACCGTCGTGGGCGGCGAGGTCGTGATGCAGCAGTGACTGGCCGGCATTAAACTCCCTGCCATGCCCCGCACTTCGGTTCGCCGCACCAAGATCGTCGCCACCCTGGGGCCCGCATGGGAAGAGCCCTCGGAGATGGCCGCCCTGATCGACGCCGGCGTGAACGTCGTCCGCATCAATGCCTCGCACGGCACGCAGGAGATTCGTGCCCGCTGGATCGAGCGACTCCGCGAGGTCACCAAGGCACGGCGGGACGCCGTGGCGACCCTGCTCGACCTTCAGGGGCCACGCATCCGCGTGGGCACGCTGCCCGAGCCGCTCCACCTGACCGCCGGCCGCACGGTGGTCTTCGCGCCCGAGGACGAGGCGGTTGCGGGCGAGATCCCCACGACCTATGACGCCCTCGCGGCGGACGTGAGCCTGGGGGCCCGCATTCTCCTGGACGACGGGCTCATGGCGCTCGAGGTCACCTCGGTGCACGACCGGCGGGTCGAAGCGGTCGTGCACTATGGCGGCGACCTCAAGTCGCACAAGGGGATGAACCTCCCGGGGATCGAGGTCAGCGCCCCCGCGTTGACCGAGAAGGACTTGGAGGACGTGGCCCACGCGGCTGCCATCGGCGTAGACTATGTGGCGCTCTCGTTCGTCCGCCGGCCCGAGGACATGGAGCAGCTCCGGGCGCTGGTGCCGCGGTCCACCAAGCTCATCGCCAAGATCGAGAAGGACACGGCGCTCCGGAATCTGTGCGGCATCCTCGACGCGTCGGACGCGATCATGGTGGCCCGCGGCGATCTGGGCGTGGAGCTGCCGTTCGAGGAAGTGCCGCTGATGCAGAAGCAGATCATCCGAGAAGCGGGCCTCCACGGCAAGCCGGTCATCACCGCCACCCAGATGCTGGAGTCGATGGTCCACGCGCCGCGCCCGACCCGGGCCGAGGCGTCCGATGTCGCCAACGCGATCCTCGACGGCACCGACGCCGTGATGCTCTCGGCCGAGACCGCGGTCGGTGAGTTCCCGCTGGAGGCGGTGCGGGCGATGGATCGCATCGCGCGCGAGATGGAGCTGCAGCGCCAGAGCCGCGGCGTGGTCATCGACGCCGCGCTCGGGCGCCGCTCGAGCGAAGGGATGGCTCTGCCGCAGCACCGCATGGCGCAGAACACCCCGGTCCGGACCGAGGACGCCATCGCCGTCGCGGTCTGTGCCGCGGCGGAGATGCTGAGCGCGCCGCTCATCGTGTGCTTCACCAGCAGCGGGTTCACGGCACGCAAGGTCTCCACCTGCCGTCCCACCGTGCCGATCTTCGCCTGCACGCCCGAGCCCGACACCTACCGCCAGTTGTCGCTCGTGTGGGGCGTGACGCCCGCGCTCACCGATCACTTCAACGACTACGACCTGATGCTCGGCGCCGCGCGCCAGCAGATCCTCGAGCGCGGGCTGGCGCAGCCGGGCGAGCGGCTGGTGGTCACCGCGGGCGTTCCCTTCGACATGCCGGGCACTACCAACCTCCTGAAGATCGAAGCAGTTTAGGACATGCGGCTCACCTTTCTCGGCACGGGCACGTCGTTCGGCGTGCCCCAGATCGGCTGTTCGTGCGCCGTGTGCCGGTCCGCCGATCCACGCGACAGGCGCAGCCGGTCGGCCGCCTTGATCGAAGCCGGGAACACCGCGATCCTGGTCGACACCCCGCCCGAGTTGCGTCTGCAGCTCATCGCCGCCGGCGTGAGCCGGGTCGACGCCGTGGTCTACACCCATGAGCACGCCGACCATATCAGCGGCATCGACGATCTGCGGATCTTCTCGGTCCGGCAGCGCCAGGCGTTGCCGGTGTACGGCCCGCCCGAGACGCTCGATCGGCTGCGCGGCTCCTTCAGCTACATCTTCGACGATCAGCGCGCCTACGAGGGTACTTCCAAGCCCGACCTCGATCTGCGCGCAATCGAGCCGGGGCGCGCCGTCGACGTGGCGGGGGTCGAGGTTCTGCCGCTTGCGTTCCGCCACGGCCACCTCCGGGTGTACGGGTATCGGGTCGGCGCCCTGGCCTACATCACCGACGCGAAGGCCGTCGACCAGGCCGAGCGGCGCCAGCTCGAGGGCCTCGACACACTGGTGCTCAACGCGCTCTGGTGGCGCCCGCACCCGACCCACCTGAGCATATCGGAGGCCGTCGAGACCGCGCAGGCGCTCGGTGCCCGCCGCACCTTCCTCACCCATCTGACCCACGAGACCGGGCACGCCGAGCTGGCCGGCCAGCTGCCGGCCGGGATCGTTCCGGCGTACGACGGCCTCACCGTGGAGGTGCCGTGATCCGGCTGGCCTATGGATGCATGTTCCAGGATTCGCTCGACGGGGTGCACGGGCTCCCGCGCACCCGGCTCGACGAGCTGGCCTCCCGATTTCCCGCCGTGCAGGGCGAGGTCCGCCGCCGCCGAGCCGCGGGCGAGTACGGGTTCTACCGGCTGGTGGACCAGGCGGGCCCGGTGCGGGAGATCACCGCGTTCGCGGAGGGCGTGGGGCAGGCGTACGATCACGTCCTGGTGCTCGGCATCGGCGGGTCGGCGCTGGGCGCGAGGGCGCTGCTGGCCGCGTTGCGGCGCCCGGCCTGGAACGAATGGGACGACGAGGGCCGCGAATTCTTCCCGCGGCTGACCGTGCTGGACAACGTGGACCCGACCACAGTGAGCGCGGCGCTGTCGCGGATCGATCCGCGCCGAGTGCTGGTGAACGTGATCAGCAAGTCGGGCGGCACCGCCGAGACGATGGCGCAATACCTCATCGTCCGGGCCTGGCTCGAGGATGCCCTCGGATCCGCGGCGCACCGGCACCTGGTGTTCACTACCGATCCCACCCGTGGCGCGCTGCGCGAGATCGCCGCGCGTGACGGCATCGCCACCCTGAGTGTGCCGCCGGAGGTCGGCGGGCGGTTCAGCGTGCTGTCACCGGTGGGCCTGCTGCCTGCGGCGCTGGTGGGGGTCGACATTGCCGCGTTGCTGACCGGCGCGGGCCGGGCGGTCGAGCGAGCGGAGTCCGACGACCTGCGCCGGAATCCCGCCGCGCTCTACGCCGCGCTCCATTGGGCGGCGGACGCCGATCTCGGCGCACGGATCGACGTGTTCATGCCCTACACCGACCGGTTGCGGGAGTTCGCCGAGTGGTACCGCCAGCTGTGGGCGGAAAGCCTCGGCAAGCGGGTCAGCCGGGCAGGGCAGGAGGTCTTCACCGGGCCGACGCCCGTCGCGGCGGTCGGCGCCACCGACCAGCACAGCCAGGTCCAGCTGTTCATGGAAGGCCCGTTCGACAAGGTGATCACGTTCGCGGTCGTGGACGACCCCGGCGACGATCTCCGGATCCCGCCCCCACCCACCGATGTGCCGGGCGTCGAGCCGCTGCCGGCCGATCTGGCCTACCTCTCGGGCCATTCGCTGGGCGCGCTGCTGCGCGCCGAGTACCAGGCGACCGCGACCGCATTGGCGCAGATGGGCCGCATGAGCTGCACGCTCCGCTTCCCCCGGCTCGATGCCGAGAGCTTCGGCGAGGCCGTGATGTTCTTTCAGCTCGCGACGGGCTACGCCGGCGTCCTCTACGG
>JBOHSB010000407.1:0-4264 GCA_050733015.1 Gemmatimonadales bacterium
CACCCGCCGCGCCCACGGATGGCCGCCGCCATCTCGGCCGCGAGCCACTCGGCCGCCGGCCGGGTCAGGTCCTCAGGGTCCGGCACCACGGTCAGCCGCGTCACGTGCCGCTCAACGCCACCTGGGGATCGGATTGGCGCACGTGGGCCCGCATGGTCTGGCCACACCCGGGGCAGACGTTCGCGCGCGAGTGCCGGACGATGTATTCCCGCACGGTCCGCACGTACTCTGCGTGGCTCCAGGTGAGCGGCGAGACCGACAGCGGATCGCCGGTGTAGGGATGGAGCTGCTCGGCCATCGTACCCGACGGCAGCGCGCGATCGGCGGCCCATTGGATCAGCTGGAGCCCCGATGCCAGCTCGTCCGCCGTCCGGGCCCGCATGAGCTGGTAGCGCGCCAGCCACATGGTGCACACGAACCAGGGATTGCCCGCCACTCGGGCCGTGTCCTTCGCCTCCACCTGGTGGTAGGCGTCGTTCTCGTAGCGGGCCAGCCCGCCGATGTCCGTCTGCACCCAGAGCCGCTCCTTCACCTGCTGCAGTGTCAGCGCCGCCTGCGGATCGTCGGCCGGCAGCGCCCCCAGCAGGACCAGCCCGAACAGGCTCGCGTCGATGGTCATGTCGAGCGTGTAGCCACTCGGACCCGGGGTGGCCATCCGGGCGAACCGCTGCGCCTGCTCGTTCCACAGGACGGCGCGGGCGCCCTCCACCATCCGTTCGGCCCCGGCCAGGTAGCGTGCCGAGCGCTCGGTCTCGCCGAACTCGGCCGCCAGCCGCCCCGCAGCCCTGAGCCCGGCGATCACCGCGGCCACCGTGAAGGCGTGCACCCCCCAGCGCTCCTCCCACAGGTCGAACGACGGCAGCGGCAGCCCGGTTCGCTGGTCCACGTAGTCCACCAGGAAGTCGGCGGGGCGGGTGACCAGCCCGCGGTAGAACGGCGCCGTCTCCTCAATCCGCTGGTACAGATCGAAGTACTCGCCCAGCGCCCAGATCACCAGCGCGGTCTCGTCCTCCTGGATCGGGAGCACCGGCTTGCCGTCCCGCACGTAGCCGTGCCAGGTCGAGGCCAGGCTGCCGTCCGGGTTGTACTTGTGCCGCAGGTATCCGTTGGGCGACACCACCCGCGAGCAGAAGCCGAGAAAGCGCTCCGGCGCCCCGGCGTGCCCGGCGTGCATGAGCGCGCTCGAGACCAGCGCGCCGTCGCGGGGCCAGACGTAGGAGTAGGTATCCCGCGCCAGATCGGCAATGTCGGTGTCGTTCGCGGCCACGATGCCGCCGGCGTGGTCGATCTGGCTGTGGATGATGAGCAGGCTCTGCTTGTATCGGTCCACCACGTTGTCGGGCAGGTCGGCCGTGCCCCGCCGGTCCTTGGAGACCCACAGCCGCCAATAGTTGCCGGTTCGGCGCAGCAGCTCCTCGGGCGACTTGTCCCGCACCACACTGTTGATGGTGGAGACCTCGTGAAAGTCGCGCCCGGCCGCCATCCAGTAGTAGAACTCCACGCTGCCGCGCGCCGGCACCGTGAGCCCCACGCCAAGGGTCGAGTCCACCGAGCCCTGGGCCACGGGATTTCCGCTCAAGGCCCCGTCCTCCGCGTCCCGCCAGGTGCCCTCCGCCGCGCCCACGTCCTTGGTGCCGCAGGCGTAGTGCTGAACCCCGACGGTGTCGTTCACCTTGCAGTTGATGAGGAAGTAGCGGTCTTCCTTGTAGTGGAGCAGGGCCCCGGCTTCGGGAGAGAAGAACGCGGTGTCGCCGACCTCGTTGCCCAGGATCCGGAAGTCGTGGTGGAAGAAGCAGCGGATATCCCGGGGCCGGTCGTTCAGGTTGCCGACCCGCACCCGGCGGATCAGCACGTTCTCCGCGAAGTCCACGGCGTCGTTGCACAGCAGCTCCACGCCGAGCCCCGGATGGCGCGCCAGCACCTGCGTCATCATCGTCGGATCCGCGTAGCGGAGGTCGGGACTCCAGTCGGCGCCCATCCAGCTGAACAGCCCGCCGACCCAGACGCCGAAGCGGAACGCGTGCCCGGTCCCGTGGTTCTCCTTCCCCACGTGGGGGAAGTAGATGTCCCGGATCCGGTACTCCCGGTCGAACATCACCAGCAGCCGGCCGTTGGATATCGCCAGGTCACGGGGCATGGTGATCCGCCCCTTCGAGCGCCGTGATCTTGGCCAGTCGCCGCTCGTGGCGCTCCTCATGGGTGAATCGGGCGGACAGGAAGAACCGCACCAGCTCCAGCGCCAGCTCGACGCCGATCACGCGGGACCCCAGCACCAGCACGTTCATGTCGTCGTGCTCGACGCCCTGGTGGGCGGAGTAGGTGTCGTGGCACAGGCCGGCGCGGATGCCGGGCAGCTTGTTGGCCGCGACCGAGGCCCCGACCCCGCTGCCGCAGATGAGCACGCCGCGCTCCACCGTGCCGCCCAGCACCGCGCCTGACACCACGGCGGCCACATCCGGATAGTCGACCGGCTCGGTGCTGTTGGTGCCGAGGTCGAGCACCTCGTGGCCCAGGGCCTGGAGCGAGGGGATCAGCTCCTGCTTGAGCAGGTAGCCCGCGTGGTCGGCGCCGACGGCGACTTTCACAGGGCCGCCGCCAGCTGGCCGCGCACGGCCTCGACCACGTGGTCCACCGTGAAGCCGAACTTCTTCTGCAGCTCCTTGAGCGGGGCCGACGCGCCGAAGCTGGCCATCCCGATCCGCGCGCCCGACGGGCCCACGTAGCGCTCCCACCCGAACGTGCTCGCCTGCTCGACCGAGACCCGGGCCGTCACGTCCGGCGGCAGCACCGCGTCGCGGTACTCCTGGGCCTGCTGCTCGAACAGCTCCCACGAGGGCATGCTCACCACCCGCGCCCGGGTCCCCTCGGCCTTGAGCCGCTCGAACGCCTCGACGCAGAGCGACACCTCGCTCCCGGTCCCGATCAGGATGACGTCCGGCCGGCCGCCCTCGGCGTCGGCCAGGACGTAGGCGCCCTTCGCGAGCCCGCTCGCCGCCGCGTAGCGGGTCCGGTCGAACACCGGGATGGCCTGGCGCGAGACCACCAGCGCCACCGGCTGGTGCTGCAGCCGCATGATCACCCGCCACGCCTCCACCACCTCGTTGGCGTCGCCCGGGCGGATGGTGATGAGGCCCGGAATGGCTCGGAGCGAGGGGAGCTGCTCGATCGGCTGGTGGGTGGGCCCGTCCTCCCCGACCCCAATCGAATCGTGGGTGAAGACGTGGATGGTGGGGATCTCCATGATCGCGCTCAGCCGGATGGCGGGCCGGGCGTAGTCGCTGAAGATGAGGAAGCCCGAGCCGAACGCCCGGACTTTGGAGAGCGAGAGCCCGTTCACCGCCGCCGCCATCGCGTGCTCGCGGACCCCGAAGTGCATGTTGCGGCCGCCGATGCTTTCGGCCTCGAGATCGCCCGCGCCGTCGAAGGTGAGCCTGGTCTTGGTGGAAGGTGCCAGGTCGCCCGCGCCACCGATGAGCCAGGGCAGGTTCTTCGCGATCGCGTTGAGCGCCTTGCCCGAGGCGTCCCGGCCCGCCACCCCCTTGGGGTCGGGCGCGAAGGTCGGCAGCTCCTTGTCCCACCCGTCGGGCAGCCGGCGGTACTGCATCCGCTGGATCTGGTCGGCCAGGTCGGGGAACTGCTTCCGGTAGTCTTCCTGTAGCGCGGCCCACCGCACGTGCAGGTCGCGTCCGCGCCGGCCGAAGCCGTCGGCCAGACGCTCGCGCACCCCGTCGGGCACCAGGAACTTGGCGTCCTCCGGCCAGCCGTAGAACCGCTTGGCGAGCCGGATCTCGTCCTCGCCGAGCGGCTCGCCGTGGGCGGCGCCGGTGTCTTGCTTGTGGGGCGCGCCGTAGCCGATGTGGCTGTCCACGATGATGAGGGTGGGGCGGTCGCGGGTGTCCTTGAAGACCCGCAGGGCGCGGCGCAGCATGTCGAGGTCGTTGGCGTCGCCCACCCGGGTCACGTTCCAGCCGTAGCCGATGAACCGGGTGGCGGTGTCGTCGGAGAAGGCCAGGGCCGTGCTGCCCTCGATCGAGATCCTGTTGTTGTCGTAGATCCAGCAGAGGTTCGACAGCGCGAGGTGCCCGGCCAGGGAGGCCGCTTCCCCGCTGATTCCCTCCATCATGTCGCCGTCGCCGCAGAGGGTGTAGACGTCGTAGTCGAACAGGTCGAAGCCCGGGCGGTTGAAGTGGGCCGCCTGCCACCGGCCGGCGATGGCCATCCCGACGCTGGTGGCGACACCCTGGCCCAGCGGGCCGGTGGTGGT
>JBOHSB010000408.1:0-4687 GCA_050733015.1 Gemmatimonadales bacterium
GCCCTGGGGGAGTCGCTCCCCCGCGGCTGGGCTGTCCGCGCCGTGCGCGCGGGGGTCCGCGCGGTGCTGTCACGCACCGCCAGCGCCGAAGCCATCGCCGCGGCCGTCGAAGCGGCGGCGGCGGGCCTGGTCGTGCTCCCGCCCGATGCGCTCGCCGAGGTGCCGCAGGGCACGGCCGCGCGATCGGTGGCGCCGCCCGAGCCGCTGAGCGCGCGCGAGGCCCAGATCCTCGCGCTGCTGGCGGAGGGGCTGGTCAATAAGCAGATCGCCGCGCGGCTCGGCATCTCGCGGCACACGGTGAAGACCCACCTGGCCGCGCTGTTTCACAAGCTCGGGGTGTCGACCCGCGCCGAGGCGGTGGCGGCCGGCGCGCGGGCGGGGGTAATCCTGCTGTAGCCAGCCGCGGGCAAGGTCCCTCGCTGCGCTCGGGATGAAGCCGAGTTACCGATGAAGCCGACCTACCGCAGCAGATGAAAGGCGTGGGCCCAGCTGTCCCGCAGAAATCCCGGGATGCACCACAGCACCGCCAGCGGCTCGATGGCCCGCGCGGCGATCGCGCCGCCCATGTCCTCCGCCTCCCAGCCGAACTGGTCGAGGATGCGCGCCACCGTGGCCTTGGCGCCGGGGTCGTCGCCGCAGTAGAACATCGTGGGACGGGTGCCGTGGAAGTCCGGGTCCACCATGCGAGCACTGCCCACGCAGCTGAAGCACTTCACGAACCTGGCCTCGGGATACGCCCGCTGCAGCTGCTCCATGAGCGACGTGTTCGGGCCGGTGGTGGACTTGAGCACGCCCTGCTCGGGCGGCTGGTCGGCGATCGGGTTGGTGGTGTCGATGACCAGCTTGCCGCGGAGCGCATCGCGTCCCACCATGCCCAGCACCGGCTCGGCCGCACCGCCCGCGACCGACAGCACGATGGCCTCGCCCCACCGGGCCACCTCGGCGAAGGTGCCGGCCTGAATCCCCGTCTGCTTCGAATAGTCCGCCAGCTTGGCCGGCGTGCGGCTACCGATGCGCACCTGGTAGCCGTGGTCCTTCAGTCCCTTCGCTAGGATCTGGCCGACCTCACCCGACCCCAGCACGCCGAATGTCGGCATGTCACCCGCCTTTGCTAATGTGTGCCTCTCCTCTCGGGGTGGAGCTGGCTCCCGCCTAGAGCAGCAGCACCTCGATCCGGTGCCCATGTACCATCTGCTTCCCGGGCGACCACGCGAACACCGTGAACCGCCCGTCCTGCGACGCGACGAACGCGAGGCCGTCCCGCTGATCGTGGACGAACTGCGCGGCGGAGAGATGGCGGGTGCCGCCGAGCTCGGTGGCGGGCACGCGGGAGGGAAGGTCGCCCACAACCGGCTCCGTCAGTACGACCTGCTCGATCGACGCGTGCCCCTCACGCCGCCGGATGGTCGCCCCGAACGCCAGCAGCTCGAAGCGGTGGGTCAGGATGGCCGCGCCGTCCACCGCCGTGAGGCCGGCGATCGCGTCGACCAGCTCGCGCACATCGTCGTCGCTGCGGTCCGGCCGGTCGAGCAGCTGGGCCAGCACGCGAAACGGCGGGGCCATCGCATAGGTGGTGGGCTGGGCAATCGAGTCGCGCCAGGCGCCCGTCCCGCTGGGCACCACGAGCAACGCGGCGCCGTGCCGGTGCCGCCGCATCGAGACCGCGAGCTGGGTCAGCAGCGTGCCGCCCTCGGTCCAGGGCACGATGGTGTCGGAGCCGAGCAGGGCCCCGAGCAGAGCCGGCCGGCCCGGCATGACGCCGTCGCCCTCTTCCACCACCCGGAGCTGGTCCCCGCGCAGTACTGCCAGGTTGCCGAACTTCTGGTCCTTCTCACGCTGATACTTGAGCACCAGGAGCCCGGGCTCGACCACCTCGGCGACCAGGCAGAGGTCCGGCAGCTCGCGGGCGGCGCCCCAGATCCGGAGCTCGCCGTCCGCCACCGGCCAGGCCCCGAGGTGGATCCCCGGCCCTTCGACCGCGGGGCCGAGGCGGACGAGCACGTCCGCGTCGAGCGGGAGCGGGCGCTCGAAGGTCATCGGCTGGCCGGTCATCGCGGGGGCCACCATGGCCACCGAGACCCGCGGCGAGCGACCCTCCTCGCGCCGCAGGCTGGCCCAGAAGGCGGTGTTCACGACCGCCGACACGGTATGCGGGGCAGGCGCCGGCGCGGCGGGGTGTCCGGCGAAGAAGTCCTGGACGATCGCGGCAGCGGCGAGAGCGGGAGCGTAGGCCGGCTCGGGCATAGGGCCTCGGGGCGAGCGGAAAGGGCGTCGTCGGGGCGCTGTTGAGCAAGCTAACCGCCTCCGGCGCGGCGTACGCCACGATCCGTGACGTGTGACCGGCGTCGCGTCGGGGCCCTCCCGGCCCGCCTATGTTGCGATTTGGGCGTCTGAGCGCCCCATGACGCGAGGATCCTGACGTGGCGGACGAACTGGAGCTCCACCCCGGCCCGGGCGACGTGCCCGGCGTCGACCCCTTTGCTCTCCTGGCCAGCGGCTTCTTCCCCACCCACGCGCCGCGCCCCGATTCGGCCTTCGCCCCGGCCCTGGTGAGGGCGTGGGATCGCACCTGCGAGGCCACCAGCCGGGACGACACCACGGCTCGGCAGGCCCAGACCCCGGTCGAGACCACGCCGGCCGACATCCGGAGCGGGTCGCACGCGGCCGCCGGCCTGCCGGCGATCGTCAGCAGCCTCCGGGTCGCGCTCCCGAAGATGGGCCTCCGGAAAACGATGCAGAACTTCCTGGAGGTCAACCAGAAGACCGGCTTCGATTGCCAGAGCTGCGCCTGGCCGTCGCCCGACGGCAAGCGGCATCGCTTCGAGTTCTGCGAGAGCGGCGTCAAAGCGATGGCCGACGAGGGGATGAACCGGACGATCGGAGCGGACTTCTTCGCCAAGTGGTCGGTGGAGGCGCTGACGGCCCAGCCCGATCACTGGCTCAACGCCCAGGGAAGGCTGGCCGAGCCGATGCTCCTCCGCGAAGGGTGCGCCCACTACGAGCCGATCTCGTGGGACGAGGCGTTCGACCTCATCGGCCGCGAGCTCCGGCAGCTCGAGACCCCCGACGGCGCCGCGTTCTACACCTCGGGCCGGGCCAGCAACGAGGCCGCGTTTCTCTATCAGCTCTTCGTGCGGCAGTACGGGACCAACAACCTGCCCGACTGCTCCAACATGTGTCACGAGTCCTCGGGCACGGCGCTGGTGGAGAGCTACGGCATCGGCAAGGGGACGGTGACGATCAACGACTTCGAGCACACCGACCTCATCCTCATCGTGGGCCAGAACCCGGGCACCAACCATCCCCGGATGCTGACCTCGCTGGAGCACGCCAAGAAGCACGGCGCCCGGATCATCGCCATCAATCCGCTGCCCGAGCCGGGGTTCCTCCGGTTCAACGACCCGAATCCGGACGAGTACAAGACCCCGCTCCACTTCGCCGCGCACCTCCTCGGTCCGGGCGAGCCCCTGGCCGACCTCCATCTGCCGGTCCGGATCAACGGGGACATCGCCCTGTGCAAGGGCCTGATGAAGGTGATGCTGCTGGAGGACGAGGCGCGCGGCGGCGGCGTGATCGACCACGACTTCATCCGCGACTGCACCGACGGCTTCGCCGAGCTGTATGCCGACCTCGAGGCCACCACCTGGCAGGAGATCGTGGACGGCTGCGGCCTCGCACGCGAGGAGATCGAGCGGGCGGGCCGGATGATCGCCGACTCGAAGCGCATGATCGCCTGCTGGGCGATGGGCCTCACCCAGCACCGGGACGCGGTGGCCACCATCCGCACGCTGGTCAACCTGCTGCTCCTGGGCGGGCACATGGGCCGGCCGGGCGCCGGGGCCGCCTGCGTGCGCGGCCATTCCAATGTCCAGGGCGACCGCACCATGGGCATCTGGGAGCGGCCCCCGGGACCGTTCCTCGACGCGCTGGACCGCGAGTTCGGGTTCAAGGCGCCCCGCAATCCGGGACACGACACCGTGGACACGATCGCCGCCATGCACGAGGGCGACATCGAGATCCTGATATCGCTGGGCGGCAACTTCCTGTCCGCCACGCCCGACACTGCCTGCACCGCGGTGGCCCTTCGCCGCTGCCGCCTCACCGCCCACATCGGGACCAAGCTCAACCGCTCGCACCTGGTGACCGGCCGGCAGGCGCTCATCCTGCCCTGCCTCGGCCGCGCCGAGCGCGATCCGGGCGGGTTCGTCACGGTCGAGGACGCCATGGGTGTGATCAGCTCGTCCACCGGCCGGCTGGAGCCGGTGGCGCCCAACCTCCGGAGCGAGGCGGCGATCATCGCCGGCATTGCCAAGGCCACGCTGGGGAGCGGATCGAAAGTGGATTGGGACGCCATGGCGACGGACTACGGAGTGGTGCGGGACCGGATCGGGCGGGTGGTGCGCGGCTTTGAGGACTTCAACGCCCGCATCGCGAAGGGACCGTTCTACCTGCCGAACCCCGCGCGCGAGCGGAAGTTCGTCACCTCGACCGGCAAGGCTCACTTCGCGGTCGCGCCGATCTCGTCGCACGACCTCGCCGCCGACCAGTACCTGCTCATGACCATCCGGAGCCACGACCAGTTCAATACCACGATCTATGGACTGCACGACCGTTACCGCGGCGTGCATGGGGCCCGGCGGGTGATCTTCATGAACCGCGAGGACCTGGCCGCGCGGGGGTGGGAGGG
>JBOHSB010000409.1:0-2261 GCA_050733015.1 Gemmatimonadales bacterium
CGGGCCCAACGGCGCGGGCAAGAGCACGCTCCTGCGGGTGCTCGCCGGACTGTTGCGACCCCGCGTGGGCGAGGTGCAGGTGCTGGGGCGGCCGCTCGCGGGCGACGCCGCCGAGACCCGCCGCGCCATCGGGCTGCTGTCGCACCAGACCCTGCTGTACGACGATCTCACGCTGCTCGAGAACCTGGCCTTCACGGCACGGCTGTACGGACTGCCCCGGCCCAGCGAGACGGCGCGTGACGCGCTCGACGCCGCCGGCCTCGGCTCACGCGCCGAGGATTCCCCCCGCCGGCTGAGCCGCGGAATGCTCCAGCGGGCCGCGATCGCCCGCGCCCTGCTCCACGGCCCGCGGGTCCTGCTGCTGGACGAGCCGTTCACCGGCCTGGACGCCGCCTCGGCCGACCAGCTCCGCGCGACGCTGGCCGCGCGCCGCGACGAGGGTCTCGGCCTGGTGATCGTGACCCACCACCTGGCCGAGGTGTGGGACCTGGCCACGCGGGTGGCGGTGCTGGTGGACGGCCGATGGGTGTGCGACGAGCCCCGGACCGGGCCACTCGACGCTTTTCTTCCGCGCTACCGGGAGTGGATCGGTGCCTGACGCTCTCCGGCTGGCACTGGTCATCGCGGCCAAGGACATCCGCGCCGAGCTCAGGAGCCGCACCGCGCTGCTGTCGGCGATCGTGTTCGCGGCCCTGGTGCTGGTGGTGTTCAACTTTGCGCGGGACCCCACGGTCCTGGCGGCGACCGACCTGGCGCCCAGCGTGCTGTGGGTGACCTTCGCCCTGGCGGCCATGGTGGCGCTCAACCGCGCCTTCACCATCGAGCGCGAGCACGGGGCGCTGGACGGCCTGCTGCTGGCCCCGGTGCCGCGCGGGGCGCTGTTCCTTGGCAAGCTGCTGGCCAACCTGGCCTTCGTCGGCACGGTCGAAGCGGTGACGCTGCCGCTGTTCGTGCTGTTCTTCAACGTGGACCTGGCCGCCGCGCTGCCGGGCATCATCGGGGTGACGGCCCTGGCCACGATCGGCTTCGTCTCGGTGGGCACGATCTTCAGCGCGATGGCCGTGCGCACCCGGTTCGCCGAACTGATGCTGCCGGTGCTCCTGCTGCCGTTCATGGTGCCGCCGCTCATCGGCGCGGTGCAGGTGACCTCGCGCCTGCTCGCGGGGCGTCCGTTGAGCGAGATGCTGGGATGGCTTAGACTCCTGGCCGTGTACGACGTGGTGTTCGTGACGCTGTGCACCATGGCCTTCGCGGCGGTGGTGGACGAATGACCGCGGCCGACCAGGCGCGGGCGCTCACCCGGCACGGCGTGCGCGTCAGCGTGGCGGCCCTGGTCGGGCTCGCGGGCGTGTACGTGCTGGCGCTGGGCTACACCCCGATCGAGGCGCGCCAGGGTATGGCGCAGAAGATCTTCTACCTGCACGTCCCGGCGGCGTGGAGCTCGCTGTTGGCGTTCTCCCTGGTCGGGATCACGAGCGCGCTCTACCTCTGGCTGCTGGATCCGCGGCTCGACCGGTTCGCGGCGGCCTCCGCCGAGGTCGGCGTGGCCTTCAGCGCGGTCATGCTCACGACCGGGCCGATCTGGGCCAAGCCGATCTGGGGCACCTGGTGGACCTGGGACGCCCGCCTCACCCTCACCCTCTTCCTCTTCTTCCTCTTCATCGGCTACCTGGCGCTGCGGGCCTCGGTCCACGATCCGGCCGAGCGGGCCCGGTTCAGCGCCGTGGTCGGCATCCTGGGCATGCTGCTGGTGCCGTTCATTCACCTGAGCGTCTACCTGTTCCGGACCCTTCACCCGCAGCCCATCGTGCTCAAGCCGAGCGCGCCGTCGCTGCCGCCCGAGATGCTCCGGACCCTGCTCATCTCGGCCCTGGTGTTCACGCTGCTCTACGTCGGACTGGTGACCCTGCGCTACGGCCTGAGCCTGGCCGAGGAAGCGCGGGACGAGGCGGCCGATGCTGCCCGCTGAGCCTCCCCAGAACGCCGGGTACATGGTCGCGGCGTACATCGTGGCGCCGGTGATTCTGGTGGGGTATCTGGTGTCGCTGGTGGGGCGGGTGAGGAGGACGATAGGGCGATAGGGCGAACGGTCGGATGGTCGGATGGTCGGACGGTCGGACGGTCGGACGGTCGGATGGTAGGACGGTCAGATGGTGAGATGGTGAGATGGTGAGATGGTGAGATGGTGAGATGGTGAGATGGTGAGATGGTGAGAGGTAGGGCAGCCGAACGAGGGTCGTCAATCTTCGTCATCCCGAGCG
>JBOHSB010000410.1:0-15792 GCA_050733015.1 Gemmatimonadales bacterium
CTCTTGCAGCCGATCGTCGAAGTTGGGCTGGAAGTCGACGGTGGTCTTGTCGATGTCACCCAGCATCTCCGTCGCACTGCGCGTGAGGCGCGCCTCGGTGTAACGATACGCCGCGGCGTTGTCGCCATCTACCGAGCCGAAGTTCCCCTGCCCGTCCACCAGCGGATAGCGCAGCGAGAAGTTCTGCACCATGCGGACCAGCGCGTCGTAGACCGAGCTGTCGCCGTGCGGGTGGTACTTGCCCAGCACGTCGCCCACCACCGTCGCCGACTTCTTGTATGGGCGGCCGGGCACCAGGCCCAACTCGTTCATCGCGTAGAGAATCCGCCGGTGTACCGGCTTGAGTCCGTCCCGGACATCGGGCAGCGCCCGGGACACGATCACGCTCATCGAATAGTTGATGAACGACTGCTGCATCTCTTCTTCGATGAGCCGCGGCAGGATGCGCTCGCGCGAGTTCGGTGCGGTCATGTCGGTCGTTTGCTAGGGGAAAGTCCCGCGGTCTCAAAGGGAGGTCCGGAGACCCCCAAATATACCCCGGTGCCGTTGCTGGACGCAACGGTTCGGAGCTAGCGGAAGTTGGTTATGTACAAGAGGTTATGTGGAGCGTAGGCGGCGGTCAGGGCCGGCGAACGGAGGGGCCAGGAGGGATGAGTCACTGCCGACACGGCGCCTGCGGATCCGGCTTCGGCTTGTCCACCACCGCCCGATGATCCAGGTCGGCGACCCTGGCCACCAGCGAGTCCACGTAGCGAACGACGTTGGCGTACTTGTCGTAGTCCAGGAACTGGGCCTCGTCCGTCACCTGGTGGTAGTCGCGGTGGCTTCCAGTGCTGAAGAAGACGATCGGGATCCCGTAGCGGGCGTAATTCGCGTGGTCGCTCCGGCAGTAGTACTGATCCGGATGACCGTTGGCGTCGAAGGCATAGTTGAACTGGAAGCCGAACTTGCCGTCCGTGTTGACCCGCTCCGCGAGGTCCCCCAGCTCCGTGGAGAGCCGCCGTGAGCCGAGTACCTCCAGGTATCCCGGTCCGCCGGCGGGAACGTCACCCGGGTCGCCGCGCGCGATCATGTCGATGTTGATCTGGGCCACGATCGAATCCCGCGGCACGGTCGGATGATCGGTGAACCACTGGCTTCCCTGAAGGCCGGACTCCTCGCCCGTGTGCCACACGAGGATCAACGACCGCTTGGGCCTGGCCCCGCCGCGCGCCATGGCCTCGGCGATCTCCAGCAGGCCCATGGAGCCCGATCCGTCGTCGTCGGCGCCGTTCACGATGGAGTCCACCCGGTCCGGCCGCATTTTGCGCAGGCTGTCCCGGATGGCCTGGATTCGCGCGGCCTCGTCGACCGAGGGCGCGCGCGGCGTGTCGTTCGCGCCCCTGGGGCGGATCACCGTGTTGTAGGCCCACAGGCTGTCGTGGCTCACCGGCGGCACGATCCCGATGGCGTCGTTGTGCGCGCCCAGCGCGACGTACTGCCCCCGGAGCGCCGGGTCGGAGCCCTCCAGCACGGCCACCACGTTGGTGGCGGGCAATTCGGTGCCGGTGAAGGTCACCTCGCCCTCGAGCGGCGCGCCGGTGTCGCCCGGGTGCAGCGCGTCCAACGGCTTGCCGAACAGCTTGCTCACCGAGGCGGTGGGGATGAACAGCATGCGCGGCTGCGAGATGCCCGGCGGCGCCTGGACGGCTCCCTTGACCTCGAGCTTCGGGGCGCGAAAGAAGTCGGCAAACTGGGCCAGGAGCGGGTCGATCTCCGTGATCGCGATGCCGGCGATCAGGCCGAGCCGGCCCTGCGGACCCAGGTCCGGCGCACCGAGCGAATTCCCCGAGGCCGAGCTGCGGAACAGCGCGATCTTGCCCTTGAGCGCGGCGCGCGACGGATACGAGGCCGAGTCCGCCTTGGAGCCCAGGTACACCACCGGCGCGCCGGCGATCGGCCGGACCGGGACGGCGAAGATCGGCTGATAGGGGATGTAGTCCGCGAAGGGCGCCAGCGTGGCCGAGCCCGTGTGCAGCACGGCCCCGGCCGAATCCAGCGCGTAGCTCACCAATGGCACCCGCTGCAGGAACCCGCCGTCATCGCCCGCCGGCGTGAGCCCCAGCCGGGCCGCCTCCGTCGCGATGTAGGCGTTGCCCCGCACGTTCCCCGGCGTGCCCGCGCGGCGGCCCAGCATCGAGTCGGCGGCGAAAATCGAGATCCTGGCCTTGAGATCGGTGGCGCTGATGGCCGCCGAGGTTCCGCCGGCGGGGGCGGGACGGCCGGGGGAGGGCTCGGGGAGTCGGGAGCCGCCGCAGGCCGCGATGGCGGGCAGGAGGGTGAGCGCGAGGGACCGGAGCAGCCGCATGAGGATCCGCCGGAGGTGAAGGAGGAGGATGGACACCGCCTTCCACTACCTCGGGCGGACCCGAATCGTTTCAGGCGGCCGCGTCGGCCGGGTGCTCCCGCCGCAGCAGCACCGTCCCTGCTCCGGGGGCCAGAACCGGCTCGCCGGCCGGCGCCACCACCCGGCCGATCGCCCGGTCACCCTCGAGCACCACGTATACCATCGTCGGGTCCCGCTTCGCCAATTGTACCATCGCCGGCTCCGCCCTTTCCAGGTTGATTCAAGCGACCGGCCGCCCGGTCGCGTGGTGTATCATGGTGAATCCCCGGTCGCCCCGGCCGCTTGCCCCGGCTGGGATGACTCGGGGTTAGAGTCCCGAGACCGCCATAGGGTTGCGCCCGCCAACCGTCCCCGTCCGCGCAACCCTTTTCCCCGGCCCCGTGTCAGAGGGCCGGTTGACCTGGAACCCTCACGCGCCGGAGCCCGTGGACGACCGTGAACTGATCGGCCGAGTGCTTGCCGGCGACGCCCGCGCCGAGCGCGAGCTGTACGACGCGCACGTGGACCGCGTCTTCCGGCTGGTCTACCGCATGGTGGGGGACAGCCACCGTGCGCAGGACTACACCCAGGAGGCGTTCGTTCGCGGCTTCCGCCGGCTGGCCGATTTCCGCGGGGAGAGCGCGCTGTCCACCTGGCTGTGCTCGATCGCGATCTCGGTCACGCTGAACGGGCTCCGCAGCCTCAAGCGGGCCCGGGAGCGCGAGGTGGGGCTGGAGGACGCGCCGGCGATCGGGGTCCAGCCGGTGGAGGCGGACCCGGATCTCAAGACCCGCATGAGAAAGGCGATCGACGGACTGCCGGATGGGTATCGCACCGTGTTCGTGATGCACGACGTCGAGGGGTACACGCACGAGGAGATCGCCACCACGCTGGGCGTGCAGCCCGGCACCTCGAAGGCTCAGCTGTTTCGGGCCCGGGCCCGGCTGCGCGAGGCGCTCGCCGATTTTGCGAGGGACTGAGAGCATGGACGACGATCCGCTGGACGAATCACTCCGGGCCGCGGCCCGCGAGTATCACCGGCCTCCCGACCCGCCGCGCGAGGCGATGTGGCGCGAGATCGAGCGGGCGCGCCGGCTCGACCGGGCCCGCCGGCCCGCGCCGCGCCGCTGGATTCCGTGGGCCGCGGCCGCTGCGGCGCTCTTGGCGCTCGGCATTGGCATCGGGCGCCTGTGGCGCCCCGAGGGCTCGCTTGAGCCCCGGGCCGGCGTCGCCGCCGCCCGACCCGATTCGGCGGCTCCCCGCGTGAACGAGATGGCCTACCGGCTCGCCACCGTGGAGCACCTGGGCCAGTCCGAGGCCTTCCTCACCTTGTTCCGCGCGTCGGTGCGGACCGGCAGCCAGGAGCGGCTGGCTTCGGCCGCGGCTCGCGAGCTTCTGGCCACCAACCGGTTGCTGCTCGATTCGCCGGCGGCGCGCGATCGGCGGACCCGGCTGCTGCTGGAGGACCTGGAGCTGGTGCTCGCCGAGATCGCCCAGCTCACGCCGCAGGCGACCGCGGGCGACCGCGAGCTGATTCGTGAAGGCATGGAGCGGGGCGGGGTCCTGTCCCGCCTCCGGACGGTGGTGCCGGCCGGTACCACCCCAACCCGAGGTGACTTGTGATCGTACGGATGTCGTTGGGCGTGGCGCTCGCGGGCTCGTTCGCGGTCGGGGGCGGCTGGCGGTCGGCGGCCCACCCGTCGGCCGAACCGATCGTGGTGATGCAGGACTCGGCCGTGCCGCAGGACCCTCGGCCACCGGCCGCCTGGTTGCAGGGGGATCCCGCCGACTCGCTCTATCGCGCCGCGCGCGAAGCGCTCGACCGGCGGGACTACCGGAGCGCCGCCGATCTCTTTGCCCAGGTGCCCAGCCGCTTTCCCCGCTCGGGTTACGCGGCCGATGCCTACTACTGGCGCGCGTTCTCCCTTTACCGGCTGGGAGGCACGGCCCAGCTCAAGACCGCGCTCCAGGCGCTCGATACCCAGCGGGACCGCTTCCCCAAGGCGGCTACCACGGGCGACGCCAAGGCGCTGGCCCGCCGGATCCAGGGCGAGCTCGCCCGGCAGGGTGATCCGGAGGCCGCGGCACGGGTGGCGGAGGAGGCCGAAGATGCCGCCCGGCAGCCGGAGCCCCCGGTGCCGCCGATGCCGCCGATGCCGCCCACCGGCTCGGTCCCTCCGACGCCGCCCAGTCCTCCCAGCCCGCCCGGCGTGCGTGACCGGGACGACCGCTGCGCGGACGATGACGACGACACCAAGCTGGCCGCGCTCAACGCGCTGATGCAGATGGACGACGCGCGCGCCCGCCCGATCCTCCGGCGGGTGCTCGCCCGGCGGGACGCCGGCTCGGTGTGCCTGCGGCGGAAGGCGGTCTTCCTGATCGCGCAGGAGGACGCCGATGGCACCGAGGACATCCTGCTCGAGACCGCCCGCAACGATCCCGACCCGGAAGTGCGCGAGCAGGCGGTGTTCTGGCTGTCGCAGGTGGGCACCGAGCGCGCGGTCGGTGCGCTCGACTCCATCCTGCGCACCTCCAAGGATCCGGCCCTGCAGGAGAAGGCGGTGTTCGCGCTGTCGCAGCACGACAGCCCGCGAGCCATCCAGGCGCTTCGGACCTACGCCGAGCGGCCCGACCTGTCGGAGAACCTGCGCGAGAAGGCCATCTTCTGGATCGGGCAGAGCGGCGGCAAGGAGAACGAGGCCTTCCTGCGCTCGCTGTATGGCCGGCTCAAGGAGACCGAGCTCCGCAACAAAGTCCTGTTCTCCATTTCCCAGACCGGCGGGACCGAGAACATGCGCTGGCTGCTCGGCGTGGCGCGCGACAAGACCCAGCCGATGGAGCTCAGGAAGCAGGCGCTGTTCTGGGCGGGGCAGGGCGACGTACCCATCGCCGATCTGGCGAGCCTCTACACCAGCATTACCGATCGCGAGATGCGCGAGCAGGTGATCTTCGTGTACTCCCAGCGCGACGACTCGGCGGCGGCGGACCGGCTGCTCGAGATCGCCCGGCGCGACCCCGACACCGAGCTTCGCAAGAAAGCGCTCTTCTGGCTCGGCCAGAGCAGCGACCCCCGTGCCGCCAAGGCGCTCCAGGAGATCATCGAGCAGCCATGACCAGATTCGCCATCCTGCTCGCCGCGCTCGCGCTGCCGGCGCGGCTCGAGGGCCAGACACCGGCGCAGCGCGTCGCCGCGGCGGGCGACGGCACCGTCCGCCTCAGCTTCGCCGCCCGGCGCGGCGTCTGCGGCAACGGCGGGCACAACATCACCATCATGAGCGACGACGAGCACGAGGAGTGGGAGAGCGACTGCACGCCCGGCCCGGTACGGGTATCGCTGCGGGTGAGTGGCGGCCGGGTCACCGAGGCGCACACCTACGTCGGCGGCCGGTGGCGCGCCCCACAAGGTGCGACTACCGACCTCGGCACGGTGCCGGCCGCCCAGGCCGCGGCGGACCTGCTCAAGCTGGCCGAGCGGGCGAGCGGCGACGCGGACGCTCTCATCACCGGCGCCACCCTGGCGGACAGCGCGGTCGTCTGGCCGGACCTGCTGCGGCTGGCCCGGCGGGACGACCTTCCGCTCGAGACCCGCCGGCAGGCCGTGTTTTGGCTGGGCCAGGCGGCGGGCGACGCGGCCGCGCGGGGCCTCGACTCGATCACCACCGACGAGCGCGGTGACCTCGAGGTGCGGAAGCAGGCGGTGTTCGCCCTGTCTCAGCGACCGGCCGATGAGGGCGTCCCGGCGCTCATCCGCGTGGCCCGCACCAGCCCGAGCCACGAGCTCCGCAAGAGCGCCCTCTTCTGGCTGGGGCAAAGCGAGGACCCGCGGGCGCTGGCGTTGTTCGAGGATCTGCTGCGGTAGCAGTGAGCGGGGAGCGGGGACCGGGAAGCAGCAGCCCGTAGAGGGTAAACCACCGTACCTAGCTCGCGCTCGCCGCTTACCGCTTACCGCTTACCGCTTACCGCTCCCCGTCCATTACATTCCCCCCATGCGGGCTCCCCCCCAGGCGTTCGTCGCCGCGCTGCTCCTGGCCGGGTGCGGCGAGAAGGCGCCACCCGCGCCGGTCGTGACCCTCGGGCCGGCGCGCGACACCGTTCAGACCGCGCTCTCGGAGGTGACGACCGGTGCCTGGCTGTGCGGGTCCCGCTGGGCGGTGCTCGCTCCGGTGGACGAGCGCGTGGTGGTGGCCGATTTCGGCCCCAGGTCTGTCGCGCCGCTCGGCGCCGGCAAGGCGGCCAAGGAGCTGCGCAACCCGTCGACCCTGTTCCGCGCGGGGGACACGCTCTACGTGGGCGACTGGGGGCCGCGCCGCACGTCCCGCTGGACCCTGGACGGCCGTTTCGTCGGGGCGACGCCGACCACCGATGCCGTGCGCGGTGTCCTCCCCCGCGCGCGCGACGGCGCGGGTCGGTACTACCTGGAGCTGGGCCCACGGCCGGGCGCGGATGGGCAAGGCAATCGCGATTCGGCCGCGGTGGTTCGTTCGCCGCCCGGGTTCGAGCGTGCCGACACCGTTGCTCGGCTCGCGCCCCTCGACATCGCCGAGGTCACGACCGAGGCGGGCCGGCGCTTCGAGCGCCGGGTGTTCAGCGGAGCGGACCAGTGGGGCGTGCGGCCTGACGGCTCGCTGTGGGTCGCGCGGGTGTACGTCAACCGGGTCGACTGGCGGGATCCGTCGGGGTCGTGGACCCCGGGCGACCCCTTGCCCGACCGGGTGCTCGAGGTCACCCGCTACGACCGTGAGTTGTTCGTGCGCCGGTTCCCGGCGGAGCTCCGCAGCACCGCCGAGCAGCTGCCGTTCGCGCCGGTGAAGCCGCCATTCGAGGCGGGATTCACCAGTCCGGACGGGCGCGCCTGGCTGGAGAAGAGCCGCGCGCCCGTCGATTCCAGCCGGCGGTATCACGTGGTGGATCGGCGGGGCCGGCTGAGCCAGGAGATCCGGGTGCCCGGGCCCGGGCGTATCATCGCCGTCGGAGACAGCGCCGCGCTGGTGGCGGAGCCGTCCCGCGACGGCGTCCGGCTGCTGCGGTTCGATCTGCCGGCGTCACCGGCCGATACCACTCGTCACTGACCCCGTCACATCGCTCGATCCGGAGGATATCCCGCATGCAGCTGGCCCCGACGTACTGCGTCCTCTTTCTGGCCATCGCCGCTTGTTCGCAGGCGGACGGCCAGGGTGGGCTCACGCTCGAGAAGAAGCTGCCGGTGACGTTCGCCCAACTGAGCAATGTGGTCGAGCTCAACGATGGCCGCGTCGCCTTCGCCGACACCAAGGCGAAGCTGTTCCTGCGGGGCGACCTCAAGACGGGCAAGGTGGACACGCTCGGCACCCGGATGGATACGCTGATTACCAACGCGCCTCCGGAGCAGTACAAGTTCCCCGGCTGGGTGGCGCACTTGGCGGGCGACACCCTGGCGCTGGTGGACTTCAGCGGGCTCCGCACCACGCTCTGGAGCGAGGCCGGGAAGCCGCTCGGCGTCCTGGCGATCGTGGAGGTGGCCGGCAAGGCGCCCGTGCTGGTGTACGACACGCTGGGCAACGGCTACAAGGTGGACTACCAGGCGGTGCTGGGCGGCGCGGAGCCGGGCAAGGCCGTGCGCCCCGACAGCGTGCCCGTGCTCCGGATCGGTCTCAGGTCGGGGAAGGTGGATACGGTGGCCAACCTCGCGTCCCCCGAGTACGGTGACGCGATGTTCGGGGAGCAGATGCAGCAGGCCGTCAAGGTGTTCGCCCCGAACGACTTCTTCGGGGTGCTGCCCAACGGCACCGCCTGGCTGGCGCGGGGCCACGAAAATCGGGTGGACTGGCGTCCGGCCGGTGGCGAGTGGACCAGCGGCGCCACGCACGACTACGCCAAGCTGCCCGTTACCCAGGCCGACCGGGACCGGGTGCTGGCGCAAGTGCGTGAGCACGGTAAGCAGTTCGGCATGCCGCAGGATCTGGCCATCACCTATCCGTTCGCCGACACCAAGCCGCCGTTCGACTTCGCCCTCGGCCGGCCGAACGGCGAGGTCTGGCTCCAGCGGCCGCGGGCCCAGGACGACGGCGCGTTCACCTACGACGTGTTCAATCGGAAGGGCGTGTGGCAGCGCGCGGTGGAATTCCCGAAGGGGACGTCCCTGGCGGGCTTCGGGCCCAAGGGGGCGATCTACGGGTCGATCAAGGCGGGTGACGGGTCGCGGACGGTGGGGCGGTATGCGCTGAAGTAGCTCAGCGGAGTCACCCTGAACGCAGTGAAGGGGGCAGGCGTTGGCTCATGCCCCCTTCGCTTCGCTCAGGGTGACTCGCGCATCCAGTCATGCCTCAGTCGAGAATCGGCGGCTCGTCCCCCGGCGGCGTGTTCGGCCCCTGGCGGTCGGTGCGCCGCCGGTCGCGCCGGCGGCCCTCCTCGTACCAACGCCGGGTGATCTCCCCCGCGAGGTCGCGGTTGCCCAAGCCGAAGGCGAGCCCGACGGCGAGCGCCACCGCTCCGAGTGTGAGGGTGAAGGCGGCGGTCACGATCTCCTCTGCCACGCCCACCTGCTGCAGCGCCATGAACACCGCGATCACGACCACCGCGCCCTTGGCCATCTTGGCGACGGTAGGCACGCCGGACACGCTGCCGGCCGAGGCCAGGATCAGCCCCCGCACGAACTCGCCTACGATCATGCCCAGGATGACGATCACGATCCCGGCGATGAGTGTCGGGATGAAGGCGAGCATCGTCCCGAACATCTGGTTGATGCTCTCGAGGCCGAGCGCGGTGCTCGCGAGCAGGATCACCACCAGCATCACCAGCCAGAAGATCAGCTTGGCGAGGGCGCGCACCGGATCGAGTCGCGAGCCCGTACGCACCACGACCTCGTCGAGCCCGCCGGCCGCGGCGACCTTGTTGAAGTCGAGGCGCTTGAGGGTGTCGTCGGCCCAGCGCTGAATCTGGCGGGCCAGGAAGTAGCCCGTCAGCAGGATCACGGTCGCGCCCACCAGCGCGGGGACCACGGTGCCGATCTGGTCGGCGCCGATTCGGAGTCGCTCCCAGAGTTCGTTCACGTCGCCACCTCGATCACGAGTTTCCCCGTCTGCTCGCCGCGCTGGAGCCGGCCGAAGGCCTCGGTCGCGCACTCGAGCGGCACGACCGAGTCCACCACCGGCCAGAGCAGTCCCTCGTGGGCGAGCGCCACGATGGCCGCGTACTCGCGGCGGCCCCCCAGCGTGGCGCCAAGGATGCTCCATTGGTGCCAGAAGAGCCGGCGCAGATCGAGCTGGATCATGGGTCCGGTCGTGGCGCCGCAGATCACCAGCCGTCCGCCGCGTCGCATGGCGCGGAGCGAGTCCTGCCACCGCGCCTGGCCCACGCTGTCCACCACCACGTCCGCGCCTCTTCGGTCGGTGAGGCGCCGGACCTCGGCCACGACGTCCTGCGTCGCGTGGTTGACCGTGGCATCGGCGCCCAGCCGTCGGGCCGCCTCGAGCTTGGCATCCGACCCACTGGTCACGATCACCCGGGCCCCCAGGTGCCGCGCGACCTGGAGCGCCGCCAGCGCGACCCCGCCTCCGATGCCCCAGACCAGGACCGTTTCACCCGGCTGGAGTGCGGCCCGGGTCGCGAGCATGTGCCAGGCGGTGAGCGTCGCCAGAGAGAAGGCGGCCGCCTGGGCCCAGGACATGGCCGGGGGCGCCGCCGCCAGGTTCACGGCCGGCACCACGACGTACTCCGCCGCGGTGCCCGAGCGGTGCTCGCCGACCACGCGGAACGTGGCGCAGAGCGACTCTTCACCGGCCAGGCAGGCCGCGCACCGGCCGCACGCGATGCCGGGATTGATCATCACCCTGTCACCGGCGCGAATGCCGGTCACGGCGCTGCCGACCGCCTCGACCACCCCGGCCCCGTCGGAGCCCACGATGTGCGGAAAGCGGTAGTCGACGCCGGCCAGCCCGTCGGTGACGAAGAGATCGAGGCGGTTGAGGGCCGCCGCGTGAACTCGGATGAGCGCGTCACCGCCGGCCTCGAGCTCGGGACGAGGGAGGTCGTGCAGAGCGAGATGCTCGAGCCCGCCAACGCCGTCGAGGGCCAGCGCCTTCACCGCAGGGGCGCCCTCAGAACGACGGGCTCAGGACCTGCTCGCCGGGGTGGAGCGGCACGACCACCGGCGTACTGCGCGGGGCCAGCGGCTGAATCCGCAGCGACAGCTGCGACTTGCCCTTGCCGGCCTGGGCAATCTTGCCCGCGACGTAGGCGATCCGCTCGCCATCGGGCGACACGTCCAACGCGACCACCGGTTGGTCGACCTCGAGCACGGGGAGCGGGGCCGCCTTGCTGCCGGCCGCGAGCCGCATGAGCCGCGCCTTGCTCCCCTTGTCGAGCACGTACAGCAGATCGCCGCTGGGGAGGAAACGCGGAATGCCTTCGCGGTCGCCGGTCTTGGTGAGCCGACGCGCCTCGCCGCCTTCGAGATCCACCTCGTAGATCTCGGGATTGCCGTCCCGGGTACTGACGAACGCCACCCGGCGCCCGTCCGGCGAGATGTCGGGCGCGCTGTTGCCGCCGGCCGAGGAGGTGAGCGGCCGCGGGTCGGTCCCATCGGCGCGCACGGTCACGAGCTGCGACGCGCCTCCCGCCGGCGTCGCGGTATAGACGAGGCGGCGGCCGTCCGGGGTCCACACCGGCTCGGTCTCCGACCCCGGATCGGTGGTGATCCGGCGCGGGTTGCGGCCGTCGGCGTCGGCGACGTACACGTCGGCGCTGCCGGCCTTGGTCGAGCTGTACGCGATCCGGGTGCGGTCGGGCGAGCGCACCGCCTGCATGCCCCCGCCGTCCACCGTGAGGGGCAGCAGCGTATCGGGGCTCTCCGGGCGGAGCTGGTAGACGGCGAACGCGCCGGACCGATTCGAGGCCACCAGCAGATCGGCCGTCACGAAGACGTCCGCGGTGACGGCCTTACCCCACGGCGCCGTCGCGCTCACCACCGCGTGGCCCGGGCTCACCGCCCGCAGGTCGCCGTTGCTCACCGCGACCGCCTCCGGATGGTCGCTGGTCCACGCGACGGTGGCCGGGGCGATCACCTTGCTCTCGTCGTCCTTGAGCGAGGCGGCCAGGGTGGCGTGCTCACCCAGGCGTAGCCCGACCCGGGTCCGATCCAGGCTGAGCAGCCCGGGCACGACCTGGACGTGCCACACCACCGGCTCGAAGCCACGGAGGCTCGCCGTGAGCGTCGTGGCGCCGGTGTCGCGTGCGGTGAGCGTGCCGGTGGCGCGATCGAAGCCGACGCGCGCCGTATCGCCCACCTGCCAGCCGATGCGCGCCTCGGGGATGGGCGTGCTGTCCGCCGCGTGGGCGACGGCGCCGAATTGGCGGGCGGCGCGAAGGGGAATCTGGATCGGGTCGGCCATCGGCTTGGGTGTGACCACCAGCCGCTGCGGCAGCTTGTGCACCAGGAGCGGAGCCCGGCGCTCGAGCCCGAAACCGTGCATCACGATCTCGACGCGGCCCGGCGCCCGGGCGGTCACGACGCCAGCGGAGTCCACGGTCGCGATCGCGGTAGCGGTCGACTCCCACCGGACGCCGTTCCGGATCCGGCGATTGTTCTGCGAGGGGACGCGCACCCCGAGCGTCTCCGCATCCTCGGGTCCCAGGGCATCGACGTCGCCCAGGAGCGCAATGTCGGCCTGCTCCACCTCGACCGGCAGCGTCGCCATGAGCCCGGCGGAGGCACTGGCCTGCACGATGCTCTTCCCCGGAGCGACGGCGAGGACCAGGCCGGTGCTGTCGACCGTGGCCACCTCGGGCTTGAGGGACTTCCACGCCACCTTGCCCACGGCCGTCGTCAAGCCGTCCTCGTGCACCGCCTGGGGTGTGATCAGGACGCTCTCGCCGGGAAGCAGCATGGCCGTGGTGGGCTCGAGCGTCAGCAACGATCCGGCACTGCCCGCCCCGGACGAGCCGCCGGTGATCAGCACCGCCAGCGACGCCCGCCGCCCCTGGGTCCGCGCCTCCACCTTGGCCAGTCCGGCCGCGATGCCCTGGACCGCCCCCTCACGCGACACCTTCGCGATGGCGGTATCCGAGCTCCAGAAGGTGAACTTGGCGGCCGCGATGAGATTGCCCTGCCGATCGTAGGCGGTCGCGAAGATGGGCTGCTTCTGGCCCACGGCGAGCGTCATGGTCTCGGGCGTGACCTGGACCTCGCTGACGCTCTGGGCCGCCAGACGGGCGGGAACGGCCGTTACGCCCAGGCATGCCCAGGCGACGGCATGGCGGACGAGGCGTCTCGGACGCCTGGGACCGGGGCAGTCCGGTGGAAATCGGTGTGATGTCACCGGCAGTGATGTCCGGGAAAGGGGAGTGCTCCGCTAATTATAGCGCACGCCGTGCGAGGTCGCATCGTGGGAGGCGCTCGGGCGGCGCCCGGCGCCGCGCGCTGACCTTGCTGGTCGGCACAACATGTTCATTCCCATATACTTACGTCGCCACCGAGGGTCGCGCTGCCTCCGCAGCAGCGGGCTTGTCGGGGCTCGAGGGCCTCCGCTTCGGTGAAGGTGCGTTCCGCGCGAAGCGAGCCTTGCAGATGGCATCAAGATGTGCATGTTATATGAGCACTACTCCACCCCAGCACTGGCGCACGCGCGTCAATCATCGGCGGTTGCGCCGCATCTGCGATCGGAGGAAGCGAAGATGGCCGAGCTTCATTATATGGAAATGGGCTGGTCCGGCTCCGGCTGGATGGATCCGTTGCCCATGGACCCGCCGCCGGCCCCAACGCCGCCTCCGGCCGCGCCGGCCGCGCCGGCGGCCAGAGCCGGCACCCCCGGGATGCCGCCCGCCGCGGCCGCCAAGCCCAAGCGGAAGGCCAGCCGCCCCTCGGCCAAGAAGAAGGCGGCCAAGAAGAGCGTCAAGAAGGCCGCCAAGCGGTCGGCGAAGAAGAGCGCCAAGAAGACGGCCAAGAAAAGCGCGAAGAAGCGCGCCCGGAAGGCCGCGCGCCGCCCGGCCCGAAAGGCGGCCAAGCGGGGAGCGAAGAAGGCCGCCAAGCGCGGCGCGAAGAAGGCCGCCAAGCGCGGCGCAAAGAAGGCCGCCAAGCGGCGCCGCCGCTGAGGCGGCCGGGCCCCTAGCCCTTGGACTGGGTGGCCGAGAGGGCCGCCGCGCAGTTGATCAGCGCGATGTGGGTAAACGCCTGAGGGAAATTGCCGAGGAAGGCACCCGACTGCGGGTCGATCTCCTCGGAATAGAGTCCGACGTGATTGGCGTGGCGCAGCATGCGGCGGAACACCCGCTCGGCACGCTCGCGCTCGCCGATCATTGTCAGGGCCTGCGCCAGCCAGAAGGTACAGATCGAGAACGCCCCCTCCTCCCCCTCCAATCCGTCCGAGTGCCGGTAGCGGTACACCAGCTCGCCGTCGGCGCTGGTGAGCTCGCGCGCCACGGCAAGGACCGTGGAGTGCACCCGGGGATGATTCCAGGGAAGAAACCGGACCATCGGGATGGCCAGCACAGCCGCGTCGAGCGCGTCATCGTCGTAGGCCTGGGTGAAGGACTGGTGCCGCTCGCTCCACCCGCGCGCCAGGATCTCGGCGTGTAGCGCGTCCCGCTGGACCCGCCACTCGGCTGTGTTGCCTTCCAGCGCCAGCTCCTCGGCCATCCGGACGCCGCGATCCATCGCGACCCAGCTCATCACCTTACTGAACACGTAGTGCCGCACTTCGCCCCGCACTTCCCAGATGCTCGAGTCGGGGAGCTGCCAGTTCTTGCTGACCCAGTCCACCAGGCCGCGAAGCACGCGCCAGGTGCCCTCGGTCATCTCGTTGTTCCGGCGCCAGATGTCCGCGGTCTCGAGCACCTCGCCGTAGACGTCGAGCTGGAGCTGGCCGGCGGCGCCGTTCCCGACCCGGACCGGGCGTGAGCCGCGGTAGCCGGCCAGATGGTCCAGCTGCCGTTCGACCAGGTCGCGGCGGCCATCGATGCCGTACATGATCTGCAGGTGGCCCCCCCCTTCGTGGCGGCAGACCTTCTTCAGGAACCGCATGAACGCATCCGCCTCACGCCGGTGCCCGACGGCGTCGAGCGCGGCCAGGGTGAAGGCCGCGTCACGCAGCCAGACGAACCGGTAGTCCCAGTTCCGCACCCCGCCGATGGTCTCGGGCAGCGAGGTGGTCGGCGCGGCAATGATGGCGCCGGTCTCGGCGTGGGTGAGTAGCTTGAGCGCGAGCGCCGAGCGCTTGACCATGCCGCGGAACGGTCCGCTGTAGCGTACGCCGGCCGCCCAGCGGGCCCAGAACGCCGCCGTGATGTCGAGCTTCCGGGCGCTCTCATAGCGGTCCACTGGGTGGATATCGTCGTCGTCGTAGCGCAGGACCAGCCAGCGCTCCTCCCCTTTCTCGATGGTAAATCGGGCGGTGGCGGCGGACTGCTCGACCACCCATTCGACCGGCTTCGCGCTGGAGAGGGTGAGCACCTGGTCGGTGCGATCGGTGGCGAACAGCCCGTTCCGGAGCAGCTCGAGCCGAGTCGCGCGCGCGCCGTACTCGAACCGGGGCATGAACGTCATCTGCATCGGCACGTGGCCCCGGGTGCAGCGGAGCTGCCGGTGGATCTCCGGGTGGGGTCCCGATGGCCGGCCATCCTCGTCCACCGGCATGAAATCGGTCAGCACGGCGATGCCGCCGGCGGTGCGGAAGGTGGTCTCGAGGATGTTGGTGCGGGGCAGGTAGCGTTGGGTGGAGGTCCAGTCCACTGCGGGCCGAACCGACCAGGTGCCGCCCCGCTCCGGATCGAGGATGGCGGCAAAGACGCTGCCGCTGTCGAACCGCGGCAGGCAGCACCAGTCGATGGCTCCGTCGAGCCCGATCAGCGCCGCTGTCCGCATGTCTCCGATGAGCCCGTAGTCGGACAGGGCGGGCGCCCGGACAGCGGCGGGCCGGCGGTCCGCCGATTCCGAGGCAGAATCGACCTGAAGGTTCGTCATCGCCCCAAGTATAACGCCGCGCGGGAAGGATCTTGCATGGGCCTGGCCACTCGCCCACCTTCCTGAATCCCTACCCCCGACTGCATGCGTCTCACCCATTCATTCGCGATCGCGTGCCTCTTCCTGACGATCGCCACGATGCCCGGCTGTCGGCGCGCACCGCCGGACGGTATCGCCCTCGTCGGCGCAACCCTGGTCGATGGCAGCGGCGGCCCGCCGCTGCCCGATGCGGCCATCGTGGTCCGGAGAGGTCACATCGAGTCCGTCGGCACTCGCGCCGGATTCAAGCTGCCGCCCCAGACCCGGCAGGTGGACCTGCCCGGCCGCTGGATCATCCCGGGACTCATCGACGCGCACGCGCACGTCGAGCGGTGGGCGCTGCCGAGATATCTCGCCTGGGGCGTGACCACGGTGCGCGACCTGCATGGCCAGATCGACTCCATCCTTCACCTGCGCCGAGAGGTGAATCTCGGCGCCGTCCGCGGGCCGCGGA
>JBOHSB010000411.1:0-10529 GCA_050733015.1 Gemmatimonadales bacterium
CGATCGAGGCGAATGGCGAACCTGAGGTTCAACAGCTACGGGCTTCCCGACACCACGGCGAGGGGGACGCCTGAGAAGTTTCCCGCGGGGATCACCGACAACGATGCGATTACGGTCTTCATCGACCTTCCCGACACGGTCGAAGTGAGCGAGTACAGCGTCCAGGTCACGGGCAACATCAAGGGAGAGGAAGTCAACATCGTCGGCCAGGGAGATCTGGCGAAGCTGCCGGCCCTGGGCGTCATCCAGGGCGCCGAGGGTGCCGCGGTCGGTTCGTCACTCTACTCGATGGGTGCGTTCGGACCCTACTCCGCCCCGCAGGTGACCATCCGCATCGTGCGGGCGGTGAACGGTACGACCAAGGTCGATCGCTCCTATACTCTGCGGGTCCGCCGGACCTATCTCGCCGCGCTACGACTCGGTGTGGGCCGTACGGGAGTCCGCTTCAGTGATTTTCAGGTTGGTCCCCGAAGTGCCAGCGATACGACCCGCATCATCCGCGACCTCTCTCAGAGCCACGACCGGGAGGTCCGCCCCTATCTGACCCTCGTGTTCTACGGCTGGCGGTTCTGGGAGAAGGGGTTCTGGGATGGCCGTGACGTCGAGGCCGAGCCCACCACGGCGGAACGGCTCAACCCGATGGTCGGTGCCGGGCTCAAGAAGCTGGGAGACGAGTGGCTCCTGGGTTTTTCGTTCGAGGTGGCCCGGGGACTCGACGCCAACGTCGCCTATCAGGCAGCCAAGGTGAACGTCCTCCAATCGGGGTTTCAGGTCGACGGCGGCTTTACCGGGGCTGGGGCCCCGCCCACCTCGAAGGAATGGAAATCGGGCGTGGTGGTCGGCGCGAGCCTGGACTTGAGGGTGGCCGTGAGCGTGATGTCGGGCTTGCTCGCGGGCAACAAGTAGGACGCGGGCGCGGCACGGTGGGCGAGGACTGCTAGGCTCGCCGCCAGGCGGAATGCTCTGCCCACCTGACGACCGGTGTCCCTGCCCCGGCCCGCCGCTCTGCGAGCGCGCCGCACCGCGCAGCCAGCAGCGCCAGCAGCCACGCGGGGCCGCGCGCGCGGGCTTCGGTCCAGGTCGCCCCCGTGAGCCTCCTGACCGTACGACAGCAGACCGACGCCTCGAGCCCCTCGCTCATGGCGATCCGCTCCAGCGCCACCGGCGCTTCCTGGCTCCACAGGATCCACCCGAGCACGCGCACCCAGGCGGCGAGCTCCTCGAGCTGAGGCAGCGCTTCACGGCGAAGCAGCCGCGCAACCCGGAAGCGGCTTCCCATCCCGAGGGCCGCCGCGAACGCGCAGGCATTGCCCACGCGGCCACCCGAGTCCACCAGCGCCCGCACCACGAGCCGAGACTCGGCCGAGCGGGCCGGGAGGGCGGCCGCGAGCAGCAGGTACAGCGACTCACGCCGGAGCGCGGGCCCGCACATATCGCTATGGCACTCCTGATGGGCGCGTCGTAGGCTGTCCCGCACACTTCGACTATATGGCTGGGTTCCGGTACTATGTCCCGTGGTACCGGCGCCCGCCAGGGGGCAGCTCCCCTCGCACCCTCTTCCAAGGACGCCGCCATGACGTCTCCTGGTCCCGCTTCCCGGCGCGGCAACTCGAGCCTGCCGGTCCTCGTCCTGCTGTTCGTGGCTGCCGGCCTCGTGCTCGTCCCCATGGCCTTCGGGGCCAAGGGCCTGAGGTACTTCGCGGAGACGCCTTACGCCCGCGGCGTGATCACGTTCTCCATCAGCATCGCCACCATCGCCATCGCGTTCGTGCTGGTGTATCAGGCCTTCGCGTCGGAAGCGAAGACCGACGACGAAGGCTTCCGCCGTGGCCGGGAGGTGTTCACCGGACTGATGGGCGTGCTCGGCACCATCGTCGGCTTCTACTTCGGAGCGGCGGATAGCTCCGGCGCCCGCCTGGCCGTAGCGGCGTTGCGCCTGGATCACCAGACCGTGACCACGTTCGTGAGCGGCGGGGTGCCGCCGTACCGATTTACCGTGGCGGTCGGAAAAAAGAAATCCGAGCAGAAGGTGTCTCCCGACGGTTGGATTGTGGACACGCTGGCCGAGGCGCCGGCGCCCGGGGAGACCATCATGGTTGAAGTGATCGACGGCCGGAACCTGAGCGGCTCGCTGTCGGTCGAGCTGCCGAAGCAGGCCGCCCCCCCGGCCACGGCGCCGCAGACGCCTCCGTCGCCCGATAGCGTCAAGCGGAAGTAGGCTCGCTGGTCACGACGTGGTCCGGCTGACCGGACCACGATTCGCGCGCCGTACCGGCTGGTTCTCTCACATCAAGCGACCAACATGCCCCAGACGCCGCCAGCCACTGGCGCCGCCACTCCCGGCACGCAGTCCGTGGCCCGAACCATCGGCGAGAAAGGCAAGCCGGTGCGGGTTCTCGCCTTCGCCGGGGGTGGATTCGAGACCGCACGCCAGCTCGGAGTGGTCCATGCGCTGCTGGTCACCCGGGGCGAGGCGCCGCACATGGTCATCGGCTCCTCCGCCGGGGCGGTCAACGCCGTGGCGGCCGCCGAGATCCTGCAGGCCGGAGGCGAGGAGGCGCGGGTGGCGCGCTTCCGGGAGATCTTCGAGTCCTACCTGGACTGCCCGCGCGACCTGGCCCACTCGATGTTCCCCGACACCTACGAGATCGACGTCCACAAGCCGCTCGAGCAGCTCCGGCTGCCCATCCAGGCCGACGTGGAGCGCGAGAACCGCGACCGGCTGCTCAATGCCAAGGCTGGGCTGCTCAACCTGTACAACGACCTGCTCCAGCTCCGGGTCTCGGTGGGAACGGCGACCCGGTTCATCCGGCGCGGCCTGGGCCTGAGAGCGGCGGGGGCCGAGCCGAGGTGGTGGAAGCGGTACCTCATGTGGATCGTCGAGGGATTCCGTACCTGGACGCTGCTGGGCCTGCACTTGGCCGAGCTCGCGCCGCTCGCCGGACGCGTCACGCTTGCCGCGTTCGGGCAGGGCTCCGATGAGCGGGGCGCCCCGGCGGCGCACCTCATCTTCCGCTCGCGCCTGTTCGCGGCCGCCCGCGTCACGGGGCAGTTCTCGCTGGAGTTCGCCTTGCTCGTGGCCGCGTGGACCATCGTGTCGCTCCTGGTGCTGACCGTCCTGGCGCTCCTCCTGCACGGGTTCTCGTGGGTGGTCGGCTGCGAAGCGGGCCTCCTCAGACCCACGCCGGCCCTCGGGAACGGCCTTCGCGAGTTGGCCTGGCCGATCACGATCACCGCCGTGATCGACCTCTGGATCGTGGCGACGGCCGGCGTCATCTTCGCCCGGAAGCTACGGGCGCAGCGGGAGCCGGCGGCCAAGGGCCAGGCTCGGCCCGCGCGCCGCGGCGCCATCGTGCTCGGCGTCGTCTTCGCGCTCTGGTCCATTTCGCTGTCCCTGGTCACGGTGCGCATCGCGGCCCTGACCCCCGAGCGCGGGGCGCCCGGCCTCCTCGCCGCCGTGGTGCACGACGCGGGGGTGGCGGCGGTCGCGACGCTGCTCGCGGCCCTGCTGGTCGGCCTCGTGGCCGGGGGCCTCCGGCAGACCGCCCAGGTAGACGAGCTGCTCGGAAGCCTGGGTGCGGGACTGGGGTTCCTGGGCGTCAACGGGCTGGTGCTCGCCGCGCTCATCGGACTCGGCTGGGTCAACACCCTCTGGATGCCGGACAGGCCGCTGCTCCTGCTGGCGCTGGTCCTGCTGGTCCTGACCCAAGGCGCGATCTTCGGGATCAGCGCGCTGTTCTGGTGCGGGCCGGTGCTGCCCGTCAACCTGCTCAAGCGCTACGACCTGGCCAATGCGCTGTGCAGCGAGCACCCGATTCGCCAGTTCTTCGTCCGGCTGTTCGATCGCGAGTACTACGGCCGGCTGCCGATGGACCGGGTCCTCGAGCAGGCCATGCAGTATGGGGACCAGCCGCTCCGTGATCTGCCGGCGAGCCCCAAGACCCTGGGCAGCTACGACGAGCCGAGCCCGCCTGGGACGTACCCCAAGCCCCTCATCCATGTGGCGATCGCCGCCACCGACGTGGCGGCGGTCCCGGTGGCGGGCACCGCCCCGCTGGTGGCGATCCTCCCGCCCAAGACCCCCGTGGTGGACGGGCTGCTCGCCGCCACGGCGATCGCACCGTTCCTGCCTCCGCAGTGGCTGGACGGCAAGCTCTACCTGGATGCGGCCAACATCACCAACGAGCCGACCGGCGCGGCGCTGGACCACCTGCGCGACCGGGTCCACGCCCAAGCCTCCGAGATTCACGTTTACTCGGTGACGCACCTCCCGATCAGCGCGGCCGCGCTGCCGGCCGAGCCGGGGCGCGACTACGGCGCGCTGATCGAGGTGGTCAGCCGGGCCATGCAATTGGAGCGCCTGCGGGACGCGCGGCTGGATCGCAACCTGACCCACGTGTTCACGGAGTCCATTCCGCCGGGGCGCGCGCTGTACCAAGTGCCCCGCGCGAACGGGACCACCGTCTCATACCTGCGCGCCTCGATCTTCCCGCTCGAGCCCGACTCGGCGGGCCACGTCAACCGGCGCCTGCTCCAGAGCACCTCCGGCGCCGAGTGGCGCCGGATCATCGCCGAGACGGTGGCGGACGGCTGCCGCTCGGCGATGCAGTCCATCCTCGGCGACGTGGTCTCGGAGAGAGCGGCGGGAGCGACGGACGTCGCCTGTCGTGACGTGGTGGTCGCACTGCAGGCTCGGCGCAAGCCCGGCAAGCCGGCCCAGGCGCTGCCGGGCTCGGCGTCGGCAGCGTGCGCCGGCCGTGACCCCGGCCCTGGCGTGGCCGAAGTCTGCCAGCACTGCACGCTCAGACGAGGCACCGGCCGGGAGCGCGCGCGGCGGCTCGAGATCCTTCCGGAGTCACGTCTCGCGGCCGAGTGGCCGGGCCAAGGAGTGCCTCCCCGCGCCCCGGGCGGCGTACGACGGCCGATGGACCAGCATTGGGACTCCACCCGCCTCAAGGACGTGGCGTGGCCCCGGCCTCGGGGGGCCGGCACGGTCGACGCGGCCTCGACTCGCGCGGGCGCTTCGACGCCACCGGCGGACCGGAGCCGGCCAACGGTGAGTCTGCTGTTCAGCGGCGGGGTGTTCCGCGGGGTTTACCAGCTCGGAGTGCTGAACGCCTTGAACGAGGCAGGCGTTCGGCCGGACATCATCGCCGGCGCGTCGATCGGCTCGATCACCGCGGCGATGATCGCCCGCGCACTGACCAAGCCTGAAGTAGACATCGACGGCCGTCTGCAGCAGGTGTATCCGCGCGCCCGCCGGATCGCCCAGCTCGCCGCGGTGTACCTGGGAGTGGACCGGCTGGTGATGACGGATCGCTTCGCGGACTTCATCCGTGCCGTCACCATCCGGGCCGCCCACACCGGCTTCTCCATCCGCGAGGCCGACCGCGTGTTCCGGCGGTACGACGCGCCCTGGCCCGGGATCTACGGGCGCGAGGCCAGGCGGGTGCTGGCCGGCCTCGAGCGGCTGCTCTACATCAGCCCGTTCGAGCTCAAGGAGGTGGTGGAGGCCGCCCGGCGCGAGCGCTACGACGTCACCGATCGCATGGTGCGCGGCTTCGTCCAGGAGTGGCTCAATCGCCTCGGCATCAGCAACCAGGTGCTCGGCGCCGAGCCACTCAGGCTGCTCATCGAGCAGTACGTGCTGGACCAGTTGCCGGCGGCGCCCAGCGCGCCGCTGAACAATGGCGATACGGACAAGGCCTTCGATGTCTTCCGCAGCCGGGGCATCTGCTTCCTGGCCACCGTGACCAACCTGACCGGCGGCCACCTCGAGGTGCTGGGCCAGGACCAGCTCCTGGAGAACTCGCGGCCGGAGTTGCTGGGGGAGAGCCTGCTGGCCAGCAGTGCGTTTCCAGGCGTCTTCCGCCCTCGCTGGGGCTGGGAATTCCTGCCCGGGAGCGGTTGCGACGAGCTGTACATCGACGGCGGCGTCACGGACAATCTTCCCCTCGATGCCGTCGCGCAGTTTCTCAACCAGGCCTCGTGGGCCGGAGCGATCCCTCGCCGTCCGACGGTGAAGGACGGTACTTCCGTGCCCCACCTGCTGCTCGCCACCTCCCTGGAGCCGCGGCTCGAGCCGCTCGGTCCCGACGCGCTCGAAGGCCAGGACATCGATCCCCGGCTCAAGCGGAGGATCATGGAGTGGTGCAGCGGGCAGATCGCCCAGATGCAGAACGACTGGCCCAAGCTGTCCCGGCGCGCGAGCCGCCTCAAGTACAACCTGAAGCTGGATGTCTACGCCAAGGCGCAGGAGGGGCTCCGCGAGATCGTGTGGCACGACACGCACACCCCGGACGGCAAGCCCAAGGACGCGGAGGCGGCGTACCAGCCGCTCGACCTCGAGGTCATCGCCGTGAAGCCGGCCTGGCTGTGCGGCACCTTCGCCTTCCACCCCATGATGGGCTTCCGGCGGCAACGCCAGGCCAAGAGCATTGCGCACGGCTGCTTCACGACCTTGGTGCGCCTGAGCCACCTGTACTACGACGGGCACGCCGAGCATCCCAAATGGGCCGACGCGTGGGGACTCGATCGGGAGCGCCTGCCCCACGAGGGCGACCTGCCTCACGCCGTTCTGAAGGGCGATGTCAGGGCCCGGCCGAACCCCGCCACGTCTGACGGGCAGTGCTGCGTCCGCAAGGGCAGGCGCTGCCCTTTCAGCCGCCCGGAGGCCGCCAGGATCCTGGGCGATGCGGCGATGCCGCAGACTCTGGAGGAGCTGGACAGCATCTACCGCCTCTGTTGCGACCCCTCGACCCATCTGCCGGATAACCAATGAGACGGTCGCCGTCCAGGACGAGGAAGCCATGAATCTCGCGTGTCTGCTCTGGCTCCTGCTGCTCGTGAGCGGTGTCGTGATGGCCATTCTTGGCGCCCGCATGCGGGCGCTCGCCGATGTTCCGGGCATGACACCCAAGCCGACCCAGCTCAGGCTGGAGTTTGCCGGGACGCCGGGCCGAGCCCGCAAGCTCATGACCCTATGGGGGGAAATCGGGCGAATAAGCCTGCGACGACAGCTCCGGCTGGACTTCTTCTTCATCTTGGCGTACGCCTGCGCGGGCGCGGCCAGCGCCCTGCTGGCCGGCCAGGTGTTCGCCACGTACTCCCCTTACCTGGGCGAGGTTTCCAGAGTCGTCGCCTGGAGCTGGGGGCTGGCCGCCGTGCTGGACCTCGGGGAGAACGCGGCCCTGCTCCTGGTGCTGTCTCCCAGGGCCGGTCTGCAGCCGCTGGGCACCCTGTTCGCCACGGTCAAGTGGGTGCTGGTCTTCTGGGCGCTCGCTTACGTCGTCCTCGCTATACCCTTCGGTCTGTGGCACGTCGCGGTGAGAATCGCCCAGCCGGTGTGCCGCCTGGCGCCAGGACCGTGCGCCCTCGTCGTCCACCTCTGGAATGCACTCATCTCGTGACGGAGGAGCCGATGCCCGGCTTCGAGCTCATCAAGCACCTCATGATGAGGACCCGGTCCTGGGCCAGCACTGCATCGGCGCGGTGCGGGCAAGATGCCGTCTGGTGGCTCTCACGCACACACGGAGGAGGAACCATGCTGACTATCCAGAACGCCAAGCTGCGACGGACGCTGGCGCTGTTCCTCCTGCTGGGCCTGGCCCTCGCCGCCGAGGTCGGCGTGCTGGCCCTCGACCTTCCTCGCCACGGCGAGCTCCTGTTCCACACGGGGGTGACCGCCGCCGCGCTGCTGCTGCCGTTCACGATCCTGGCCATCGCGATGCGCCTGCCGCTGGTCGGGCGCCGCCTGCGGCAGCGGTTCATCATCCACCCGTTCGGCACGGTCTCGTCTCCCTCGGCGTACGACGGCAGTGCCATCGCCTCGCTGCTCTGCCGCGAGATTCTCGCCTGGCCGCTCCAGGCCACGGGCGCCACGGCCGCGCGCAGCGTGGGGCGCGAGGCCCCGTCCGTCAGCCTCAGCCTGACCGGCGCCTCGGTCCCACTGGACTGGCTCTGGACCCAGCTCCGGTACCTGATCACCGGCAGGCGGAACATCGTCATCGATGGATTGCTCATCGACACCGAGTCGCCGCTTCGCCTCAGGGCCTGGACCAACGAGAGCGCGTTCACCTGGCACGAGAGCCTGTCGGACGACCCGTTCCCGGAGGCCTTGGACGGCGCGATCACGAGGCTCGGCACCGTGATCCTGGAAGACCTCGATCCCGTGCTCGCGGCCCGCATCCACTACGGGCGGCTGCACTATGACGAGGCGATCCGCCTCATGTTCAGCCGGGATCTCTCGCCGAAGCTCCAGCTGACGGCCGTCGAGATGAGCCTCGACGGCGACTATCTCACCCAGGGCCAGCGGATGCTGGAGCAGCTGGAGACCCAGTCCCGGATCACCGGCGACACGGCGGTCGAGCTGTACCGCCTCAAGGCCGAGCAGCTGATCCGGCGGGGCGGCTATGCCGAGGCCCGCAAGCTCCTTCTCCGGGCGGCGGCGCACCGGAAGTGCCAGCCGGAGGCGGTCCCCTCGCTGCTGGTTCGGCTGGCCGATACCTTCGCCTACGAGCACGATCATACCGCGGCCATTCCGAGCTACGGCAAGGCGTACGACCGGGCCATCGCCGAGCTCCGCCGGCTGACGGGCGAGCATGCGCTGGCCGCGCTCGGGGACATTCCCAACCGGCGGCTGTTCGGTAAGACGAGGGACGACGTCGTGTGGGTGCTGTGGGTGCTGGTGCAGGTCCTCCTCAACCGGGCGCAGTGCCGGAAGGTGGTGGGTGAGACCGACCACGCGCTCGAGGACCTGCGCCAGGCCGAGGTGGCCGTCGAGGTGATCCGCCAACTCGAGGTGGTGCCGTCGCCGGATGGCGCCGCCCAGGCGGCGCAGATCATGAAGGCGACGGCGCTCCACCATCTCGAGCTCGGCCGGGCGGACGACTTCCGGCTGGCCGCGGAGAAGGCGGTGCTCCTCTATGACACCGCGATCGAGCAGCTCAAGCAATCGCTCGCCCAGACCGAGGACGACCTGCAGCGCAGGATTGACCTGGCCTGGTGCTACTACGGGAAGGCGACCTGTCTGCTGCGGAGCCTGCAGGCCGGGCTCCGCGGGGAAAAGCCGGGCGCCCTGGCCGAGGCGGCGGCGCAGCTGACCCGGATGTTTCGCAGCATCTCGGAGACCTCACAGCGGCCGTTCGCGACCCAGTTCCAGCGGGCGCGGAAGAGCGCGCAGGAGAACCCCGAGCGGTACCCGCAGTACCTGCGGCAGGCCGCGGTCACCCTGTCGGAAGGCCTCCTCACCGACCTCGCGCCGGCCGACCTGATCGCGCGGCTGCGGGAGCTCGATGCGCTGGAAGGCATCCCCGGCGGGCCGGACGACGCCATCCCCGGGGACCCGGTGCCGGCCGTTCTCTCGGAAGGCGCCGAGGAGCGGGCCCTCCAGGCAGGGCTGGACACGGCGGAGATCCAGCGCATGCATCGGATCACGGTGCAGCTTCTCAAGGTGCTCACCAGCCACGAGGATTCCGACGAAGCGGGCCGGTGGGTGGACTTCGCCGAGCTGATGATCGACTTCGAGCGCTCGCTCGAGCTGTGCCAGGCGCTGCTGGGCGAGTTCAGGGGCAGCGCCTCGAAGCGCCTGCGCGCCGAGGGGTACTACGGCGCGGCCTGCGTCCACGCGATTCACAACGAGGCCGCCCGGGCCGCCGCCGCCCTTCGGGCCGCCGGGGACGAGGCGGGCGAAGGCACGGTCGGATATCTCAATCGCGCCGTCCTCGACGAGGACTTCGAGTCGGTCCGTGGCGAGCGCGAGTTCATCGAGACCCTCACGGCCGCCGAGCCCGCCGCCATCTCGAAGCGCCCGGGGTCGCTGCTCGCCAGTGCACGGTGATGCCGAGGCCGACGAGGCCAGGCGTCCTCAGCCACACTTCCGGAGGTCCAAGACTCTGGCCGGTGCAGACCGGCCCCGTACATTCACGCCCGTTTCACGTCGGGAGGCGAGGTTGGGAGTGCGTCGCTGAGTTACGGCATTCGCATCCTCGCTAACCCGGAGCTTTCCATGATACCCCGCCGCCGTGCCAGGATCGGCCTCCTCGCTGCCGCCCTCGCGTTGGCCGCGACATCGCCGGCCGCTGCCCAGGGCATCGAGGCGCCGAGAGTTCCCGTGCGGACTGCCATCAAGGAGATCAACACCTTCCGCGCGGAGTACGCGGATGCCTTCAACAGGAAGGCGCCGGCCGAGCTGGCGGCCATGTATCTATCCGACGCAATCCTGATCCGGGCCGACGGAAGCACGCTCGTGGGTCGAGCGGCGATCGGCGCGTCGCTGGCCGAGCGGGCGCCGAGCTGGGGACAGGCCACCATCTCGTCCGACACGATGCGGGTGTACGGCAATACCGCCTGGGACGTCGGCACCATGAGCAACAAGGGCTCCGACGGCAGCGTGACCCTCAGCCGCTATCTGGTCGTTCTCCGGCGCGGCATGCAGGAGTGGAAGATCAGCACCGCGGCGGTGGTACCCGCGCCTCAGGTCACCGCCACCAAATAGGCGGGTGGTCGGCGTGGAGCGGGACCGGGTCAGC
>JBOHSB010000412.1:0-2109 GCA_050733015.1 Gemmatimonadales bacterium
GCTCGGGATGAGGGCGCCCGTCGCTCGCGTGGTCCGCGAGGAGCTCCGTCCCGGCCCGCTCCCGCTCTACGATCTTCCCACCTGGCGTTCCCACGGCGTGCTCGCCGGCATCACCGGCCGCGGCACCGAGCCGGGCCGCGGCTTCGATCTCGGCCTGTGGACCGACGCGGGGGTCGGCCAGGTCATGAGCCGCTGGCGCGCGTTTCGCCGGGCCCAGGTCGGATTCGACTTGGTGGTGCTGGGAAATCAGGTCCACGGCGTCGGGGTCGAGACGGTGGGGCAGGGCCGGGGCTGGCTCCACGTCGAAGGCGTGGACGGCTGGATCACCACCGCCCGCGGCACGCTGGTCACCCTCACCGTGGCCGACTGCATTCCGGTGTACCTGCTGGTACCGGGCCGGGGAATCGGGCTGCTCCACGCGGGCTGGCGCGGCACAGCCGGTGGCATCCTGGGGGTCGGGCTGGAACGCCTCCTGACGGCTACTGGATCGGCACCTGCCGATGTTCTAATGCATCTTGGCATAGGCATTTGCGGGTCGTGCTATGAAGTTGGTTCTGAGGTCATGACCGGGTGCGGCGAGCCGGCGGAGGGCCCGGGGCCCTGGCACCTCGATCTGCGGGAGCAACTGGTCCGGCAGGGCGACCGGCTGGGCATCCGGCAGGTCTCGAGCTCCGGCTGGTGCAGCGCGCACGACCGCGCCTCCTTCTATAGCCACCGCGCCTCGCGGGGTGCCGACGGCCGCATGGTGGCCTATCTGGGCGTGGCGCGATCGGATTGACTCCGCCCTCGGGGCGCGGTAGCTTTTAAGTGCTGTCCCGGGGGCGCCTGGTCGGGCCAACTGCGATGTGGGGGAGTTCCCCCACATTTTTTTTCCTGCAACCCCCGATGTCTGTCGACGCGCTGCTCGCTCCTATTCGCGCCCACCTCGCCGGTCTCGGTTTCGAGCTCGTCGACTTGCGCCGCGTCGGGACCGTAGAGCGCCCCATCCTGCAGGTACGGGTGGACCGCCCGGACAGCCGACCCGGCCAGGGTATTACGGCCGACGACTGTGCCGGGATCAGCCGGTCCCTCGAGCGATTCCTCGAATCGAGCGCGATGGTCGGGCCGCGGTACGTGCTGGAGGTCTCTTCTCCCGGCATCGAGCGGCCTTTGCGCTGGCCGGAGCACTGGCGGCGCTTCGTGGGTCAGCGCGCGCGGGTGCGGGCTTCGGCGCTGGGCGGACGATGCCAGGTCGAGATCGTGGCCGTGCCCGACGACCAGCACGTGACGCTGCGGGAGGAGGGCGGGGCGGAGGTGACGCTGTCGCTCGAGGACATCCGCGACGCGACGCTGGTGGCGGACTTGCCGAAGCTCGAGGCATCGGGGCACGGTCCGCATCGAGGGCGGCGGGGACGCTGACCGTCATCCCGAGCGAAGCGAGGGAGCTTGCCTCGGAGAACCGGGACGCCGCCGCGCTGGTCCGATCCGAAAAAGTAGGTCCCTCGCTTCGCTCGGGATGAAGCGAGCCGACGCACGACGACGTTGAAGCGAGACCTCTCGCGTTCAGAGGAGTGATACGCATGGCAGGATCCACCGAAATGTTGGCCGCCTTCCGCGAGCTGACCACCGCGAAGCAGCTGGAGCGCTCCGACCTGCTGGACCTGCTGCGGGACGGCATCCAGGCGGCGCTGGTCCGCAAGTTCGGCCCGAACGTCAAGTTCGAGCTCAGCGTGGACGAGATGCAGGGGACCATCAAGGTCGTCCGGCTCCGGCAGGTGGTCGAGACGATCGAGGATCCCAGCTGGCAGATCGCCCTCGAAGAGGCCCGCTACGAGGACGCCGACTTCCAGGTCGGCGACATGCTCGAGGAAGAGGTGCCGTTCGTCGAGTTCGGCCGGCTGGCCGTGCAGGCCGCCAAGCAGCGCATCATCCAGCGGGTGCGCGAGGGCGAGCGGACCCGGATCCGCGAGGAGTTCGCCTCCAAGGTGGGCGAGCTCCTGAGCGGCGAGGTCCAGCAGATCGAGCGCGGCAAGCTGGTCATCATGCTGAACAAGTTCCGCGAGGCGGAGGCGATCATCCCCTACCGCGAGCAGAACCACCGCGAGCATTTCCACCAGGGCGACACCATCC
>JBOHSB010000413.1:0-7162 GCA_050733015.1 Gemmatimonadales bacterium
CTGGTCCGCGTCGGGGTCGCTCGCTTCCCAAGCTGGACGTCGCCGGTTCGAGTCCGGTCGCCCGCTCTCTGGAAGGCCCTCGCCCGACGCGACCGAAGTCGCGTCGGGCGGTTTCTTTGCCCCCGTCCCGGGGCCTCCGACGACCGTCGGTTGCTTCCGGCCCGACGCGTAGTTACATGTCCCGTACCACGCATTTCCTCGAGCGGCTCTGCCGATGACCACGCCCGCCCAAGCGCCCGATCCCTTCGTTGGCCGAGTCCTGCCGGGCGGTCTCCGCGTGCTGGAGCGGATGGGAACGAGCAGCGAAGGGCCGCTTTATCGCGCCCAGTATGACCAGACCGGGCAGTTGGTCGCGCTCACCATCCTCCGGCGCCCCGCGAGCTCTGCGCCCGCCGGCATTCCGTCCCTGAGCGAGGAGCACTGGCTCCAGCTTCGACGGGCGTGCCAGATACGGAATTCCCACGTGGCCGGGCTGCTCGACGTGGGGGAGACCCCCGAGGGACTCGTCTACGCGGTGGCGGAGTTTCTCACCGGCGAGCTGCTCTCCGACATGCTCTCCGTCGGCGGCACCGTACCCCGGCCCCAGGCGGTGGACATCTGTCTTCAGGCCGCGGCTGGACTCGACGCGGCGCATCGAGTCGGTGTGGTGCACGGCGGTGTCTCACCGCAGACGATCCTCGTCACACCCGGCGATGGAGAGCGGGGGTCGGTGAAGCTGATCCGCTTCGATTTCTCGGCGTACGAGGGAGATCGCGCACGAAGCGTTGATCGATCCGCGGACCCGCGGTACGCCAGTCCGGAACGACGAGCCGGCCACGCCCTGGATCGGCTGGATGACGTGTTCAGCCTGGGCGCGGTGCTGCACCACCTGCTGACCGGCGTCCCGCCGGATACCGGATCTGCAGCGCGGGCCATTCCCCGGGCCTTGCGGCGCGTCCTCGGCCGCGCGCTCGCCTCTCGCCGCCGGCGCTATTCCTCGGTCACGGCGTTCGCGGAGGACCTGGAACGGGCGGCCCTGATCCCGACGGCCGCGCACCGTAGTGTGGGCCGGCGGCTCGGCTGGCTCGTGGCAGGGGCCATCATCGCAGCAGGTGCCTGGTTCGGGTGGAAGCGGTTTGGGACCGAGGGGGCCGACCTCCGCAGCGAGGTCGCCGTCGGCGCACCCGACACGCTGACCGACTCACCGCCGTTATCCGCTTCAGCCGATACCGTGCCGCCCGCGGCGCTAATGAAGGGATCGGCACCACTGGAGAAATCGGCGCCCGCGGCGCCACCTCATGCGGGACCGGCGCCACCGCGGACGCCGGCGCGACCGAAGGAACCGGCGCCACCCAAGGCCTCCGCACTGCCAACCGCGTCCTTCCCACCGATGGCATCCGCGTTACCGAGGGATTCCGCGCTTCCGAACCGACCCTTTACACCGAAGGCATCGGCGCCGCCTGCGCCATCGCCCGCCTCGGCAAGCCGGGACTCGAGCGCGCGTGCCGTCGTCAGCCCGTTTCGTCGCTCCCACCCGTGGGCGGCCCGGCCGGACGGCCGGACGTATTTCCCGAGCAGCTGCCGGCTCGCCTTCGAGTCTCCGGACCTGGTGTACTTCAAGACCGAGGCAGAAGCCCGCGCCACCGGTCGGTCGCGATCCGCGGAGCCGGCCTGCTCGTGACGGCCCGCCAGGGTGCTCCGAGCCCGTGAGGACCCAGTTCGGCTGGTTGAGGCCGACGTGATCCGCACCCCGCTTGACTCCACGCCCGGCAAGGCCGAGAATTCCCGGACCCCCTGGATACATGGCTTCCGCTCCAGCCCCGAGTGAACGATCGGCGGGGGCGAAGCTGCCGTTGCTCGGAGTCTCTCCTGGCCTCCAATCCCGATGCGGTCACTGCACCGGTGACTGTCCTCCTGGTCCAGGACAACCCGGCGGACGTGTTCTCGACCGGTCGCATCCTGGCCGACGCGTTCCAGCCCGCACCCGCGATCGTGGCCCTCACCACGGTGGCCGCCGCCTGCGCCCGCCTCCGGGAAGACACCGTGGACGTGGTGCTGCTGGACCTCGGCCTCGCCGATGCTCCGGGTCTCGAGGCCTGCGCCCGACTCCTGCATGAGGCGCCTGGGACGCCGGTCGTCATCCTCACCGACCTGGCGGACCAGCCCGAAGCCGAGGCGGCCGTGGCACTGGGCGCGCACGACTACCTCATCAAGGGGCGGTTTACCGCCGCGGTGCTGGCGAGAGTGGTCCGCTACGCGATGGAGCGCCACCGGCTGCAGAGCCGTCTGGAAGAGATGTCCCTGACCGACACCCTCACCGGCCTTACCAACCGCCGCGGCTTCACGGTGCGGGCCGAAGATGATCTGCGGCGCGCGCGCCGGAGCGGCGTGCGGTTCGTGCTGGGCGTGGCGGACGTCGACGGGCTGACCCAGATCAACGCGGTCCACGGCAGGCTCGAGGGCGACCGCGCCCTCCGGGACGCGGCCAGCGTCCTGCGCACCACCTTCCGCGACAGTGACGTCCTCGCGCGGGTGGGAGGCGACGAGTTCGCGCTGCTGTTGCGCGACGCCGGCCCCGACTGCCAGGAGCGAGCCCGGCGCCGGCTGGCACGCCGGCTCGACGAGCACAATCGCGACGTCGCGCGCCGGTGGCGTCTCAACATTCGATTGGCCTTCCTCCACGGACGCGCGGAGCAATCCGCCTCCGTGGATCAGCTGCTCGCCGCCCTGCCACCTTCACCGCGCGGGGAGGCCCATGACGGGTGACGCCTGGCGCGGACGGCGCACGGTCCTCGTGGCGGAGGACGAGCCCGGCGTCCGGTCCCCGGTGCGCCGGATCCTCGCCGCGCAGGGATATCGGGTGCTCGAGGCGGAGGACGGGGCCGCCGCGCTCCGGATCGCGGAAGGCCACGAGGGCGCGATCGACTTGCTGCTGACCGACGTGGTCATGCCCGGCATGAACGGGGGCGAGCTGGCGCACCGCATGCGCAGCGTCCGGACCGGAATCCGGGTGGTGTTCATGTCGGGGTACAGCAGCGAGGCCGTCGCCACTCATGGCGTGCTCTCGCCCGGCGCGGGCTTTCTGCAGAAGCCGTTCACCATCGAGGAGCTGGTAGACCGCCTGCGCGATGCCCTCGACCGTGAGCCTGGCTAGTCCCCACCTGCCGCATCCGTGTTGACCGACTGCCACAGCCCGGTCATTTTCATGGCGAAACATGTTATTTGACAATGACTTAGCCGGCAGGCCGGCGGTCTCGGCGTGGCTCGGTTCCTGCTCCTATTCCCCCGTCCTTCTTCCCAAGGCGCCATGTCCCCATCCCGCCGAGCCGCTCGCGTCATCCTGGCCGTGTCCCTGGCCGCCGGGTCCATCACCTGCAACGGCGACAACGTGACGCGCCCCGAGGAATCGACTCCGGCGCTCGCGACGACCGGCACGCCGGCGACCCTCACGATCAAGAAGCAGCCTCCCGCGAGCGCGCTCGACACCGAGGTCTGGGGCCCGACCTTGCAGCCGATCGTGCTGGTGAAGGACGCCGGCGGGGTGGTGCTCCCGGGCGTGGCGGTGACGGCGAGCATCGCCACGGGGACGGGGACGCTGCAGGGCACGTTGACGGCGACGACGCGGACCAACGGCACCGCGGCCTTCACCGACCTCGGCATCGCCGGCGCGGGCGCGCAGACCATCCGGTTCGCGTCCGGCTCGGTCTCCAAGACCTCGAAAACCATCATCATCAACACCCTTCCGCCCGAGGCCTCCACCGGCAAGTGGGACGCTCCGGTGGACTGGGCCATCGTCCCGCTGCATGTCCACCTCCTGGCGACCGGCAAGGTGCTCGCGTGGGGCAAGTACGAGTTCGACGGCACCATGGCCATGCCTCGGCTGTGGGACCCGGCCACCGGGCCGCCCAGCACGGCGCCGATCGTTCACGTGGACACGATGCTGTTCTGCTCGGGCCATGCCTTCATGGCCGACGGCCGGCTCATGGTCTCGGGCGGCCACAAGGACGACGACCGCGGGCTCGACGTCACCAACATCTTCGACCCGGTGAGCGAGACCTGGGTCGCCGGCCTGCCCAAGATGGCGAGGGGGCGCTGGTACCCGACGGTCACGACGCTGTGGGACGGACGCATGATCACGGTCGCCGGCCGCGACACGACCTCGACGATCGTGGTCGCCCCGGAGATCTGGGAGAACAACCACTGGGTGCAGCTCACCGGCTCCACCCTCAGCCTGCCCTACTACCCGCGCGATTTCGTGGCGCCCAACGGAAAGCTGTTCTACGCGGGCGAACGGGTGACCTCGCGCTGGTTCAATCCGGACGCGGTGACGACCAAAGGGCGGGGGAGCTGGAGCTGGAACTCCTCGCTGGCGCACGTCTGGCCGTTCAATCGCGACTACGGCTCCGCGGTCATGTACGACACCGGAAAGATTCTGTATGCCGGCGGCGGCGGGTACCTGCAGTGGGGCAGCCCCGACCCCAAGGCCGCCGCGCCGACCCCCACGGCCGAGATGATCGACTTGAACTCCGCGTCACCGCAGTGGGCGAGCACGGACCCGATGAACTTCGCCCGCCGGCACCTCAACGCGACCATCCTGCCCAACGGCCAGGTCCTGGTGACCGGCGGCACCAGCGCAGGCGGCTTCAACACCCTGTCGGGCGCCGTTCACGCGGCCGAGGTGTGGGACCCCAAGACCGGCCACTGGACTCAGCTCGCCAGCAACGCCATTGACCGGGCATACCACTCGGTGTCGCTGTTGCTGCCGGACGGGACCGTGCTCCACGGCGGCAGCGGCGACGCCGCGGTGCCGGGCAGCGCCGACTTGTACCCCCGCCAGACGAACAGCGAGATCTTCCGGCCGCCCTATCTGTTCAAGGGGGCGCGTCCCACTATCACGAGTCTGTCGCAGACTTCCGTCGGCTACGGCCAGAAGTTCACGGTCAATACCCCGAACGGGCTGCAGATCACCGACGTCCGCTGGATCCGCCTGGGCTCGGTCACCCACGCATTCGACGCGAACCAGCGCGCCAACACGCTGAGCTTCACCAAGACGGCCACCACGGTGAAGGTGACCACGCCAACCAACGGCAAGCTGGCGCCACCGGGTCATTACCTCGTGTTCGTTCTCAACCGCAACGGCGTGCCCTCCGTGGGGAAGGTCATCAAGGTGCAGTAGGCCGGTGCGGCGCGCGGCGCCCGCCGGCACGTTTTCGTGCTTGCGGGCCGCCCGCCCGACGCCGCTAGATTACCCCCGTGACAACCGATATCGCCGGCGACCGCGCCGTCCCCGAGGTGCAGGCGCTCGAGCGCACGCTGCACGACCGGTTCGGCCTGCGCGAGTTTCGTCCGGGCCAGCGTGAGGCGTCGCTCGCCCTGCTCCAGGGACGCGACCTGGTCGCGGTCATGCCCACGGGCGCCGGCAAGTCGCTCTGCTTTCAGCTGCCGGCGCTGCTGCTGCCCGGGGTCACCGTCGTCGTGTCCCCCCTCATCGCCCTCATGAAGGACCAAGTGGACAAGCTCCGTGCCCTGGGCATCGAGGCGGCGGCGCTCCACTCCGGGCTTCTGCCCGACGAGCGGGCCCGGGTCGAGCGCGCCATGGCGTCGGGCGGGCTCAAGCTGCTCTACATCGCGCCGGAGCGGCTGGGCAATCCGGCGTTCCGGGAAGCGCTCCTCCGCAGCCGGCCCACGCGGCTGGTGGTGGACGAGGCCCACTGCATCAGCCAGTGGGGGCACGATTTCCGTCCCGACTACCGACGCCTAGCCGGCGTGCGGGCGGCCCTGGACGTGCCCGCCGCCGCGTTCACCGCCACGGCCACGCCGGATGTTCGGACGGACATCGCGGCGCAGCTCGGACTCGAGGACCCTCTCGACCTGATCACCGGATTCGAGCGCACCAACCTCACCCTCGCCGTGGAGACCTGTCGCGGCCGCGATGAGAAGGCGGCGGCGCTCGCGCGACTGGTGGCAACCGTGGGTGTGCCCGGCATCGTGTACGCCGCCACCCGCAAGGCCGTCGAGCTCTGGGCCGACCATCTGGCGCGGCTCGGCTATCGCACTGGCCGCTACCACGCCGGTCTCTCGGACGAGGCGCGGGTCCGGGTGCAGGAGCAGTTCGTCGTCGGCGATCTCGACGTCATCGTGGCCACCAACGCGTTCGGCATGGGCGTGGACAAGGCCGACCTCCGGTTCGTGATTCACGTGGAGATTCCCGGCAGCGTCGAGGCCTACTATCAGGAGGCAGGCCGGGCGGGGCGCGACGGAGGTCCCGCCCAATGCACGCTGCTGTTCTCCCCCGCGGACGTGCGCACCCAGGAGTTTTTTCTCGCCGGAGCCAACCCGCCACCCGAGGTCCTGCGCCAGGCCTGGAGGCTCTTGGGTGAGGGACTGAGCGACGACGAGATCGCCGAGCGTCTGGGTCGCGACTCGGCCGGCGCGATGAGCGCCGGCACGGCGGCGCGGCTGCTTCGGCGCACGGCGGAGAGCGCGGGCATCGACCCCGGCGAAGGCGCCATGCCGCTCGACGAGGCGGTGCGCCGCCACAAGGCGCACCGCGACCGCGAGCGGCTGGACATGATGGTGCGCTACGCGTTCTCCCGCGGGTGTCGCACGCGGTTCGTGTACGACTACTTCGCGGGAGGCGCGCGGGGCGGCGCGGCGCCCCGCTGCGGTACCTGCGATGTCTGCCTGGGATGGGGTCGCACCTCGGGCCGCCCGCTCGACGACGATGAGCTGCTGCGGGTCCGCATCGCGCTCTCCGGCGTCGGACGGTTGTCCGGCCGCTTCGGGGTCGAGCGCATCGCCCAGGTCCTGACCGGGAGCAAGGTGCGCGAGGTGATCGATCGTGGCCTCGACCGGGTGCCGACGTACGGCAAGCTCGCCGGGGTGCCGGCGGACGAGGTGAAGGATCTGCTCAACGTGCTCGCCGATGCCGGCCTGATCGATCGCCATGGCATCGAAGGCGGCCGGCCCGGCGCGTTCGTGCTCGCGCTCACGCCGGAGGGCCGCCGCGTCGCCAAGGGAGAGCATCGGCCCGAGCTGGCGCTCCCCGGGACGGCGCCGCGTCGCGCCCCGCGGGCACGCTCGGGTCGCCGGGGGCGGGAGGCCACTCCGGCCCTGGCGCCGGCGGTCGCGGCCGAAGTCGACCCTGGCACCCTCGAGCGGCTCAAGGCCTGGCGGAGGGAGG
>JBOHSB010000414.1:0-8906 GCA_050733015.1 Gemmatimonadales bacterium
CGCCGGAGCAGGTCCGTGACTGGGGTCTCCTGCTGGGGAAGGCGGGGTGCGGGCTGTACATGTGGCGCGCCGACGAGGCGTTCATGGCCAGCAGCGGAAACCAGCTGTCCCTGAGAGATCTGGCCGCGGGCCTGGGGGCAGCACCCACGAGGTCCTGTTCCCGCTCCTGAGCCCGCCTGAGAGGTGCAGCCGGCCGGCGGCGACCGCTCAGGGTGGCCGGCATTTTGGTGTCGTTACCGCTTGACGCGGTACGAGCGTTCAGGACTGTTGCCTCTCCGCCACACCTCAGGTGCGGCACGGCCCCCTAGTTCGATCCTCTATGTGTCCGCCCACTTCGCCGGGCCGGACTCGGCAGGTGCTCTAGCGCCAAGGCTATGATAAATTGCGTGCTTGGGCTGCACCGGGGCATGGAACCTGCTTTGCCGCTGGGCTTCCCGACTGCGGAGCACCCGGCTCCCTGGGAACCGATCACCCTCTTTGCCGCGCCCCGAGGCCTATGCGCACCCTGACTTCGAGTCTCGCGTTCGTCTGGCTCGTTCTCACCCTTCCGGCGGCCCTGGCCGCGCAGGAGCCCGCCGCCTCGGGGGTGCAGAACGTGCTGGCCCCTGGAGATTCGGTGCGCATCGTGGTGTGGCGGAAGCCGGAGTTCAGTGGGGACTACGTCATCGCGCCGGACGGCTCGATCACGCACCCGCTCTTCCGGAGCGTGAAGGTGGCCGGGCTGCCCTTCGCCAAAGCCGAAAGCAACCTCCGCGCGTTTCTGTCGCAGTTCGAGGATAGCCCGCAGTTCGTCATGGAGCCGCTGATCCGCCTCGCCGTGTCGGGCGAGGTGACGCGGCCGGCCGTCTTTGCCACTCGTCCCGAGACCACCGTGGGCGAGGCCATCGCGCGGGCCGGCGGACCGACCGCGACCGCGGCGAACAACCGGGTCCGCATCATCCGCCTCACCGGCAGCGGCCAGCAGCAGCAGATCGTTCTGAATCTGTCGGATCCGCACGGCTCGGCGGGAACCACCCCGCTCCGTTCGGGCGACCAGATCGTCATCGACCGGAAGAAGTCGTTCATGAAAGACATCCTGATACCCGCCCTGGGCATCATCGGATCGGTGGCGTCAGTCGGGTTGCTCATCGACCGCGTCTCGCGTAGACCCTAGGAACCCCATGCCCCCTCTGCCTCCGTCCAACCGCATGCTGCCCGGCTCGATCGACGGCTCCTTCAGGCCCCTCGAGGCGCAGGAGGGCGGCGAGTCGGTCACGGTCCGCCAGGTGCTGACCGTCCTGCGGCGGCGCTACCAGCTCATCCTGGCGATGACCCTGGTCGGCGCGTCCATCGGGCTGTTTCTGGCCTCGCGCGAGCCGGCCACGTATCACGCCAACGCCATGCTTCGGTTCGCGGGCGAGCGCCAGACGCTCACCGGGGACAACGACGAGGCCCCCGGCCTGCCGAAGACCACAGACCCGATGATGTCCATCGTCGAGCTGATCAAGAGCCGCACGGTAGCGGGACTGGTAGTGGACACGTTGGGCCTGCAGCTCGCGAGCTGGACCCCGGATTTCACGACCGGCCTGCTGGACGGCGTGCATGTGGACCCGCGTGCGGCGGGCGACTCGGTGAATCTCACCTTCCGGCCCAATGACGTCGTCGCGAAACGCGCCGACCGAACCGTCACGGCCCCCTACGGGCAGATGATCAACCTTGGCGTGGTCCAGTTCAGCGTGCGCTCGCGGCCCGCGATGGAAACCGCCACCCTCGGCATCGGCGGGCGCGAGTCCGCTATCGACGGGCTGCTCGCCGGACTCCTCATCGCTCGACGGACCGAGACGGACGTGATCGACGTCGGCTACACGGCGTACGATCCGGTCTCCGCCCAGCGCACGGTCAACTCCACCGTCCAGGCCTTCCAGACACTGAACGTCCAGTGGGCGCGCGAGCGCTCCCGCCGCCGCCGCGAGTTCCTCGGCGAACAGCTGGCGCAGACGGACAGCATGCTGGCGCGCGCCCAGGGCGAGCTCGCCAACTTTCGCAGCCGCCAGCAGCTCGCCAGCAGCGCGGACAAACTCAAGGCCGAGCAGGAGACGGCGCTGCAGATCGAGACCCGAATGGCCGAGCTCGATGCCGACCGGCGGACCTTTTCGGCGCTCCAGCAGCAGCTCAAGTCGGGGGACGAACAGGCCCGCGTGCAGGCCATTCGTGCGCTGGGCACCGCCCCTGGCATTGGCGACAACCAGGCGGTCGGGACCATCTATCATCAGCTCCTGATCTACCAGGATCGCCTCGATTCGATGACCACGGGCCCCTGGAAGGCCTCCGCGACCAATCCGGACGTGATCCAGCTCAAGGGCCTCGCGGCCTCCACCACGTCCAAGCTCGAGGATGCCGTCGCCAGCCAGATGAAGACGCTGGATGCCCGTATGGAGGCCATGGCGGCGCTGCGGCGGCAGAGCGGCGCGTCCATCCAGGTCCTGCCCGCCATGGCCGAAGAGGAGATGCGGCTCAACCGCCGGGTGGACGCGCTGGCCGGGCTGGGTGATGATCTGCGAAAGGACTACAACAAGGCGCGCATGGCCGAGGCGGTCGAGGCCGGCGACGTGGACGTGGTCGACATGGCGGACGTACCGTACGCGCCGGTGCTGACCGCTTCCGCCGTGAAGCTGGCGCTGGGCATCGTCCTAGGCCTCATGCTCGGACTCCTGCTCGCCTATCTGCTCGAGGCCCTCAACACCTCGGTGCGGCGGCCGGAAGATCTCGAGGCCGTGCTGCATGTGCCCGGTCTGGCGGTCATCCCCCGGATCAGCGGCGGCTCGGGCAACGGGCGCTCGCGCCTGCGCGGGCTGCTGGGCTCGGGGAAGGGCGCGCGCCCGGGCGCCGGCTCGCCGATGTCGGGCGGTCAGACGTTTTCGATCGGCATCGAGGCATTCAGAAATCTTCGCACCAGTCTGATCTGGTCCGACGGCGGCGAGGCGCTCAAGACGCTGGTGGTGACCAGTGCCGCGCCCGGTGAGGGCAAGACGCTCACGGCGGCCAACCTGGCGGTGACGCTGGCGTACGACGGCCTCCGGGTGCTCCTGGTGGATTGCGACATCCGTCGCCCGCGGGTCCACGGCCTGTTCCACCTGCCGCGAGCACCGGGCCTGATGGAGCTGCTCACGGCCTCGTCGGCGCCGGGCGCGCCGCGGCTGCCGGCCATCCGAGACACGTCCGTTGTGGGCCTGTCGATCCTGCCCTGTGGCGCCCTGCCGTCCAACGCCGCGAACCTGCTCAGCGGGACGCGCATGAAGGTGCTGCTGCAGGAGCTGCGCGAGCAGTACGACATCATCGTGCTCGATACTCCGCCGGTGCTGGCCACCGCCGATGCCGGCATCGTGGCGTCGCTCACCGACGGCGTGCTGCTCGTGGTGCGTGCCGGGGCCACCGACAAGAATGCCGCCCAGCGGGCGTGCCAGCAGCTGGCCAACGTCGGCGCGCGCGTCATCGGAACCGTACTGAACGATCCGGGTGGCCAGGTCGCGAAGGAAGGCGACTACTACTATCCATACGACTACGCCGCGGAGGAACAGTGAGCCGCTCCGCCGTGGCGCCGCGGGTTCGTCTTCAACCGTCCTGATTCGCGCCACCAGCACAATCGGCGCTGACAGCGGTGAGGTAGCCACTCGCTGACGCAGGCCGGCCCGAGGTCCGGGCCGGCCCGCGAAATAGGTCGTGCCTGCCCGACGACCTTCGACTCTCGGAGGAACGTTTCACGCCCATGTCGTCTTCCATCGCACCGCCCGAGCCGCGCGTGGCCGCCCCGGCCGGGACCCAGCGGATGAACATCGTGATCGTCGGCCATGTGGACCATGGCAAGAGCACGGTCATCGGCCGCCTGCTGGCCGATACCCACTCGCTGCCCGAGGGCAAGCTCGAGTCGGTCCGGGCGCAGTGCGAGTTGAACTCGAAGCCGTTCGAGTACGCCTTCCTGCTGGATGCGCTCAAGGACGAGCAGGCGCAGGGCATCACCATCGATGCCGCCCGCGTGTTCTTCAAGAGCAGCCTGCGCCCCTACCTGATCCTCGACGCGCCGGGCCATATCGAGTTCCTCAAGAACATGATCACCGGCGCCGCGCGGGCCGAAGCCGCGCTGCTCGTGATCGACGCGGCCGAGGGGGTGCAGGAGAACTCGCGGCGCCACGGCTACATGGTGTCGTTGCTCGGCATCCGGCAGCTGGCGGTGGTGGTCAACAAGATGGACCTGGTGAACTGGGACCAGGCGGTGTTCGAGCGGATACGCCGGGAGTATGGGGCCTTCCTCGACCAGGTGGGTATCCAACCGTCGGCGTTCATCCCCGTCTCCGGCCGCAGCGGCGACAACATCGCGGACCGGTCCGCCCACCTCGGCTGGTACACGGGACCCACTGTGCTGGACGCGCTGGACGCGTTCCACAGCGAACCCTCGGAGGTCCACCGGCCGTTCCGCATGCCGGTGCAGGACGTGTACAAGTTCACCAAGCAGGGCGACGATCGCCGCATCGTCTCGGGGACGATCGATTCCGGCGCCGTGAAAGTCGGCGATCCGGTCATCTTCTATCCCTCGGGCAAGAAGAGCCGCGTGAAGACCATCGAGGCCTTCAACCGGGCGGCGGCAACCCGGGCGGAGGCGGGCTATGCGGTCGGCTTCACCCTGAACGAGCAGATCTACATCACCCGCGGCGAGGTCGCGACGCTCGAGACGGAGCGTCGCCCGCAGGTGACCACGCGACTGCGAGTGAGCCTGTTCTGGCTCGGCCGCGACCCGATGGTCAAGCGAAAGGAATACCTCCTCAAGCTCGGCACCGCCCGGGTCACGGCGCGGGTGGAGGAGGTGCTGCGGGTCCTGGACGCCTCGACGCTCGGCACCGCCGAGCAGCGGATTGCGATCCAGCGGCACGAGGTCGCCGAGTGCATCCTCAAGCTCGACCGGGCCATCGCCTGCGACCTGGCGGAGGACGTTCCCGCCACCAGCCGATTCGTCATCGTCGATGATTTCGAGATCCGAGGCGGCGGCATCGTGCGCGAGGCGCTGCCCGACCGCCAAGCGGGCGTGCGGGACCGGGTGCTCCTCCGCAACTACAAGTGGGAGCCCAGTGTCATTCAGCCCGAGCGGCGGGCCGAGAAGTACAACCAGAAGGCCTCGCTGATCCTCGTCACCGGCGAGCACGAGATCGACCGGAAGGGCGTCGCGAAGGCCATCGAGAGCAAGTTGTTCGAGGACGGCAAGGTGGTGTACTTCGTCGGTATCGGCAGCGTGCTCTACGGCGTCGACGCCGACATCGAGCGCAAGCCTGAGAACCGGCTCGAGCACATGCGCCGCCTGGCGGAGGTCGCGAACCTCATGCTCGATGCCGGCATGATCCTGATCGTCGCCGCCGCGGAGCTGACCCAGGAGGACCTCGAGGTCATCAAGACGGCGGTGCAGCCGGACTGGATCGAGACGATCTGGGCGGGCGACACGATCACGACCGACCTGGCCGTCGACCTGCAGCTGCCGGGCGGCGCGGTGCCCGAGGCCGTGGACCGGCTCAAGGCCCACCTCCAGGACAAGGGAATCATCTTCCGCCCATGGTGAGCTCCCAGGTACGGTCTGCGGTCATCGATCTGGCGCGCGAAGCCGGCCGCGCGACGATGGCCTACTACGACGCCCCAGCGGAAGCCGGCGTCCGCGAGAAGGACGACCGCAGTCCGGTCACCCTCGCGGACGAGGTGGCGCACGACATCCTGGTGGAAGGCCTCCGCCGGATCGATCCTGCCACCCCGATCGTGTCGGAGGAGGCGGCCGCGGCCGATTTCGAGGCCCGGCGCGGCTGGCACCGGTTCTGGCTGGTGGATCCGCTCGACGGCACCAAGGAATTCATCAAACGGCGCGCGGAGTTCACGGTCAACGTGGGCTTGATCGAAGGGGGCGAGCCGGTGTTCGGCGTGGTGCTGGCCCCGGCGCTCGACCTGCTGTACTGGGCCGTGAAGGGAGGGGGCGCCTGGCGGGAGGCAGAGGGCGGCGCGCCGGAGCGGATCTATTCCACCGACCCCGCCCCGGGGACACCGCTCACGGTGGTCGAGAGCCTGTCGCACCCGTCGCCCGAGCTTGAGGAGTATCTCAAGACCATCCCGGTCGCGCGCCGGGTCAAGGCGGGGAGCTCGCTCAAGTTCTGCTGGGTGGCGGAGGGCAAGGCCGATGTATACCCGCGGCTGGGCCCGACCATGGAATGGGATGTCGCGGCCGGCGATTGCGTCTACCGCCAGTCGGGGCGGAACGGCGAGCGCCCTTCGCCGCTGACCTACAACAAGCCGGATCTCCGGAACCCCAGCTTCGTCATCGGGCTGTGAGCGGAACGAGATCGCCGGCCCCGGTGTTATGGTTTACCGGGCTGTCGGGGTCGGGCAAGAGCACGATCGCCGTCAAGGTGCACGAGGCGCTGGTCCGGCGCGGCACCGAGGTCGAATACATCGACGGCGACGCCTTGCGCGAGGTGTTCCCCACGACCGGGTTCACCCGCGGGGAGCGGGAGGAGCACCTCCGGCGGACCGGCTACATGGCGAGCCGCCTCGCGGCCCACGGGGTGACGGTGGTGGCGTCCTTCGTGTCGCCCTACCGGGACTCCCGCGACTTCATCCGGCGGCTGTGCCCGGGGTTCGTCGAGATCTACGTCGCCACGCCGCTGGAGGAGTGCGAGCGGCGCGACGTCAAGGGATTGTACGCTCGCGCCCGTCGCGGAGAGATCCGCAACTTCACGGGCATCGATGACCCGTACGAGGCGCCCGAGCGCCCCGAACTGACACTCGATACCCGCGTCCTGTCCGTCGACCAGTCCGTGGCGGCGGTGCTGGAACGTGTGGGAGGCCGACTATGACCGCAGGCACCATGGATCACCTGGACCAGCTCGAGAACCGCAGCGTGCACATCCTTCGGGAGGCGTACGCCAACTTCAAGAACCTGGGCATGCTCTGGTCCATCGGGAAGGACAGCACCGTCCTCCTGTGGCTGGCGCGGAAGGCCTTCTTCGGCCATGTGCCGATCCCGCTGATCCACATCGACACGGCCTATAAGATCCCCGAGATGATCGAGTACCGGGATCGACTGGCGCTCGAGTGGCATCTGACCATGATCTACGGCCAGAACCGTCAGGCCCTCGACGACAAGCAGACCTACCCCGACGGGGCCGTGGACCGGATCGCATGCTGCAAGGCGCTCAAGACCGACGCGCTCAAGCACACACTGAGCGGCGAGTGGCCTCGCTATCGCCTCAACCACGCGAAGCGGGTATACGAGCTGGACAAGAATACCGAGGCGTTCACCGGCGTCATCGTCGGTGCCCGAGCGGACGAGGAGGGCAGCCGCTCCAAGGAGCGCTACTTCTCGCCCCGCAATGCGCAGTCCCACTGGGACGTCGGCGATCAGCCGCCCGAGTTCTGGAACCAGTTCAAGACCGAGTTCGCGCCCGGTACCCACCTGCGCATCCACCCGCTGCTCGATTGGACCGAGCTCAATATCTGGGAGTACATCAAGCGGGAGAACATCCCGACGGTATCGCTCTACTACAACCAGGGCGACGGGAAGCGCTACCGCTCGCTCGGCTGCTGGCCCTGCACCCAGGCGGTCGAGTCGGACGCGCGGAACGTGGACGACATCATCCTCGAGCTCCAGTCGGGCAAGCTCGCCAACATCGCGGAGCGGTCGGGGCGGGCCCAGGACAAGGCCGGTGGCGGCGGGCTGGAAGTCCTCCGCCGCGACGGCTACATGTAGCCGCCATGCTGTCCAAGCGGGCCAAGTACGCCATCAAGGCGCTCCTCGCGCTGGCCGACCACGGCCGCGACGAGCCGATGCGGATCGCGGATCTCGCGCGCGAGGAGCACATCCCCCCCAAGTTCCTCGAGCTGATCCTGCTGGTCCTCAAGAACCAGGGCATCCTGCAGAGCCGGAAGGGGAAGGGCGGGGGATACCTGCTCGGCCGTGACCCCAGGGACATCTATCTCGGCCAGATCGTCCGGATGTTCGACGGGCCGCTCGCCCCCGTGCCCTGCGCCAGCCAGACAGCCTACGTGCCCTGCGCCGACTGCCCCAACGAGGCGGTGTGTGGCGTGCATCTCGCCATGAAGGCCGTGCGCGACGCCACGGCCCGCGTGCTCGACAGGACCAGCCTGGCCAGCCTGCGGGGCCAAGTGGCTCAGGCAACAGCACTCACAGCTACCCCCTGACAACTCTTGCACTCTCTCGACGGCCAGGTGCCAGTGGCATATCTATTGCCTATTTACTCGATCAAACAGATAGACTAAATAGGGTCATGACCTCTCACGCTGCCCTCCCGGCGGGCACCCAGGCCGGCTCAGACGATTCGCTCCAGCTGCCGCTGGCGCTCCTCAGAGAGCTCCGCCAGGCCCTCCGCGCCATCCGCTATGGCGCGATCGAGTTGGTGATCCACGACGGCCGGGTAGTGCAGCTGGAGCGGCACGAGAAAGTCCGCTTCGATAATGAAGTTACGGAGCCCAAGCGCTGAGCAGTGACCACCGCGCGGCAAGGCTGTCAACGGCCCCGCGCCCTGGACTGACCGGACCGCCGGAAGTCTTCCACGTCGTCGCTCAAGGAGGCAGTCGAATGCGTGCGGTCCGGATTTGGGTCAGCGGGATCATCCTGGCAGCGGGAAGTGTGGCGGCGGTGCCACAGGCCATGGCGCAGCAGGAGGGGACCACCCCGGACAGCGCGTCGCTCGAGCGCCGGGTGGATGAGCTGGACCAGCAGGTTCGAATCCTCCGGCGACTGCGGGAACTCGAAGCCGACAGCATCAAGGCAGCGGCCAAGGACAAGGTCTCCCCGACCGCCAGCAGCAAGGACGGCTTCAGCATCAAGTCGGCCGACGGGAAGTTCGCCGTCCGCCTCAAGGGCCTGGTCCAGACCGACG
>JBOHSB010000415.1:0-9736 GCA_050733015.1 Gemmatimonadales bacterium
GATCCCATGACCGGCGTTCTGGGGCCGAAGCCGCGGGCCGATGCATCCGATCAGACGGTCGGGTTCGCGGACCGGGTGGTGGCGCGTGGAGGGATGGCGATGATCATCAACGACGAGGCGCACCACACCCACGACGAGAAGCTCAAGTGGAACGAGGTCATCCGCGGCGTGCACGATCATTTGGCCGAGGAGGGCGGCGGCATCGCCCAGCTCGACGTGACCGCGACCCCACGCTATGGCAAGGGCGGGGAGCTCTTCACCTGGACCGTGTTCGACTACCCGCTCAAGCAGGCCATCATCGACGGCATCGTGAAGCGCCCGATGAAGGGCGTGACGGTCGGCATCAAGGACGCGCGGTCCGACATCGCCAGCGTCAGGTACCGGGCCTATCTGGCCGCGGGCGTCGAGCGCTGGCGGGAGTACCGGACCCAGCTCAGGCCGACGGGAAAGAAGCCGGTGCTGTTCGTCATGATGAACGTGACCGATGACGCGGACGACGTCGCTGATTTCCTCCGAACCAAGTACCCGGACGAGTTCGCCGGCGACAAGCTCCTGGTCATCCACACCAACAGGAGCGGGGACATCGCCCGGTCGGATGAAGAGGAGGCGCGCCGGGCGGCCCGCGAGGTGGATCTCGACACCAGCCCGGTCAACGCAATCGTGAGCGTGCTGATGCTGCGCGAGGGGTGGGACGTGCAGAACGTGACGGTTATCGTCGGGCTCCGGCCCTACTCCTCCAAAGCCAATATCCTCCCGGAGCAGACGCTGGGCCGCGGGCTCAGGCTGATGTTCCGCGGGGAGGGGACCGGCTATACCGAGCGCGTGGACGTGATCGGGACCGCCAAGTTCATGGAGCTGGTGGACCAGCTCGAGAAGGACGAGGACCTCAAGCTGGAGCAGTTCGAGCTAGGCAAGGACCACTTAGTCATCCGTACCATCGCGCCCGACCCGGCCAAGCTGGCGCAGGACATCGAGGTCCCGACCCTGACCCCGATCCTGGTGCGGAAGAAGACCCTGGCCGAGGAGATCGCCGGGCTCGATGTCGCCGCCTTCCGCTGCCCGCCGTTCCCCATGAAGGAGGGCACCGCGGAGTCGGCCAACTTCCGCTACGAGGGCTACGACGTCATCACCATGGAGAAGCTGGTCGAGCGCGAGTATGCCATGCCCGAGCCACAGACCTCGCAGGAGGTGATCAGCTTCTACGCCAAGCGTATCGCCCAGGAGGTGAAGCTGCCGTCCCAGTTCGCGGCGCTCGCCCCAAAGGTGCGGGAGTTCCTGGCCACCCGCGCCTTTGGCAAGCCGGTCGAGTTGGAAGGCAAGGCGATGATCCACGCCATCTCCAGCAACATCGCTCATTTCGTTACGGTGGACCTGTTCGTCAAGGCGCTCCGCCAGCTAGTAGTCGAGGAGCAAGAGCCGCGGCTGGTCGCGTCGCGACGAGTGAGCGAGACGCCGCCCTTTCCCTACTCCCGGCCGCACGCCTTTGCCGCCTCCAAGACGGCGTTCAACCTGGCCGCCTGCGACAACGACTTCGAGGAGCGCTTCGCCCGCTTCCTGCAGGCGTCGCCGGACGTGACCGCCTTCGCCAAGCTGCCACCCCAGTTCGGCTTCGCCATCGAGTACACCGACAGCGCCGCGAGCCTCCGCTATTACGAGCCAGATTTCATCGCGGTGCTCGAGGACGGCTCCCGCCGGCTGATCGAGACCAAGGGCCGCGAGGATCCGGACGTGGCCCACAAGGACCGTGCGGCTCGACTCTGGTGCGAGAACGCCACCCAGCTCACCGGGCAGGAGTGGCGGTACTTGAAAGTTCCCCAAGCCGGCTTCGACAAGCTGCAGCCGGCGGCCTATGGGGATCTGGTAGTATTCGAGGCGTGAATACCGCCTGCCTCCGATACTCTAGCGACGAGCGCAGTTCGACCGGATGCTTGTGGACCAGACCACCGGTCAGCGAACTGAGTAGATACAAGGCAGCAAACCCAAGCAGAGGCGCACTGGAGCTGTTCCAGGGTGACGCGGGGAGTTTGCTGGGAGCGCATCGATCGCCTCCCACAGCGCTCCAGGAGCGCCGGTGGCACCCCCGCGAGCCGGGCATCGAAGGCCCTGTCCATGCGGGCCTGGCCGCGGCTAGGCATTAGGGTCTACCTTCTCACACCCCCCCAACGCAAATACCTCCGCGAGGCCGTCTAACGTGGCTCTTCAATCCTGCCGCGAATGCGGCCAGCAGGAGAGCACCGAAGCGACGAGCTGCCCACACTGCGGCGCACCCGGACCGACGGTGGTCCCGACGCCGCCGCCACGGATGAAGGTGGCACCGGACTCATTCGCGGCCCAGTACGCCGCCCGAAAGTCGGCGCCGGCGCCGAGCAAGCCGGCCATCCGCGGCGAGCTCAAGCTCGGGCTCATTCTGCTCGGCCTCCTCCTCCTGGGCGCTGTTCTCCGAAGTGGCGGCGGGACGAGCTCGAATGCCTCCTCGTCGGCCACCAAGGCCACCGTCATCCTGCCCTCCGTCGGCGCTGCCCTCTGGCGATCGAAGCCGGCATTCGACGAGGCACTCGGCCTAATTGCGGCCGGCGTTCACAAGACAGATCCGGTGCGGCTCCTGCCGCTGCGTGCATGCTCGGCGGAGCAAGGGGACACTGTTGCGGTGCTCAACTACGACGGCGGCGCCCAGGAGGTCGAAGTGGTCGCGGGGCCGCGCAAGGGTTGCCGGGGCTGGCTGTCATTCGACATGGTTGGCGAGCGCTGAATTCTCAGTGGCGCGAAGAGCCGGGCGGTCGGCTGCCCCTGCTCTGCTGCGGATGCGACAGCTTCCGAGCCTTTTCTGTCGCATTCCGGGCCAGTTTTGCCTCGATTTTCCCCTAGCGGCGTAAGCGGCTGACGGGTATGCTCTTGTCCTGCTGCCCCGAGCCTCCCTGGGTTCCGCTCAGCCTAACCCGTACCCCCGAATCCGTGCTCCTCCACCGGTCATGAAAAGGCCCGCCGGACAGAATGCATGACAACTACTCGTGACCTCCCGGTTGAAAACCTCCTGCTCGATTCCCAGAATCCTCGCCTGCCGGAAGGGCTTACCGACCAGCGGTCCGTGCTGGAGGCCATGTGGGCTGCGGAAGGGGAGAAGACGCTCGAGCTCGCCGGCGACATCGTCCAGAACCGCCTCAGCCCGGCCGAGCGCCTGATGGCGCTTCCTCACCCGGAGGAGGCCAAGCGCTTTATCGTCCTCGAGGGCAACCGACGCCTGACCGCGCTCCGCATCCTCCGAAATCCGGATCTCGTCGACGGACTCCTTACCGGCCCCGCGCGGAAGAGGCTCGACGGCTGGGCGCAGCAGTTCGCGAAGGAGCCGATCACCAAGGTCGAGTGCGTCATCTTCGACACGCGGGCGGAGGCGAATGACTGGATCGAGAAGCGCCACAGCACCGACCAAGGTGGGGCCAGCCTGGTGGGATGGGGCACGATCGAAAAGGCGCGGTTCGCCTTCCGTCAACATGGGAAGAAGTCGCCGGAGCTTGAGGTCCTCGACTACGTGGAGGCCTATGGCGACCTCGACGAGGCGACGCGTGCCAAGCTGCCGCACTTCAACCTGACCAACCTCCAGCGCCTGGTGGATGACCACAAGGTACGAAAGCGGCTCGGCATCGCAGTGACGGACGCCGGCGTTGCCCGAACGCGTCCGGCCGATGAGGTGCGCCGCGCGCTCTCACGGGTGGTCCGCGAGATCGCTGGTGGGTTGAAGGTCGACCAGATCTACCGCGAACCGGACCGGCAGGGCTGGCTGGACACGATTAAGGGGGATCTCCCAGCTAAGTCGAGCGGCAAGCAGGCGGCGGTCCTCCTCGGTGAGGATGCCGAGCCGGCCCCCGCCGTTCTCGTACCGCTGCCGGTCACAGCGAGGGTGAGAGTGCCGTCGACCGGGCCGCGGCGCACGCTCGCCGACCGCGCCTGCAAGCTCAACATTCCGACCGCGAAGACGCGAAAGATCTTCGGGGAGCTGAAGGACCTTGAGCTGGATGCCACGCCCAACGCCGCCGCGGTACTCTTCCGCGTATTCGTTGAGCTGACCGTGGACCACTACATCAAGGTCGAGAGAGTCGCCGTCGGCGGGAAGGGGCTCGCCCTGCGCCTAAAGGCGTGCGGCAAGCATCTGCATACGGCGAAGCGGCTCAGCGAAAACGCCCACAAGGCGGTCGTCGCGGCTGCCAATTCCACAAAGAGCAATCCGCTCAACAACGACGTGGTCACGTTCCAGCAGTGGGTCCATAACGAACACCTGCAGCCGACCGCTTCCGACCTGCGGGCCTCATGGGATAATTTGCAGCCGTTCTTCGAGGCCGTTTGGTCGTAGGCGTAGACGCTGGCGACGGTCCCTGGGTGAGTCCCACGCTCCTGGAGTGCGCATGCGCTACAAGAGTCCGTTGCGGTACCCGGGCGGCAAAGCGGCGCTGGCTGCCTATGTCGGGGCCATCTTCGACCTGAACGGCCTGAACGACGGGCACTACGCCGAGCCGTACGCTGGCGGCGCCGGTGTGGCGCTCTCCCTGCTGTACGACGAGCGGGCTTCCCACGCTCACATCAATGATCTTGACCGCTCAGTATACGCATTCTGGTACGCCGCGCTCCACCACACTGAGCGCCTCTGCCGGATGGTCCGGGACACCCCGGTCACGGTTGATGAGTGGCACCGACAGCGCCTGGTGCAGCAACGCAAGCGGTCTGTCTCGCTCCTCACCCTCGGCTTCTCGACGTTCTTTCTCAACCGCACTAACCGCTCTGGCATCATCGCCTCCGGCGGCGTTATCGGCGGCCAGCAGCAATCGGGAACCTGGGGCATCGACGCCCGATACAACGGGCGCGAGCTCGTCCGGCGGCTTGAGCGCGTAGCGGAGTTTCGTGACCGGATCACCCTAACCCAGCTCGACGCCGACGACTTCCTCCGGCAAGTGTCCGGCGTCCTGCCGGCGCGGGGCCTCGTCTACCTCGACCCGCCCTATTACGTCAAAGGCCAGCGTCGACTCTACGCCAACTACTACGGGCCTGACGACCATGCGCACATCGCCAAAGCGCTGGCGTCAGCGCCGTGGCCGTGGATTGTATCCTACGACGCGGCCCCCGAGATCCTCCAGCTCTACCGAAGGTACCGGTGTGTCCGATACGCCCTTCAATACAGCGCCACCGCTCGCCACACCGGCCAAGAGGCGATATTCCTGGCGCCCGGGCTTAAGGCGCCCAAGGGCGCCCCGATCGAGCCGCATCGAGGACGGCGCTTGGCTGCGGCAGACTAGCGGTCTGTGGTATCTGCTGCGCGTGTTCTTCCCGAAGTCGGCTGCTCCGGAGTGAGCCGCGCGGCCGCGCGGAGGCAGCGGTGGGACCGGAAGGCGGAGACTCTCCTATGCCGTTTTACAAGGTGCAATTCCTAGAGGGCGGATCCGCGACGTTGCCCGGTGGGGGATCCAACTTCATGGGCATCCGCGGGCTGCTGCGCGTGGAGGCTCCGAGCCGAGCGGACGCGCTGATCGCGGCGCATCGCCAGCTCGCCCCTCGCGGCGAGGTCACTGTGCTCGGGTACCGCGGAGGCGATAGCTGGCCGCTCGGCTTCAGTGATCAGGAGCAGGAGGCCGTGAGGCGCGCCAGCGTCCACCTCACGATCGGGTATCCCCGGGCCGGCACCCAGATTGAGCGCATCGACGGCGAATCCCCGCCTCCGCGCACAGCGCTCACGCTGGAGGGTCTCCCGGACCTGGTGTTCTCCAGCTGGGAGGCGGATGTCGGGGGCCAGTGGACGATCTACTACGAGACCGAGCTCGGGTCCTCACGCACCACCTTCTGTGTCCTCGAATCGGAGGGAGCCGGGCTCGTTGGGCAGGCGAGGGATCGCTTCCTCACGAGCGGAGTTGGGAGCTTCGATCTCGATCAGGCACGGCGAAAGGCGGCCGATCGGGCCCTGGTGCCCAAGGTCCGCCAGGCCCTCGAATACCTCCTCCGCCAAGCCGGTGGACCCGGGTCGCAGTGACGTTCCACGAACCTTCTATAGTGAACGCGATCGCCGAGCTGCTCGAGGTGCTACGCCAGCCGGTGCTCGCCCCTACACCCGCCGCCGGATCCTCCAACAAGGAGCTTGGGTGATGCAGTTGCTCGCGTACCGAGTCACCAACTACCGGTCAGTCAGCGACAGCGGCCGGCTCGAGCTCGAACGTCAGACCGCGCTGGTTGGCCGGAACGAAAGCGGCAAGACCGCCCTGCTGCGCGCGCTGCACGGCGTGAAGGGAGCCCCCTTGGCGGCAGGCGGCGGTGATTCGCTGCTCCCGTTCACCCTGGCTCGCGACTTTCCTCGGGACCGGCCCCGTTCCGAATTCAACGATTCGTTACCGGTGTGCCGGACCGAGTGGAAGCTTGACGATTCTGATCGAGCCCACCTCGCCACCCTCTGGCCTCGAGCAGCTGGGGCCACCGGCGTTCTGGTAACCCGACTGTACGCGGCCCAGCGGGTCGTGGAGTTCGAGGGGCTGCAACCCCTGTCCGATCTGCTCGCGGAAGGCCGGAGCGCGGCGCACCGAGCGGCGGAGCTGATCAGGAGCGCCGCGGCGGGAGTGGATGCAGTGGCCACGGCCGTGAACGCCCTGATTGCGGCCGTGAGCAGCACCACCTGGTCCGGTCCCCTGGCCGAAACTGCCGCCGTCCAAGCTGCGAGCACCGAGGCAAGCATCGCTGTGCCTGCGAAAGCTGCCCAGGCGCTGACGGAGGTTGATCGCGTCGGGCGAGCGCTACAAACCGACACCGCAGCCGCGAAGAACGCCGAGGCCTGGCTGCTCCAGGCAATGCCCGTGTTCGTGTACCTGGAGGAGTGGGAGGCCGTCCCGGGGCAGTACGACGTGCAGGCATACCTCCGGCGCGCCCAGAACCCGGGGGAGGGGACACCGGACGACCGCGTCCGCGACCGGATGTTCGAGAAGCTGTTGAAGGTGGCCGATCTCAATGCAGACGAGTTGAATCGCCTGTTGGCCAGCGAGCATCAGGAGCGGCTCTTGCTGACTGACCGTGCCGGTCGCGTGTTCACGCGGCGCCTGCGGGAGCTGTGGAAGGACCGGGTGATCGAGGTGCAGTTCCGGGTGGACGCGCAGTTTTTCGACGTGCTCGTCCGGGACGAGGACACGGACGCGCTCGTCGCTCTGGACGAGCGGAGCCGGGGCTTCCGGTGGTATTTCTCATTTTTCGTGACGTTCTCCGCGGATACTCTCGGGGGCGACAAGGCGAACGCGATCCTTCTGCTGGATGAACCCGGGCTCTTCCTGCATGCGAAGGCCCAAGGCCAGCTGCTGCAGTTCTTCGAGACACTTCCGAATCAGCTGGTCTACACGACGCATTCGCCGTTCATGATCGACCCCGCGAGGCTCAAAGCCGCCCGCACGGTGAATCTGGAAACCGGGACAGGCACGGTGGTCTCGGCCGACCTGAGCGGAGACGCCCGGACGTTGTTTCCGCTGCAGGCCGCGCTCGGGTACGACATCACGCAGAGTCTGTTCGTCGGCAAGAAGAACGTGGTGGTCGAAGGGGTGATCGACTACTGGTATCTGACCGCGGTTTCTGAGTACCTGCGAGCATCAGGGCGTTCGGGACTTGCCGACGACGTGGTGCTGACCCCCGCCGGTGGTGCCCAGAAAGTGAGCTACATGGTGAGCCTCCTGGCTGCCCAGGACCTGCACGTCGTGGTGCTGCTCGACGCCGAGCCGGCGGCGCGCCAGGCCCGTGGGGACCTGGTGAAGGCGAAGCTCATCCGCCAGGAGAGTGTGATTCTCATCGTTGATGCCATGACCGCTCCCGCCCCTGCCGAGGCCGACGTGGAGGACCTGCTGGACCCCGTGACGGTCCAGGCCCTCGCGGAAGAGGTGTACCAGAAAGAGCTCTCGGGCCGCCCCCTCGCGCTGAATCCGAATATTCCGCGGATCATCCCGAGGCTAGAGGAGGGCTTCGAGACGCTGGGCATCGACTTCCAGAAGAGTCGGGTAGCTCGCCGCTTCCTCGACCTGATCGCCGCGAACCCGACGCGGGTTCTCGCCCCGGCCGCCGAGAACCAGTTCGAGCGCCTGTTCAGTCTGATGAACACGGCGGTCAGTCGGCTCGATCGGGCTGGCCGGGAGCCGTTCCGGTAGAAGGGCGCTGCAAGTGGCGGAGCGGATACCTGACGCACCCGCCGGCTCACCCTGCGAGTCGGGGGCCCGGGCGAGTGGGGCGCGTCGCCGCTGTGCTCTTCGGGCAGGGACGTCCGTTCTGGGTGGCCACGGGCGGCCTCTTCCTCGCGTACTTTCTTCCGCTGTTCTTCACCTCGAATCCCGAGGACCTCAACCGGTATGCCGGCATGGGCCTGCAGCTCTGCGGCCTGGTGCTGGTCGCGCGAGGGATCGCAGACACGCGTCAGCTCTTCGGGAAGCCGAGCTTGTGGGAGCGTGTCAAGGCATGGCGGCGCGCCTTGGTCGCCGCCCTGAGGGGCCCGCAATCGGTGCATGGTACGGTCGCGATGACGGGAACGTCGACTATGTTGGCCGTTGGCAGCGTGGTGCTGGTCAAGCTGGGGCAGAGTCTCGATGCCAGGGTGGAGGAGCTCGAGCGGCGCATCGGCGAGCTCCACGATGCACTCGATGCACTGAGAGGAGCGGTGCAACGGGAAGCTGTGGAGCGCACGGCCGAGATCGCACGCGAGGTCGCCGCGCTCAGAGCCGAACTGGCGGGGGTCCGAGGCCTCATGGAGGACTACGCCGCCGGCGGCTTGTCGCTCGAGATGGCAGCCTTCGTATGGCTCGTAGTCGGGACGTTGGTGAGCTCGCTTCCGGGGGAGCTCGCGGGCATTGCGAATGGGGTACTGGCCGTACGGGCCTGGGTGCTGGCCCTGTGGACTTGGATCGGCTGGTGGATCGCCGCCTGGGTCTCGGGCGGAGCCAGCCGTTGGATGTGACGCACGCTCGAAGGGTACGGGGAGCCACCACGAGGGACCCTACGCTGGGGAGGTGGGATGCGTAGTCACAGGGACCTGGAGGCGGCAGTCCCGCACATCGCGCACGACATGATGCTCCTGCGGATGGCGTGGGACTCTCACCGCCTCCGCGTTGGTTGGACCACGTGGTACGTCATGGCTCGAAACGCTGCGATCTTCTTCGAACTCCCCGGCGCCGGCGGGCGGACGGGCGATCTCCGAGCGTCTGAGTTCTTCCAGAGGGGTGGAGCGGCAGAGAGTCGTTGGCGTGCGGCCAGAGCGACCAGGCTTATCGATGCCCCCGCGACACTCCAGCACCTTAAGCGCGACGCCTCCCAAGCCGCCGCTCACCTGTCCTGGGACCGGGTCCTGAAACCGCCGGCTCAGCAGCCCAGTGGAGCCATTACCAGACTGCTTCTGGGGCTCTGGGGCGACTTCGTGAGCTCGCTGAGCGAGCCGCACAGAGGCTGGTTCCTGTCCGCGTGGAGAGCTCTCCACCCACGACCCAGCGGCCGCTCGAGGCCTGATCCGACATCGGCCTAACGGCGCAGTGGATCAGGCGAGGGATTCGCGGCGAGTGATCTCCAGTGGAGCTTTCGCGCCGCTCGCAGTAACGTTCCCAGTAACAAACGGTCCGGCGCTGGCTGGCGCGGGATAGCGGGGCGGGGTATCCAGACCCCGTGTTTACGCTGGTGGGCGCTGGTCCGCGTCGGGGTCGCTCGCTTCCCAAGCTGGACGTCGCCGGTTCGAGTCCGGTCGCCCGCTCTCTGG
>JBOHSB010000416.1:0-4959 GCA_050733015.1 Gemmatimonadales bacterium
CGCGGCGCCTCCCGCCAGAGGTCCTCGAGCCGGTCGTGGCCCACGCGGCGGCCGAGTGCCGCGCGATGCGCGCCCGTGAGGGCGACGCGCTCGCCGCGGAGCTGCGCCACCGGGTGGATCTGCTGGTGCAGTCGGCCGACGCGATCGCGCGCCGCGCCCCCGAGCGGTTGGTGCGCGAGCGCGACCGGCTCCGGGGCGCGGTGGCCGAGCTGCTCGACGGGCGTCAGGCGGACGAGGGTCGGCTGGCGCAGGAGATCGCCTTTCAGGCCGACCGGCTCGACATCACCGAGGAGCTGGTGCGGTTCCGGTCGCACGTTGCGGCGGTGCGGGAGTCGCTCGCGTCTGATCGCGCGGCGGGCAAGCAGTTGGGGTTCCTCGCGCAGGAGCTCGGCCGCGAGGTGAACACGATGGGATCCAAGGCGAACGACGCAGAGATTGCCCAGCACGTGATCGCGATGAAGGGCGAGCTCGAGAAGTTCCGGGAACAGCTCGAGAACATCGAGTGACGCCGTTCCTGCTGGTCCTGTCGTCGCCCTCGGGCGGCGGGAAGACCTCCATCGCGAAGAATCTGCTGCAGGCCCGCGACGACCTGGCGTATTCGGTCTCGGCCACGACGCGGGCGCGGCGCGAGGGTGAGCGGGACGGCGTGGACTACCACTTCCTCAGCCGCGAGGAGTTCCTGCGCCGGGTCGAGGCGGGCGAGTTTCTCGAGTGGGCCACGTACGCGGGCAACCTGTACGGCACGCTGCGGAGCGAGATCGATGCCATCGTGAGCCGGGGCCGCACGGCAGTGCTCGACGTCGAGATCGAGGGCGCGCGGCAGATCCGCGCCTCGTTTCCCAACTCGCTCCACCTGTTCGTCCTGCCGCCCTCGGCGGACGTGCTGATCGGCCGGCTGGCCGGCCGCAACACCGAGCCGGCGGAAGTGATCCGCGAGCGCGTCACCCGGGCGGCCGACGAGCTGGCCGCGGTGGCGGAGTACGACTACGCCCTCGTCAACGAGGACCTGGTGCACGCGGTGGCCCAGGTGGCCGCGATCCTCGACGCGGAGGCGCGGCGGGTGGCCCGGCAGGACGGCCTGCCCGCGTTCATCGACCGGCTGCGGCGCGACGTGATCGCCTTCGCGGCCCGGATCGGCCCGACGACCTGACCGCGACTATTCGCTACTTGAAAGGGAAAATCTCGATGCGCATCACCACGCCGTCCGAAGTGGCCCGGCAGGCCGGGAACAAGTACCTCGGGGTGCTGGTCGCGGCCAAGTTCGCGCGCTACCTGAACGAGTTTCCCAAGGACCAGCTCGCCGCCAGCGGCGAGAAGCTCACCACCCAGGCCATGCAGTCGCTGGTCGAGGGCGAGCTCAACTACAAGCTCGTCCGCCGCCGCCGCTCCGAGGCGTGAGCGTGTGGGCCGGCCGCCGGGTGGTGCTCGGCGTGTCGGGCGGGATCGCGTGCTATAAGAGCTGCACGCTGGCCCGCCGGCTCACCGAGGCGGGCGCGCAGGTGGACGTGATCCTCACGCCGGCCGCCGCCGAATTCGTGCGGCCGCTCACGTTCGAGGCGCTGACCGGGCGCCCCGTCCAGGGCTCCCTCTGGGAGCCGGGCGGGGCGCTGTCGCATGTCAGGCTCGGCCAGCGGGCCGACCTCGTGCTCGTGGCGCCGGCCACGGCGCACCTCATCGCCCGCATGGCGCAGGGGCTGGCGGACGATCTGCTCACCACCCTCCTGGTCGCGTCCACCTCGCCGATTCTGCTGGCGCCCGCCATGAACGACGAGATGTACGCCCACCCGCAGACCTGCGCCAATCTCGAGCGTCTGCGGGCGCGGGGGATCGGCTTCGTGGGCCCCGAGGTCGGCGCGCTCGCGGAAGGACCGTCGGAGCGCCCCGGCCGCATGAGCGAGCCCGAAACCATCCTGGCGCACGCCGCCCGGTTCGTCCGCGGCGGCGCCGGCCTGCTGCGCGGACGCCGCGTCGTGGTCACCGCCGGGCCGACGCGCGAGAGCATCGATCCGGTCCGGGTGGTGACCAACCGCTCCAGCGGCAAGATGGGCTATCGCCTCGCAGAGGCGGCGTGGGAGCGCGGCGCCGAGGTCGTCCTCATCTCCGGGCCGGTGGCGCTGGCCCCGCCGATCGGTGTCCGGCTCCACCGGGTCGAGACCACCGAGGCGCTGGAGGAGGCGGTCCGCCAGGAGCTGCCGGCCGCCGACGTGCTGGTCATGGCGGCCGCGCCGGCCGACTTCCGCCCGAGCGATCCGAGCGAGAGCAAGCGCGCGCGCAACGACGGCGCGCTCGCGATTCCGATGGAGCCCACCGTGGACATCCTGAGCGCAACGCGCGGCGAGCGCCGGGCGGGCAGCGTGATCGTGGGCTTCGCGCTCGAGACGGGCGACGCGCTGGCCAAGGGTCGGGCCAAGCTCGAGCGGAAGGACCTGGACCTGATCGTGGTGAACGACGCCCTCGAGCCCGGGGCGGGGTTCGAGGTGGACACGAACCGGGTGGCCCTGCTCGGCCGGGACGGCGCGGCGCAGATCCTGCCCCTGCAGTCGAAGCGGGACGTCGCCGAGGCGATTCTCGACGCCGTGGAGCGAACCCTTGGCCGATGAGTGGCGGCGTTATCTTGCGCAACAGGCCGAGCTCGGCGGTGCCGAGGTGATTCTCGGCGCACCGCGCACGCCGGCGCCACCCGCCGCCCCGATGCCGACCGACCGCACCGCCAGCCTGCGTCCCTCGGGCTCCGCGCCGTCAACCGAGTTGCCCGGGAGCGAGGCGCGCACCGCCGACGCTCCGGGTGGCGCGCCGAGGACCGCGCGCCCAGCCGCCGAGCGCGCCGCCTCGGGCGGCGAGCCCATGTCGGGTACCGAGCCGACCTCGGGTGCCGAGCCCACCTTGGGGACCGCACCTAAATGGAAGAAGGGCGCGCCGCCGATTCCCGGCCCGGGCATCGCCGTGCTGTCGCCGGCGCCGGTGCTGCTGGGCAACGATCTCGGGGCCCTCGAGACCATCGAGGCGGTCGCGGAGCGGATCTGGACGACCTACTGCTGCGAGCTGTGTCCCCATCGGACCAACGCCGTGCCGGGCGAGGGCAATCCCAAGGCGCGCCTGGTGCTGATCGGCGAAGGGCCCGGGGCCACCGAGGACGCGACCGGCCGGCCGTTCGTGGGGCAGGCGGGCCAGCTGCTCGACACGATCCTCGAGGCTATTGATGTCCCGCGATCTTCGGTGTACATCACCAACATCGTGAAGTGCCGTCCGCCCCAGAACCGAAAGCCGTTGCCGGATGAGATCGCCGCCTGCATTCCCTATCTCCATCGCCAGCTGGACCTCATCGCGCCGAAGGTGATCGTCGCGATGGGCGGAACCGCCGGCGAGGCACTGCTCGGCGTGCGAAAGAGTCTGGGCGAGCTCCGGGGCAAGGTGCACACGTACAACGGCATTCCGCTGATCGTGACGTACCATCCCGCGGCGCTGCTGCGCAACCCGAACTGGAAGAAGCCGACCTGGGATGACGTCCGTATCGCCCGACAACTTCTCGACCGCTGACACCTACGTCGGCCGCTCGGCGCCCTGGAGCCAGGAGGCCGAGCAGGCGGTGCTGGCGGCGATGCTGCTCGACCAGGACGCCGCGCTCCGCGCGGCGGAGATGGTCGATGACACCATGTTCTACCGCGAGGGACACCGCCGCCTGTTCCGGGCGATGCTCGGGCTCACCGAGCGGCGGGTGGTCATCGACCACATCACGCTGCGCGACGAGCTGCTCCGCCGCGGCGACCTCGAGGCCGCGGGCGGGTTCGAGTACCTCGCCGAGCTGGTGGACGCGGTGCCCACCGCGGCCAATCTCGAGTTCCACGCCAGGATCGTCCGCGACAAGGCCATCCTCCGCCGGCTGATCGAGGCGGGCACCTCCATTGTCACCGAAGCCTACGACGGCCACTCGACCGCGGTCGAGCTGCTCGACGTCGCCGAGTCCCGCATCTTCACCATCTCGCAGCAGCGGGGGAACGACGGCTTCACCCGCATCAAGGAGATGCTGTGGCCGACGATGGAGCGCATCGAAACGCTCCAGCGCAGCGGCAAAGCGATTACCGGGGTGCCCAGCGGCTTCGTAGACTTGGATTCGCTGACGTCGGGCTTCCAGAAGTCGGAGCTCGTGGTGGTGGCGGCTCGGCCGTCCATGGGCAAGACGGCGTTCTGTCTCAACATCGCCGCCAACGCGGCCGGCGAGGGCCAGGGCGTCGCCATCTTCTCGCTGGAAATGTCGAAGGAGTCGCTGGTCCAGCGCATGCTCACCGCGACGGCCAGGGTGGACAGCCACCGGGTTCGTCAGGGCACCTTGCGGGACTCGGACTTCACCCAGCTGGCGCGCGCGGCGGGCATCCTCCAGACCTACCAGCTCTGGATCGACGATACGCCGTCGCTCACGCTGCTGGAGATGCGCTCCAAGGCCCGGCGCCTCAAGATCGACAACGATCTTCGCCTGGTCATCGTGGACTATCTCCAGCTCATGCGGAGCCCGGAACACGCCGAGAACCGGGTGCAGGAGATCTCCGACATCTCACGCTCGCTCAAGGCGCTCGCGCGCGAGCTGGAGATCCCGGTGATCGCGTTGTCGCAGCTGTCCCGCGCCTCGGAGCAGCGGGGGGGCGAGCGCAAGCCCATCCTGTCCGACCTGCGCGACTCGGGCGCCATCGAGCAGGACGCCGACCTCGTCATCTTCATTCATCGGCCGGAGTACTACGACCGCGAGGACGAGTCGAAGCGCGGGCTCGCCGAGGTGATGCTGGCCAAGAACCGGAACGGCCCCACGGGCGACGTGCAGCTCCGGTTCGTGCGGGAGTACACCCGGTTCGACAACCTGTCGAATCGAGAGGAGCCGGAGTGAGTGAGGACGAGCGGGCGATCGGGCGAGCGGGCGATAGGTCGGGCCGGGGGCCGGATGGTCGCAGGACCCGTCATCCCGAGCGC
>JBOHSB010000417.1:0-5319 GCA_050733015.1 Gemmatimonadales bacterium
CCTCGGCTCACGGCCCACGATTCATGACTCACCGCTCATCCCTGGTCTACAACGGCCAGGCGTCCGGGCGGGCGTGAGTCAGGACGAGCAGAGGCTGGACCAGCGTTTCGGCCTTCACCTGGGCCTCGACCTGCACCAGGTGCTGGGTGATTCCGGCGCTGGTGTCGAAGGTGGCGATGTGCATCAGGAGCGCCGACAGCGGCCGGTCCAGTGGATCGGCCTTGCTGTTTTCGGACCCGGCCACCGGGTGGCCCGACCCGAGGGTGATGCGGGCGTGCCCGAACAGCCACAGCGCGGCCCCGTCCAGGGCCTTCAGCAGGCGCTCGTTGAGTGGCAGGCTCTCGCCCTGCAAGGTGATCAGACCGAGCGTGGGATGGTCGCTGTGCCGACGGGAATGGACCACGAAGCCGTAGGTAAAGGCCGGATCCTGCCCGGCCGCCCGGCGGAGAGCCGCGCGCAGCTTCTGCTGGCTGAAGGCGATCGTGTGATACGGGACCACGGTATCTCCGGTCGTGCGCTTTGTCAGGGCTGGGGCCGCCGAGCAGGGGTCTGGGCGCCCGGGTCGCTGGCTGCATGGGGCGTGCCATTCGGCTCACCCCTATGGCCGCCCCGCCGCATGAAATTGCGTTCGTGCCGTCCGCAACGGATATCGCGGAACGCCACGGGTTTCCGCTTGACTCCCCGAGTGGGCAGGGTAGCTTGCGCGCATGTTCTGCTCCCGCTGCGGAAGCGAGATCACCGGTAAATCCAAGTTCTGTCCATCCTGCGGCCTCGATCTCATGGCAACGACTCCCGTCCATGCCCTCGCGACGGGCGCGCTCCAGGAGCCCGACCTCGTCCGTGAGGCCCTGGCGGCCGAGTACGAGATCATCGAGGAGCTCGGCCGGGGCGGCATGGCGCTGGTGTACCGGGCCCGCGACCGGCAGCTCGAGCGCGAAGTGGCGATCAAGGTGCTGCCGTTCTCGCTCGCGTTCGACGCCGAGTTCGTCGAGCGGTTCCAGCGGGAGGCCCGCACCGCGGCCCAGCTCGAGCACCCCAACATCATCCCGATCTACCGGGTCGGACGGTCCGGCCGGGTCATCTACTTCGTGATGAAGTTCCTGCGGGGCGGCTCGCTCTCGACCGTCCTGCAGGAGCGCAAGAAGCTGACCCCGCCCGAGATCCGCCGCCTTCTGCTGGAGGCCGGCAGCGCGCTGGGCTACGCCGCGCAACGCGGCATTGTCCACCGCGACATCAAGCCCGACAACATCATGTTCGACGAGTTCGGCCAGTGCCTCCTCACCGACTTCGGCATCGCCAAGGCGGCGTCGGGCCAGAAGCTGACCGGCACGGGGATGTCGATCGGCACGCCGCACTACATGAGCCCGGAACAGGCGCGCGCGCAGTCCATCGACGGTCGGAGCGACATCTACAGCCTCGGCGTCGTGGCCTACCAGTGTCTCGCGGGCGTCGTCCCCTACGACGGCGAGGACAGCTTCTCGATCGGCTACAAGCACATCACCGAGCCGATCCCGACGCCGTCGCTCATCACAGCCGACGAGCGGCGCATCTTCGAAGTGATCAAGCGGATGCTGATGAAGGACCCGGCCGACCGGTTCCAGAGCTGCGAGGAGCTGGTGGCGTCGATTCAGGGTCACCCGACCGCCGCGCCAGGATCGGTGCGGGCCTCGGCGGCGGCGGCGGTCGCGGGCGCGCGCAGCAGCCTCGCCACCGTGCCGAGCGGCGGAATGCTGCCGATCGTGAGTCAGCCGACCACGCCGATCGACTCGCCGCTGGTGAACCGCCGCGCCACGCCGCTCGAGCGACGGGACCTGCCGCGCCGCGTGGCCGACCGGTCGCTAGCCATGCGGGGTGGGTCGGGATCGTGGGGGTGGCTCTGGCTGGTCGTCGCGGTGCTCGGCGGCGGCGGCGGGGCCTTCTACTACTACAAGTCTCACGGCTTCGCCGCCGGGGTGGACAGCCCGGACTCCACGTCCACTCCCGATACCACGGCCCTGCGCGACACCACGGCCGCGCGCACACCGGCGCTCCCGGTCGACAGCAGCCGGCCCTCGATGGGGAGCGGTCCGGCCGGCGCAACCGGCGCACCGGCGGCGCAGCCCGCGCCACCGCCGACTCTCCGGCCAGCCTCGAAGGACACCACCTCGTCGGGCACCAGGCCACCGGATGCGGTCACCGGCGACAGCGGCGGCATCCGGGTCGTCGGCCTGCCGCGCGGCTCGACCGTGATGATCGACGAGACCCCGGTCACCGAGCCGCTGACCCGCGTGCCGCCCGGGCCGCACGCCGTGGCGGTCTCCGCCCCGCGGTTCAACTTCTATTCGGACACGATCGTCGTGCGGCCGGGAGAGATCACCGAGCTCAATCCCCAGCTCTCGCCGCTCGGGTCGCCCGTGCTGCCTCGGCGGGAGCGCATCCTGGCCCGCGCCGGCGGTCGCTGCGAGCCAGGGGCGGGCTACAACACGGATGGCTCGTGCTTCGACGAGCGGCCCAAACCCGTCAATGCACCGTTCGTGCCGGTGCCGGACGACGTGACCGATTCACCGCGGCCGTCGCTGCTCTGGGTCAAGGTCTCGACCGAGGGGCGGACGGTGGACGTGTCCCGCCTCCGGCCGTCGAACGACGCCTCGTTCGAGCGCGCCGTCCGGAATTTCGTCTGGAGCATGACCTGGCACCCGGCGCTCAAGGACGGCTCGCCCGTCGAGGCCTGGACCCAGATGCTGTTCCCGCCGGCCCCGAAGTGACCTCGAAGATCCATCCCTCGGCGTTCATCGCGCCGGGCGCCGCCGTCATGGGCGACGTTACCCTCGGGCAAGACGCCAGCGTCTGGTACGGCGCGGTGCTCCGCGCCGATATGGCGCCGATCATCATCGGGGCGGAGACCTGCCTTCAGGACGGCACCATCGCTCACGTCGACGACGACGAGCCGTGCATCATCGGCCGGCGGGTCGGAGTCGGGCATCGCGTGATCCTCCATGGCTGCACGGTGGAGGATGAGTGCCTCATCGGCATGGGGAGCGTCCTCCTCAACGGGGTCCGCATCGGAACCGGGAGCGTGATCGCCGCGGGTGCCGTGATCCCCGAGGGCATGGATGTGCCGCCGCGCTCGTTGGTGATGGGCGTCCCGGGCCGGATCGTGCGCACGGTCGACGCGGCACTCACCCAGCGGATCGGCGAGACCTGGGCCCACTACGTCGAGCAGGCCCGGGCGCACAAGGCGGGACGGTATCCGATGGCGGGCGGGGAGTAGGAGGACGATAGGGCGAACGGGCGATAGTACGAGCCGACAGCCAAGCGGTCGGACCGCCGGACCGTGCGACTGTGCTGGCCCGGCCACCTGACCCCCGGACCGTCCGACCCATGCGACCCGTCCGGCAGTCTGCCCCTCCGCCGCCTCCCATCCCCCAGACAGGCCACCCCCTATCCCCCGTTCGACCTATCGCCCTTTCGTCCTCATTTCCACACACAGCTGTCCACTTAATCCACACACCCACATGGGGTTATATTTGTGATGTGGGAACACCCATCGCACGCAGTTACGCGATTTTTACACGGTATTGTGCCGCTCCTGCGGTTGGCCTAGTTTGGCCATCCGTTTCGGCAGGTAGCGGGGCTGAACGTCGGACGCGCACGTCGCGGGGCAGGTTGGCAGGGATGCTGGACGCTGAGGTGGGCGCTGGAGTCGCTCGGTTCCGTAGTGCAGTCTCTGCACTCCTTTCTCTTCCATACATTCGCTTGCGGGGAGCTCCATGAATTCGTCCACCCCACGGGACGCGCTTTCGCTGTCGCCCAACGCCATCACGGTCCTCGAGAAGCGGTACCTCATCAAGGACGACGCCGGCCAGCCGGTGGAGACGCCGGAGGACCTGTTCTGGCGCGTGGCGAGGACGATCGCGGAGGCTGACCGCCGCTACGGCGTGCCGGTGGCGGCCGTGGAGGAGGTGGCGCAGGCGTTCTACGGGCTGATGGCCAAGCGGCAGTTCGTGCCCAACTCGCCCACCCTCATGAACGCCGGCCGGCCGCTGGGGCAGCTCAGCGCCTGCTTCGTCCTCCCGGTGGACGATGCCCTGTCGAACGGCAAGAGCGGCATCTACGACACGCTCCGCGCCATGGCCCTGGTGCACCAGAGCGGCGGCGGCACCGGCTTCAGCTTCTCCCGGCTCCGGCCCAAGAACGACATTGTCCGGAGCACCATGGGCGTGGCCTCGGGACCGGTCTCGTTCATGACCCTGTTCGATGCCTCGACCGACGTGGTCAAGCAGGGCGGCACCCGGCGCGGCGCCAACATGGGCATCCTGCGGGTGGATCACCCCGACATCCTCGAGTTCGTCACCTGCAAGGACGACACGACCAAGATCACCAACTTCAACATCTCGGTGGCGGTCACCGACGCCTTCATGGCGGCGGTCGAGGCGGACGGGATGTATGATCTGCGCCACCCCAAGACCGGCAAGGTCGTGGGCCAGCTCAATGCGCGCGAGGTCTGGAACAAGATCATCCACGGCGCCTGGAAGACTGGGGAGCCGGGCGTGTTCTTCATCGACAAGGCCAATTACTACAATCCGGTCCCGCACCTCGGCTCCTACGAAGCGACCAACCCCTGCGGTGAACAGCCCCTCCTGCCATACGACGTCTGCAACCTCGGCTCGATCAATCTCGGCGTCTTCGTGACTGACGGGCGGATCGATTGGGACGGCCTGCGGAAGGCCATCCATCTCTCGACCCACTTCCTCGAGAACGTGATCGACGCCAACCAGTACCCCCTCCAGGAGATCACGGAGCTGGCGCAGCGGATCCGCCGAATCGGCCTGGGCGTCATGGGTCTGGCCGACGTGTTCATCAAGCTGGGCATCCCGTACGACTCGGACGAGGGCGTCGCCCTGGGCCGCAAGATCCAGCAGTTCGTGGACGAGGAGGCCAAGGTCGAGAGCGAGCGGCTGGCCAAGGAGCGGGGCGTGTTCCCGGAGTGGGAGCGGAGCATCTGGGGCTCGGATCAGACGGCGGCGCGCGGCCCCAAGGGCGAGCGCGTGCGGCCAATGCGCCGGCTCCGGAACTGCAACGTCACCACCGTCGCGCCCACCGGCACGATCTCGATCATCGCGGGCTGCAGCTCAGGGATAGAGCCGCTCTTCGCCGTCGCCTTCATGCGGAACCAGGCCGGCGTGCTGATGCCGGACGTGAACGAGGAGTTCATCGAGATCGCGAAGCACGAGGGCTGGTATTCGGAAGGCCTGATGCGGAACATCGCCGAGGCGGGGCACATCCACTTTGACGAGGTCCCGGCCAAGTGGCAGCGGATCTTCGTCACGGCGCATGACG
>JBOHSB010000418.1:0-15859 GCA_050733015.1 Gemmatimonadales bacterium
CGGCCCAGGTTCGCAATATTTCCGATGTGACCATCGCTGTTGCGAACGGCGACTTGTCGAAAAAGATCACCGTGGACGTGCGCGGCGAAATCCTGCAGCTGAAGGAAGCGATCAACACCATGGTCGATCAGCTGCGCGCTTTCGCATCGGAAGTGACCCGCGTGGCGCGCGAAGTGGGTAGCCAGGGCAAGCTTGGTGGTCAGGCGCAGGTTCGCGACGTGAGTGGCGTGTGGAAGGACCTCACCGAGAGCGTCAATTCCATGGCGAGCAACCTCACCGCGCAGGTGCGCAACATCGCCGAAGTGACGATCGCGGTGGCCAATGGCGATCTGTCCAAGAAAATCACCGTCGATGTGCGCGGTGAAATCCTGCAGCTGAAAGAAGCGATCAACACCATGGTCGATCAGCTGCGTTCCTTTGCCTCGGAAGTGACGCGCGTGGCGCGCGAAGTCGGCACCGATGGCAAGCTCGGCGGGCAGGCGCTGGTGCCCGGTGTCGCGGGGACCTGGAAGGATCTGACCGACTCGGTGAATGCCATGTGCGGCAATCTCACCGCGCAGGTGCGCAATATCGCCCAAGTGACCACCGCGGTGGCCCGCGGCGACCTTTCGCGCAAGATCACGGTGGACGTCAAGGGCGAGATCCGCGCCTTGAAGGACACCATCAACACCATGGTCGACCAGTTGAATGGTTTCTCGGCCGAGGTGACGCGTGTGGCGCGCGAGGTCGGCACCGAGGGCAACCTCGGCGGCCAGGCCGACGTGCCGGGCGTCGCCGGGACCTGGAAGGATTTGACCGACCACGTCAACTCGATGGCCTCCAACCTGACCGCGCAGGTCCGCAACATCGCCGAGGTCACGACGGCGGTCGCGCGCGGCGACCTGTCGCGCAAGATCGCGGTCGATGCCAAGGGCGAGATCCTGGAGCTGAAGAACACGATCAACACCATGGTCGACCAGCTAAACAGCTTCGCCGCCGAGGTGACGCGCATGGCGCGCGAAGTCGGCACCGAGGGCAAGCTGGGCGGTCAGGCGATCGTGCCGGGCGTGGCGGGCACCTGGAAGGACCTGACCGACAACGTGAACTGGATGGCCAACAACCTGACCAGCCAGGTGCGCGGCATCGCCAAGGTGGTGACGGCGGTCGCGAACGGCGACTTGAAGCAGGAGCTCCGCGTGGAGGTGAAGGGCGAGATCGCGACCCTGGCCGACACCATCAACAGCATGACCAACACGCTGGCGACGTTCGCCGACCAGGTGACCAACGTCGCCCGCGAAGTGGGCGTCGAGGGCAAGCTGGGCGGCCAGGCGCGCGTGCCGGGCGCGGCCGGCGTCTGGCGCGACCTCACCGCCAACGTGAACCAGCTCGCCGCCAACCTGACCACGCAGGTCCGGGCCATCGCGGACGTGGCGACGGCGGTGACCAAGGGTGACCTCACGCGATCCATCGCGGTCGAGGCGCAGGGCGAGGTAGCGGAGCTCAAGGACAACATCAACGAGATGATCCGCAACCTGCGCGACTCCACCCGCAAGAACATGGAGCAGGACTGGCTCAAGACCAACCTGGCCAAGTTCAGCCGCATGCTGCAGGGCCAGCGCGACCTGGCGGCGGTGTCGCAGCTCATCTTGTCCGACCTCGCCCCGCTGGTCACCGCGCACCACGGCGTGTTCTACGTGGTGGACAGCGCCGGGGAAACGCCGGCACTCAAGCTGCTGGCGAGCTACGCCTACAAGGAGCGTAAGCAGCTCACCAACGAGTTCAAGCTCGGTGAGGGCCTGGTGGGACAGGTGGCCCAGGACCGCCGGATGCTCACGATCGGCCAGGTGCCGCCCGAGTACATCCAGGTGAGCAGCGGGCTGGGCGAGGCGCCGCCCCGGAGCCTGGTGGTACTCCCGGTGCTGTTCGAGGGCGAGACCAAGGCGGTGCTCGAGCTGGCCACGTTCGACGAGTTCGACGAGATCCGGCTCACCTTCCTGGAGCAGCTGGCCGAGAGCATCGGCATCGTGCTCAACACCATCGCCGCCAACATGCGGACCGAGGAGCTGCTCAAGCAGAGCCAGGCCCTCACCGAGAGCCTGCAGGCGCAGCAGGAGGCGCTGACCGAGACCAACAAGCGGCTCGAGCAGCAGACCCGCTCGCTGCAGCAGTCCGAGGAGCTGCTCCGGAAACAGCAGGACGAGCTGCAGTCGACCAACGCCGAGCTCGAGATCAAGGCCCAGCTGCTGGCGGGCCAGAAGGCGGAAGTGGAGCAGAAGAACAAGGAGGTCGAGCAGGCCAAGGTGGCGCTCGAGGAGAAGGCCGAGCAGCTGGCGCTCATCTCGAAGTACAAGTCCGAGTTCCTGGCCAACATGTCGCACGAGCTCCGGACCCCGCTCAACAGCCTGCTCATCCTGTCGCAGATCCTGAGCGAGAACGCCGACGGCAACCTCACCGTCAAGCAGGTCGGCTTTGCCCAGACGATCCACAGCTCGGGCTCGGACCTGCTGGACCTGATCAACGACATTCTCGATCTCTCGAAGATCGAGTCGGGCACGATGGCGGTGGACATCAGCCCGGTCGCGTTCACCGAGGTACGCAAGTTCGTCGAGAGCACCTTCCGCCAGATGGCCGACCTCAAGGGCCTTCACTTCGAAGTGGACGTGGATCCCGCCCTGCCGCCGGCGCTCCAGACCGACACCAAGCGCCTGCAGCAGGTGCTCAAGAACCTGCTCTCCAACGCGTTCAAGTTTACCGAGCGGGGCAGCGTGGCCCTCAAGGCGCGGCTCGCGACCGAGGGCTGGAACCCCGAGCAGGAGCTGCTCAACGCCGCCAACGCCGTCGTGGCGTTCAGCGTGACCGACACCGGCATCGGCATCCCGAAAGAGAAGCACGGCGTCATCTTCGAGGCGTTCCAGCAGGGCGATACCGGCACCAGCCGGAAGTACGGCGGCACCGGACTCGGCCTGTCGATCAGCCGGCAGATCACCCGCCTCCTGGGTGGCGAGATCCGGCTCGAGAGCGCGCCGGGCCTGGGCAGCACATTCACGCTCTATCTGCCGCTCATCTACCCGGTGGCACCGGCTCCGGCCCAGCCGGCTGAAGTCGCAAACCCGGCCGACGCCGCGCAGGCCGCCGAGGTGGCCACCAAGGTCGTCACCGCGCCCACCTCGCGCGTGATGCTGGCGCCGGTGGTCGAGCGGGCCATCAACGACGACCGGACCGCCATCGAGGACGGCGACCGGATCCTGCTCATCGCGGAGGACGACCCCAACTTCGCGCAGATCCTGCTCGACCTGGCGCGCGACCGGGGCTTCAAGGGCCTCGTCGCCCAGCGGGCCGATCGGGCCCTGGCGCTCGCCCGCGAGTACCAGCCGACGGCCGTCACGCTCGATCTCCGGCTGCCCGACGCCGACGGGTGGACCATCCTCGACCGGCTCAAGCACGATCCGGCTACCCGGCACATCCCGGTGCACATCATCTCGGTGGAGGAGAACTGGCAGCGGGGCCTGCGGCTCGGCGCCATCGACTTCCTGACCAAGCCGGCCACCAAGGAGTCGCTGAGCGACGCACTCACCACCCTGCACGAGTTCATCGACCGGCCGATCAAGCGGCTGCTGGTGGTCGAGGACGACACGGCTGCCCAGCAGAGCATCGTCGAGCTGATCGGCGATGGCGACGTGCAGACCACCACCGTCGGCACGGGGGAGGAGGCGCTGGAGGCGCTTCAGACCGGCCGATACGACTGCATGGTGCTCGACCTCGGCCTGCCCGACATGACCGGCTTCCAGCTCATCACCCGGGTCAAGAGTGAGATCGGGCTGCGCAAGCTGCCGACCATCGTCTACACCGGAAAACAGCTCACCAAGCGTGAGGAGGCCGAGCTGGGGCGGCTGGCCGAGTCGGTGGTCATCAAGGACGCCCGCTCGCCCGAGCGGCTGCTCGATGAGACCGCGCTGTTCCTCCACCGCGTCACCGCCAACCTGCCCGAGGGCAAGCGCCGCATGCTCGAGGCGCTCCACCGCACCGACCCGACGCTCACCGGCCGCACCGTCCTCATCGTGGACGACGACGTCCGCAACATCTTCGCGCTGACCACCTTCCTCGAGCGCAGCGAGATGAAGGTGGTCTACGCCGAGAGCGGCCGGGAGGGCATCGGCCGCCTGCAGGACATGCCCGAGGTGGACGTGGTACTCATGGACGTCATGATGCCGGAGATGGATGGCTACGAGACCATCCGGGCCATCCGTGACATGTCCAAGTTCAGGCACCTGCCGATCATCGCCGTGACGGCCAAGGCGATGAAGGGCGACCGCGAGAAGTGCATCGAGGCCGGAGCGTCGGACTATATCGCCAAGCCGGTGGACATGGATCAGTTGCTGTCGCTGTTGCGGGTGTGGCTTTATCGGTGAAGAGGGCGATGGGGCGATAGGGCGATAAGACGAAGGGCGGGATCGGTCCGTGGGCGAAACGGAGGGTCAGGCGATGGGACGGTTGGAGGATCGAGCGGTCGGCGACAGCGGCGGCGCGGCCGGCGTCGAAGGAGCCGCGGCATCGGCGGCGACGAACCCGGTCATCGAGCCACAGGCTGACGCCGCCGCCGATGTCGCGACGGTCGTATCGCCCTCTCGCCCTCTCGCCCACTCGTCGGCCTCGTCCGACCGCCCTATCGCCCTCTCGGCCGAATCGTCCGATTCCGACCGCGTCAACATCCTCCTGGTCGACGACAAGCCGGCCAACCTGGTGGCCCTCGAGGCCATGCTCCAGGGGCTGGGGCAGAACCTCATCATGGCCCGCTCCGGCCGCGAGGCGCTCAAGTGGCTCCTCACGCACGAGTTCGCGGTCGTGCTGCTGGACGTGAAGATGCCGGAGATGGACGGATTCGAGACCGCCACGCTCATCCGGGAGCGGGACAAGTCACGCCACACGCCGATCATCTTCCTGACCGCGGCGGACAAGAGCCAGACCCAGGCGGTGCGGGGGTACGCGGTCGGCGCCGTGGATTACCTGGTGAAGCCGATCGTGCCGGAGTTCGTGCGGTCAAAGGTGGCCGTGTTCGTCGAGCTGGCCAAGAAGGGCGAGCAGTTGCGCCGCCAGGCCGAGCTGCTCCGGGCGAGCGAGCAGGAGGCCCGCGAGCTGGCTGAGGAGCAGGCGGAACTGGTGCGCGACCTGGAGCACAAGAACCGCGAGCTCGAAAGCTTCAGCTACGCGGTGTCCCACGACCTCCGGGCTCCGCTGCGGCGCATCGAGAGCTTCAGCCGGGCTGTGCAGGACAGCCACGCCGACCGCCTGGACGAGGCGGGCCGCCACTACCTGGAGCGGGTGCGCGAGGCGAGCCAGCAGATGTCACAGCTCATCGACGACGTGCTGTACCTGGCGCGCGTTACCCGGGCGGAGATGCGGGAACAGGAGGTGGACCTGAGCGGGCTGGTCTCGCTCCTGCTCGACCGGATGCGTGAGACCGAGCCCGACCGGGCGCTCGAGGCGAAGGTCCGCCCCGGGGTCACCGTCCTGGGGGACGGCCAGCTGCTCCGCATCGCCCTGCAGAACCTGCTGGAGAACGCCTGGAAGTTCACCGCTCGGACTGCGGCCGCGAGGATCGAGTTCGGGCTCACCAACGTGGCCGGCGAGCCGAGCTACTTCGTGCGCGACAACGGTGCCGGGTTCGACATGGCCTACGCCGACCGGCTCTTCGGGCCGTTCCAGCGACTCCATCTCCAAAGCGAGTTCCCCGGCACCGGCATCGGCCTCGCGACGGTGCAGCGGATCATCCACCGCCACGGCGGCCGGGTATGGGCGGACGGCATGCTGGGCCAGGGCGCCACCTTCCACTTCACCCTCGGCCGCATCCGGGCCTGATTCGGGCGCCGCGGAGTCACCCTGAGTGTGAGTCCCTTAGGGTGACGCTTCCCCGCCGGACGCAGGCCCGCGCCAGCGCCCGATAGCGTAGCCCAATCCCGCGTGGAAATGCAGCGCCAGGTTGGGGACCGAGGCATGTCCTCCCGCCACCGGCACGCGCACGTAGGTAGCGGAGAGGCGCCCGTCGAGGCTGAAGAAGAGTCCGTCGGTGAGCGGAAATTGGCGCGTCGCGCTGGCCATGAGATTCCCCCCCGACAGGAGATACCCGCCGAGAAATCCTCGCTTCTCCGGCAGCCTTCGATCGCGGATCCGGTTGACCGGAAAGGTGATCACCGGGCCGGCCCCGATGGCGTACGACAACAGCCCGTGCCGGAAGCCCCGGCTGACCGTGAACAGGTTCATGCCGTTGGTGATCCGGAACCGCTGCACTTCGGGCGGCCGGTTGGTCAGGTAGATCTTGTGATGGGTGTAGTCGAGCAGCCAGCCGCGGTTCCCCGACCAGACGCCGATCCGTCCGCCGTAGTACCAGGTGTCGAGCCACGGGCGGGTCGCCCAGTGAGCCGTGAAATGGATATCCGGCTCACCTTCCTGGCTGATCGTGAGGGGCGTCGGCAGGCTGACGGAGGAGCCGAGGAATCCCTGCAGCTCGACTTGGGCGCGGACGGGTGTCGCGCGCCCCGCCAAGGCGACGAGGAGCAGCAGCGCGCATCGGGGCACGGCAGCACGGTCAGGGTGGATTGGGCTTGGTGCGGGAGTCGACGTCCTGGCGGGCCTGATCGGGCGCGGTGCTGGCGTCGCTCAGGCGGCTCAAATCCGGCGGCAGTCCCGTGGGGCGCGGCGAGGCGCCGCGGAACTCGAAGTGGTCGTCACGGAGGAGGCGTTCACCCGTGATGACGCCGGCGCGCGAGCGGTCGCCGTACAGCATCGTCACCACGCGGTTGATTAGGATCTCGACGGGGTGCCAGATGCCGGGCTCCACGTCGGGATACAGATAGTCGAACTCCGGACGGAGGCGGGCCTCGCGCCCACGTGCTCCATTCACGAGTACCTCCCAGACGGGATGTGCGAGAGAGATATACCGGGAACCGCTCGCCGAGCCAAGGCCAGGCGTGATCGCGCGCCGCGGCTCACCGGGCGGCGGAGCCGCCCCGGTGCGGCACCGGATGCTCGAGGGCGAGCTGCACCAGCTCGGCCAGCTGGGTGGGCTCGAACGGCTTCTGCAGCACCGGCACGAGACTCTCGCCGACACCGACCCGGGCCACCCCGGCGGGCGTGAACGCGGACATGAGGATGACCGGCACGTCGGGAAACTCGACCCCGATCTGGGTGGCGAGCTCGGTGCCGTTCATCTGTGGCATGACCACGTCGCTGAGGATGAGATCCACCGCGCCGTTGCGCCGGCGGACCAGGTGCAGGGCCTCGGCGCCGTCGGCCGCCTCCAGCACGGTGTGTCCCCGATCGGTGAGCTCGCGGCGCAGCAGGCCGCGCACGCCTTCCTGGTCGTCTACGACGAGGACGATGCCGACGCGGGGATGGTCGGGCACGAGCGCCTCCGGGTCAGGGGTGCCGAGCCGCGCTTCCGCCACGACGGAAGGAGTTCTGGCGAAAAGCTACTTCTCCAGCGAGTGGCCGCCAGGGGGCCTACCGCGTGACGTCTTCGCGTTCGGCCTCGCTGGCGGGGCATCGAATCATGGAGCCAGAGGCCATGATCGAGTGCTCCATCATCCGCCCCCGGGGGTTGCGCAAAATGTAACCGTGGTTACTCTATGCCTTATGGCCCCCATCACGTGGATTCTGCTGTCCTCGCGCCTCCCCCGTGAGCCCAGCCGGCTCCGGCTCGCCATCTGGCGCCGGCTCAAGCGGGTGGGAGCGGTACTGATCCACGACGCCGTCTGGGTGCTGCCGGCGGATGCCAAGACTCGGGAAGCGTTCGAGTGGCTGGCCGAGGAGATCGAGGAGCAGGGCGGGACGGCGTGGGTATGGGAGGCGGCCGGACTCTCCGCCGGGCAGGATCGAAGGGCCGTGGAGCGGTTCCGGGCCGAGGCCGAGGTCCGATACGCCGAGATCGGCGCGTCGGCGCGGGCGATTCGCGACGCGGCGCTTCGGGGGCGCCGGCGGGGCGGCCGCCGCCGGCCTGCCTCCCCCCTGGCACTCGCCCATGCAGTGCGGCAGCTTCGCGGCCTGGAGCGGGCCCTTCGGCTCGAGCGTCGCCGGGACTACTTCCAGGCCGCCGGCCGCGACGGGGCATCGGCTCGGGTGACCGGGGCGATCGCGGAGCTGGAGGGGGAAGAATCCGCAGCGGCCGGGAAAGGAGCCAGCCGTGCTGTGGGTGACTAGGCCTCGTCCGCACATCGACCGGACCGCCTGCGCATGGCTCATCCGGCGGTTCGTCGACCCCGAGGCCACCTTCGCGTTCGCGCCGGACCCGGAGGCCGCCCAGGTCCTGGGCGGCACGCCCTTCGACATGCGGGGCGTGGAGCTGGGACACCATGCAGGCCGCTGCTCGTTCGAGACCATCCTGCACACGTACCGCCTGACCGATCCCGCCCTGCACGAGATTGCCGCCATGGTCCATGACGCCGATCTCGATGACGACAAGTTCCGCTCTCCCGAATCGGCCGGACTGGATGCGATCGTTCGCGGCCTGGGCCTGGTGACCGAGGACGATCACGACCTGCTCGGCTTCACCCATCGCGTTTACGACGGGCTGTACGCCTGGGTCCAGCGGAGCCTGGCGTGAGCACGGACCGGGTCTCGCTCGGCGCCCTCACGACCTACTTCCTCCGACTCGGCACCTTTGGGTTCGGGGGGCCGATCGCCTTGACCGCCGCCATGCAGCGCGACCTGGTGGCGACGCGCGGCTGGGTGACGGTCGAGGAGTACAAGGAAGGATTGGCGCTCGCGCAGCTCGCCCCCGGCCCGCTGGCGGCGCAGCTCGCCATCTACCTCGGCTGGGTCCGCTCGGGGATCCTGGGCGCGACCGCCGTGGGACTCGCGTTCGTGGGGCCGTCGTTTCTGATGGTCCTCGTGCTGTCCGCCTTCTACGTCCGCTTCGGCGAGCTCTCGTGGATGCAGGGCGCCTTCTACGGGATCGGCGCCGCCGTCATCGCGATCGTGGCCCGAGGCGCCGGCAAGCTGCTCCGCTCGAGCGTCGGCCGTGATCCGCTCCTTTGGGTGGTCCTGCTGGTGAACGCGGTGGTGGTGGCGTGGACCGAGGCGGAGTTCCTGTGGGTCTTCGCGCTGAGCGGGGCGGCCGTTCTCCTCTGGCGCGCATGGGGCGGCCGGGTTGCCGCACCCGGCGTGGCGGCGGCAACGGCGCTCCCGCTGTGGCTCGTGACCGGACTGCACGGGCCGGCATCGAGCGAGACGCTGGGCCGGATCCTGGGGTTCTTCGCCAAGGCGGCCGTCGTGGTCTTCGGGAGCGGGCTGGCCGTGGTGCCGTTTCTGCACGGCGGCGCCGTCGGCGAGTACGGCTGGCTCACCGAGCGCCAGTTCCTCGACGCGGTGGCCGTGTCCATGATCACCCCCGGGCCGGTGGTGATCACCGTGGCCTTCATCGGCTACCTCGTCGCGGGACCCGTGGGTGGACTGATCGCCGCGATCGGGATGTTCCTGCCGACGTACCTGGCCGTGGTGCTGGCGGCGCCCTCGTTCCACCGCGTCATGGCCAGCCGGCATCTCAAGGCGGCTGTGGACGGCGTCACGGCCGCGGCTACCGGCGCCATCGCCGGCGCCGTCGTAGTGCTCGGCCGGCGGGCGATCATCGACGCGGCGACCGTGGGGATCGCGGCCATGACCCTGCTGGTGTTGATCCGAGTGCGGCGGGTGCCGGAGCCGCTGGTCATCATCGCGGCCGGGGTGGCGGGTGTCGCGCTGACACGGCTTCGCTGAGTGTGCGCCCCGGGCCGAATGGAGCCGGCGGCGAAGGAGGAGGCGTCCATGGGACACGGCACGCTGGTGCTGGCCCGGACAGAGGTGGCGCGGGTGCTTCGGATGCCCGAGTGCATCGAGGCCGTCGAACGCGCCTTTCTGCGGCACGCACGCCAGGAAACCATCCCTCCCGGCGTCCTCAGCGTCCACGTCGAGGGCGGGGGCTTCCACATCAAGTCGGCCGGCCTGCTCGACACGGCGGACGGAAGGCCGGTATTCGCGGCCAAGGTGAACGCCAACTTTCCCGGCAATCCCGATCGCAACGGCCTCCCGACCATTCAGGGGGTGATCGCCGTGTTCGACGCCGCGGACGGGCGCCTGCTGGCGCTGCTGGACTCCATCGAAGTCACCAGCCTCCGCACGGCCGCGGCCACCGCGGTCGCCGCGAAGTACCTGGCGCCGGACGCCGCGACCGTCACGATCTGCGGCTGCGGTGAGCAGGCCAGGCACCAGCTCCGGGCGGTGGCGTGCGTCCGCTCCGTGAAGCGCGTCATGGCAATGGATCTGAACCCGGAGCGGGCACAGCGCTTCGCGAGCGACATGACGGCCGAGCTCGAGCTCGACGTCACGGTCATCCGGGACCCGGACGACGCCGCACGGGACACCAGCATCTGGGTGACGTGCACGCCGGCGCATCGCTGGTTCCTGGGGCGAGCCCACGTCGCGGCGGGCGCGTTCGTGGCCGCGGTCGGCGCCGACAATCCCGAGAAGCAGGAGATCGAGCCGGCGCTGCTGGCCGGGAGTGTCGTCGTGGTGGACGTGCTGGAGCAGTGCGCGGCCATCGGCGACCTGCATCACGCGATCGCGGCCGGGCTCATGCGGCGCGAGGACGTTCGCGCCGAGCTGGCCGACGTCGTGTCGGGGAGGAAGCCTGGGCGGCTCTCCCCGGACGAGATCGTCGTGTTCGACAGCACGGGAACGGCCTTGGAGGACGTGGCGGCCGCCACGCTGGTCTATGAGCGTGCCCGGTCGAGCGGCGCCGGACTCACCGTCGACTTGGGCAGGCGGGAGCGCCGTGCCTGATCAGGCCCATCGGGAGCGCGGCGCCAGGATCGACGCCGGTCCGGTCGAGTGGTTCCCCAGTCACGAGGCGGCCGCGCTCGCGAGGCTGAACGCGCTGCTCGCGATTCCGAGCATCAGCACCGAGACCGAGCACCGCGAGGACGTCGCCCGGTGCGCCGAGTGGCTCGCCGCCGAGCTGCGGCGGATCGGGCTGACGGCCGAGTGCCATGCGACGCCCGGGCATCCGGTGGTGGTGGCCGAGTGGCGCGGTGCCCCGCGAGGTGCGCCGACCGTGCTGATCTACGGGCACTACGACGTCCAACCGCCGGAGCCCCTCGACCTGTGGACCTCGCCACCATTCGCGGGGACGGTGAGGGACGGCCGACTGTATGCCCGGGGCGCGGCCGACGACAAAGGGCAAGTCTGGATCCACGTCCAGGCGCTCGAGGCCTGGCTGGCGAGCCGCGGCACCGTGCCGGTTAACGTCGTCATGCTGATCGAGGGGGAGGAGGAGGTCGGGAGCACCAGCCTGCCGGGCTTTCTCGCCGGTCATCGAGACGGTCTGGCGTGCGACTACATCGTCATCTCCGACACGATGATGTTCGCGCCAGGCGTCCCCAACATTCTCGCCTCCATGCGCGGCCTTGCCTACTTCGAGGTCAGCACCCGCTCGGCGCCGACCGATCTCCACTCCGGCCAGTACGGCGGCGTGGTCGCGAATGCGGCCGCCGGCTTGGCTCGGGTCCTATCCTCGCTGGTGGACGTAAGCGGGCGCGTGACGATGCCCGGCTTCTACGACGATGTCCGACCGCCGTCGCGGACGCGGCGCCAGGAGATCGCGGGCCTCGCCTTCGATGAGCGCCGCTTCGCATCCGAGATCGGCATCGAGTCGCTGGCCGGCGAAGAGGGGTACGGGGCGTTGGAGCGGCTGTGGCTGCGCCCGACGTGCGAGGTGAACGGAATATGCGGCGGGTACACGGGGGAGGGGGCCAAGACGGTGATACCCGCGACGGCGGTGGCGAAAGTGAGCTTCCGTCTCGTGGCCGACCAGACCCCCGAGCGGGTGGAGCAACAGCTGCGGGACCACCTGGCCGGGCTCGCCATCCCCGGAGTGCGTGTGGATCTCCAACGCCTTCACGGGGCGCCGGCCTGGAGCGCGGAGGGTGGCGCGCCCGCGGTCGCGGCAGCCCGCCGAGCGCTCGCGACCGCCTTCGAGCACGAGGCCGTGCTCGGCGGAACCGGGGGCACGATCCCGATCGTGTCGGAGCTCGCCCGCTGCTTCGACGCCGAGATTCTGCTCATCGGATTCGGCCTTCCGGGCGAGAATGCCCACGCGCCCAACGAATGGATCGATCTGGGAAATATCCGGAGCGGAGTGCGGACGATGGTCAAGCTGTACCAGGAGCTGGGGGCGCTGCCCGCCGATCGCGCCACCTAGGCACTGCTCGTCACCGGGTCCGCTCGAGCACCGTGACGCGGGCGTCAAAGGTGCCCTGCTCGCCGCCTCTCCTCATGAACACGGTGACCACCCCGCTGACCCCAGCCACTCCCGTCCACTCCTTTCGGCCCGACCGTTCCCAGGTCCCAGCGGGACCACCGCATCGCGCACCGTACCACCTGGCCCCCTACCACTGCCCCGGGTAGCAGGCCAGCGCGGGGCCCGAATCGGCGGTGTCCACCGTGACCGACGAAGCGACGGCCATTATGGGGGAAAGCCATTGGTGCGACAGCACATGAAGGGGTTGAACCGCCGGCCGGACCGCCACCCTGCTTGAAATCCGCTTGATCCGGGGATACGACTGTTGGCACACGCGAGTCTTGTGATCGGGGGATTCCGGCTATGAATCGGCATTCGCAATTCGATCGCGGCAATCTCGCCCACCTCGATCTCTCGCAGGTCCGGGCGCACGAGGGTGACGGGCTGATCCGGTTCGCGCGAGTGGTGGAGAAGAGCCAGCTGGCCGGCGGATGCAACTTCATCGACGTCGCCGAGCTGCCGCCAGGAGCGAGCGTGGGACCGCATACCCACCGCAGCACCGAGGAGGAGTTCTATCTCATCCTGGCGGGAACGGGTGAGATGACCCGGAACGGGGAGGTCTTCCGGGTCGAGGCCGGGGACCTGATCCGCAATCCACCAGGCGGCACGCACTCGCTCCGGAATTCCGGGACCGAGCCGCTCAAGATCTTCGTATTCGAGCTCGAGGTCCGGCCATGACGACGGCGCTCATCATGGCGGGCGGGCGCGGCGAGCGCATGCGCGCCGGCGGCCGTACGACCCCCAAGCCGCTGGTGCCGATCGGCGGGATCCCGCTGCTCGAGCGCAACGTCCTGTCTCTGCTGCACTCCGGGTTCCAGGACCTGGTCGTCGCGGTTCCCTCCGAGGCGCCGCAGATAGCACAGTTCGTGCGCGGGCGCTGCCAGGCGCTGGCGGCCGGGCTCGGCGCGCGTCTGGAGCTGTTCCAGGAAACCACGCCGCTGGGCAACATCGGCGCGGCTGCGGTGATCGAGCGCGGTAACGACGACGTGCTGGTCGTATACGCCGACAACCTCACCGCCCTCGATCTCAACGCCCTGGTGCGCCACCACCGCGATTCCGATTCATGCCTGACCGCCGCCGTGCATGTCGAGCCGACCCGGATTCCCTACGGTGAGGTGGAGCTCACCGAGGGACTGGTCACCGCCTACCGGGAAAAGCCGGAGCGAGAGGTCGTGATCGCCAGCGGCCTGTACGTGCTCCGTGCCGACGCCATCGCTCAGCTTCCCCAGGGCCGGCCCCGGGGGGCTTCGTGGCTCGTCAATCGCCTGCTCGAGGCGGGTCTCCGGGTGGCGGCGTTCCCGCACGATGCGGCGTGGATCGACGTCAACGATGAGGCCGGGGTCGAGCGTGCCGAGCGGCTCGTGGCCGTGGACCCGGCGGTATTCGACCCGCCACGGACGCGCCCCGCGAGCCAGGCGGGGAGCGCACCCGTGCCTCACGACGGCGGCGAGGCGAGCTGATGCGGCGCATGCGGATCGCGTCGCTCATCGGCGGCCTCGGGTTCGGGGGCAGCGAGAACCGGCTGCTGTCCTTCGCCCGAAGCGTCGACAAGAGTCGCTTCGAGCACGTCGTGATCACGCTGTTTCGCCAGGAGGAGAGCCACCGGCAGCGGGCCGGATCGCTCCACCAGGCGTACGACGAGGCCGGAGTCGAGCTGATCGATCTGGGAGAAGTCCCGCGGACCCGGATGCTGCCCTCGTTGCATCCGGCCAACCTGTCGCGGGCCGGAGCCACGCTCCAACGCCTGGTCCGCAAGCTGTGCCGCGTGATCCGCCGGCGCGGGATCGATCTCATCGATGCGCAGCAGACGACGGCCACGCTGTTCGGTGTCCTCGCAGGCAGCCTCACCCGGCGACCAACGACCATCACGCAGTACTTCCCCACCTATTTCGACCGCCCGGGTATGCGGCTGCTCGGCCAGGCGATCTATGCCCGCGCCGACGCCTTCATCTGCGACTCCAAGGCCAATTCGGATCTGATCAACGCGTGGATGTTCCGTCCCCATCGGCGCGCCGTCGTCATTCCCAACGGTGTGCCCCGGCCGTCCATCACGCGAACCCCGGTCGAGATGCGGCAGGTGCTCGGCATCCCGTGCGACGGCTCCGCGCGGGTGATCGGGCAGGTGAGCCGGCTGATTCCGTACAAGGGGCAACGGGTGCTCCTCAGGGCGGCACGCGAGGTGCTCTCCCAGGAGCCCGACACCTACGTCCTGCTGACCGGGTATCCCAATGAAGATCCCGCCTATGTCGAGACCCTGCGGCAGGATGCTCGCGAGCTGGGCATCGCCGAGCGGGTGCGTATCGTGAGCTGGCCGGGCTCGATCGGCGACATCTGGAGCGTGATCGACATCCACGTGCACGCCTCGCTGCACGATTCGCTTCCCATCGCCATCACCGAGGGAATGTCGCTCGCGAAGCCGGCGGTCGTGACCAATGTCGGCGGCGTGGAGGAGATGGTGGCCGACGAGGAGACCGGCCTCGTCGTTCCGATGAACGACCCCCAGGCGTTGGCGACCGGCATTCTTCGGCTCCTGCGGGACCGCGATACCGCCCGGCGCCTGGGATTGGAGGCCCAGCGTCGGTATGAGCGCGGTTACCGACCCGAGGTCATGGTTCGGGCTCTGGAGGACCTGTTCGCCGATCTGATCGGGCCGGCCCATGCCCATGCCTGACGACGGCAGCGGCCTGGCCGGCCGAACCGCGTTCGTCAGCGGCGCCGGCGGCTTCATCGGGGCCGCGGTGGTGCGGGCCCTGGTGAGCCGTGGCGCCGGCGTGAGGGCCCTCGCAGGGGCCCCCGGGCAGACCACCTTCGAGCTGCCCGCCGAGGTTGAACCGGTCTTCGCGGACATCCAGGACCAGGACACGCTCACCCGTCTGGCCGCGGGCGCCTCAATCGCCATCCACCTCGCGGGTCCTCCGTCGGTGGCCGGCTCGTTCCAGGCTCCCTTGGAGTACGGACGGGTGCACACCGGGGGGACGCTGGCGATGCTCGAGGCTTGCCGCTCCGCACGCATCCGTCGGTTCGTCTACCTGTCCTCCGCGGAGGTGTACGGCTGCTCCGAGGCCGAGGCCGTAGCCGAGGATCACCCGTTGCGGCCCCGCTCGCCCTATGGTGCGAGCAAGGCCGCGGCCGAGCAGTTCGTGGACGCCTATGCCGGCGGTTTCGGCATGGAGTCGGTCGTGCTGCGCCCGTTTTCGGTCTACGGGCCCAGGATGCCGCCGCATTCCGTGACCGCGACGATCCTGCGACAGGCGCTGTGGGAGGGCGAGATCGTGCTGGGCGATCTGGCCAGCGTCCGCGATTATTGCTACATCGACGACGTGGTCGAGGGAGTTCTGCGCGCGGCCGGCGTGCCGGGCCTCGTCCACGCCAGGTTCAACCTTGGCACGGGCGTGGGGACGTCCGTGGGCGAGGTCGCCTGCCTGGCGATGCGGCTCGCGGGCCGCGAGCTCCCGGTTCGATCCGATCCGTCCCGCTGCCGGCCGGCGCACATTGACATCCGGCGGCTTGTCGCCGACGGGACGGCGGCCGCCGAGCAACTGGGCTGGCGTCCTC
>JBOHSB010000419.1:0-2205 GCA_050733015.1 Gemmatimonadales bacterium
CGACCGGCCTGGTCAGGTCCAGAGTCCCGGCGACCTCGGGGCTGGCCAGGATCTTCTCTGGCTCCCGCAGGTCGGCCTGGATGTAGGAGGTCCGGCCCTGCGGGGCGCTGGCCAGCAGGACCCGGGCGTGCAGCAGCACGATCGGGTCGTTGTCGACGTACACGACCCGCGCGTCAGGCGCGGCGGCCTGGGCCACCTCGTGCACGTTGTTCGCGCTGGGCAGGCCGGTGCCGATGTCCAGGAACTGCCGGATGCCCGCCTCTTCGACCAGGTGGCGCACGGCCCGGCCGAGGAAGGCGCGGTTCTCCCGTACGGCGGTGCGCACGGAACGCCAGCTCTCCATCGCCTTCTCGGCGGTCGCCCGGTCCGCCGCGAAGTGGTCCTTGCCGCCGAGGTAGAAGTCATACATTCGGGCGGAGTGCGCCCGCCTCACGTCGATCCCCTCCGGCGGCGGCTCCGCCGGGTCACGGGGGTCCGGCGCGGGCTCGCTCTGCATGAAAGGCCTCCAGTACGAGCGTCCGGTTAGGCGTCTGACACCCGATTTACGTGATCGTCAGGCTATCGCAGGGCGGACGGCTCTCCGGGAGGCCAGGCGGCGTCAGCCGCTCGCGAGAGCGGGGGGCGCGAGCACGCGGGAGATGACGCGTACCGCGTCCGGGATCTGGGAGGCCGGGCCGATCGGCTCGCCCCAGGACCACCACCACATCAGCCGCTCATCGCCGTGCGGCAGGGGCATGCAGCGGATGATCTCGGTCAGCCGCGCCTGGCCGCCCGGCATCCCGACGCGTACGCGCGTGGGAGCGAGCACCTCGGCGACGAGGCCGGCCCTCGTGCAGTCCTGCGCGAGCTCTTCGGCGAGCAGATGAACGTCGTGAATCGTCATTTGCGCATAACTCCATCTCCCGGCGACCTTTGTGGCCGGGATGCCGATGTCGTGTATTGAGAAAGCATGCACGAGGTAATGCGATATCGGTAGCGCGGCAAGTTCTCACGGTCATACTGTGACGCCCATGGACCCCGACGTTCTTCCTGAAGCCCTTAAAGCGATCATGACTCGGCACGGTTGGTCACAAACCGAACTCGCCGCCGAACTGGGTGTGTCGCAATCGTGGGTCTCACAGACCTCGCGTGGCATGAAAGACAGCGGCATCGCCAAGGTGCAGCAGCTTCTCGGCCACGTAGGCTGGGAAGTGCGCATAACCCCCAAAACGGAAGATGACCCCGTGAATCGCAGAGATTTCGTCACGGCGGTCGGGTCGATCGCCTTCGTGCCATCTCCAAAAGTCGGTCCGTACCAAGATCCCGGATATGTACGGACATTGGCGGATCGTCTCGCCCGCGACAGATATGAACAAGGTGGCATACCGGTCACCTCCACCGCATTGCGCCATATGAAAAAAGTCGGTTTTGCGATATCGGGAAATGATCGCAAGCTCCAGTCCGCCGCCTCCGACCTGGCCTGTGAGACGGCGCGGATCTTCTATGACTCGCGGCGGTACGACGTGGCGCAGCGCGCCGGGTCGTTCGCCCTCAACCTCGCGCGCCGCTCCGGCGACGTCAGCGCCCAGGCGAACGCCTGCAGCGCGCTGAGCCGCATCAGCATCGACCGGGGCAAGGGCGACCGCGGCATCGTGTACGCCCGGCAGGGCCTGTCGCTCCCCGACCTGCCCCCGGCGCAGCGGGCCTGGCTCAAGCTCCGGCTGGCACGTTCGCTGGCCCTCGTCGCCGGCCGCGAGCGCGCGGCACGCGACCGCCTGGCCGAGCTGGGCGACACCGAGGGCATGTCCGCCTACGAGCGGGCCGACATGAAGGGCAACGTCGGCGTGGCGCTGGCGGGCATGCGCGCCTACCCCGACGCGCACGCCGCCATCTCCGCCGCCGTCAAGCTGAGCGCGCAGTGCTCGCCCCTCCTGCTGGTCGCCTACCAGGCGTGGCAGGTCGAGGCGGCGCTGACCGCGGACGAGCCGCTGATGGCCGCCGAGCACATGACCGCTCTCGCCCGGATCGCGCCGATGGTCTCCTCGGCCCGGGTCAACTCCCACATCACCGGCATCCTGGCGATGTCCGCGCGCTGGGCCCACGTGCCGGAGATGCGGCAGGCGCGCGAGCACCTGCTCTCCGTGCAACCCGACTGAGGCGTCGTTCCCCCCGTACGGCGTCTCAGGCACCTCGCGATCGCGCGAATCGCGCGATGAGGTGCCGGGC
>JBOHSB010000420.1:0-13747 GCA_050733015.1 Gemmatimonadales bacterium
GGGCCGGCCGGCGCGGCGGGCGACTCGATGCGGCCCAGGAGCGCGCGGCCCTCGCGCACCACGCGGTCGCGGTACACCCAGCCGATCACCAGCGCCGCGATGAGTCCCAGGCAGCCGAGCACCTTGAACGGCGCCGTGAGACAGCCCATCACGATCCCAGCTCCAGCGTGAGGCGCGCCTCGTACCGCGGCCCCTGGGTGGTGAGCACGCTCTCGTACAACACCAGCCGGCTGCCCAGAAACGGCACCGCAGCCAGCGAACGGCCCGCCTCCTCGACCCCGCCGGTCGGCAGGCGGTGGCCTTCGCGCACGCGCCCGAGGGTGACGTGCGGGCGAAACGGCACGCCCTCGGGCGCGAACCCGATCCCTTCGCCGCCGCGCTCCAGCCGATCATATAGGAGCTCCAGGGCCGGCGGCGCCTCGATGCCGACCCACAGCACCCGCGGTCGCACCAGACTGGGGAAGGCGCCCAGCCCATCCAGGCGCAGATCGAGCGGCCCGGTGTTCTGCCCAGCGAACCGGACCGCTTCCTCGATGACGTCGAGCCGCTCGGGCGCCACCTCGCCGAAGAATTTGAGCGTGAGGTGCAGGCCGTCGTCGTGCACCCACCGGACCGGCCACTCGCCTTCCCGCAGCCGTCCGAGAAGCGCGAGGATCTCGCGCCGCCCGTCGTCGACGATGGGGATGCCGGCGAACAACCGCATTAGCGCGGCGCCAGCGCCAGCAGGCCGCCTCGGCGATACCCCGCAGGGTCGAGCTCGACCTCGGCGAAGCCCAGCCCGCTGAAGCAGGCGCGGACGGCGTCCCAGGCCTGGCGAATCCGGTCGAACTCCGCCGGCGAGGCCTCGATCCTGGCGCGGTCGCCATGGTGGCGCACGCGGAGGTCGCCGGTGACGCCGAGGGAGCGCAAGTAGGCTTCGCCCTGCTCGACCTGGCGCAGGCGCGCGGGTGTGATCTGGAGCCCGTACACGACGCGGCTCGACAGGCACGGGGCGGCGGGCGCGTCCCACGTGGGCAAGCCCAGCGCCCGCGACGCGGCGCGCACCGCGGGCTTGCTCCACCCCATCTCCGCGAGCGGCGAGCGGACCCGCTGCTCCTCGGCGGCGCGCAGACCGGGCCGGTGCTCGCCGAGGTCGTCGGCGTTGGTTCCGTCGATGATCGAGTCGAAGCCGCGGGCCCGGGCAACCGCGCCGAGGCGCTGCCACAGCTCGGTCTTGCAGAAGTAGCAGCGGTCGGTGGGATTCCCGAGGTAGCGCGGATCGGCCAGCTCGGCGGTGTCCACCTCGAGCAAGGGCACGTCGAACCGGCGGGCCAGCTCGACGGCGGTGCGCCACTGGGCTTCCGGATACGACGCGCTGCGCCCGATGACCGCGAGGAAGCGATCACGCCCGAGCGCCCGACGGCCGACCACCGCGAGCAGCGCGCTGTCTACCCCGCCCGAATAGCCGAGGAGCACCCGTCCCAGGCCGAGCAGATGACGCTGCAGAGCTTCGAGGTGGGACATGGCCAGTAACGTAATGCGGTCCGGGACCAAGTGAGAGGTACCACGCTGTTATTTTTGGCCATGCCCGACGCGACCCATCTCGCCATCGCTCCGGACCTCCAGCTCCCCGTGTCGGAGCTCGAATTCCGCGCCTCGCGCTCGGGCGGTCCGGGTGGACAGCACGTGAACACTTCGTCCACCCGGGTGGAAGTCTGGTGGGATGTGAGCGCCTCGCCTTCGCTGAGCGAGGGCCAGCGCCAGCGCCTGCTGAGCCGGCTCGCGTCCCGGCTGGATGGCGCCGGACGGCTGCGTCTCGTGTCCAGCACCTCCCGCAGCCAGCTGCGAAACCGCGAGGAGGCGACCGAGCGCCTCTGCGAGGTGGTGGCCCGGGCCCTGGTGGTGCCCAAGCCCCGCAAGCGCACCAAGCCCTCGCGGGCGGCCAAGGCCGCCCGCGTGGACGCCAAGCGGCGGCGCTCGGCCGTCAAGCGGGACCGGCGCCGGCCCGGCCAGGACGACTAGCCCCTGGGGGGGTGGCCCCCAGTTGTGCTGGGCGGTACGGCATGCGAATTTCCTCAGCGCCCCCAACGGCGACCATCGGCGTCAGGCGGCGACCTTCTTCCGATCCAGACTGCGATACTGAACGGCCTCGCTGACGTGGCCGGTGTCCAGGGAATCGGCCCCGTCCAGATCCGCGATCGTGCGCGCGATCTTGAGGACGCGGTGATAGGCGCGCGCGGAGAGCCCCAGCCGGTGCACGGCCTGCCGGAGAAGGGACTCGACGGCCGGGGCGAGCGCGCAGTGGCGCCGAAGGTGGCGGGTGGTCATGTGGGCATTGGCGTGCACCCCCCGCTCCCCTTGAAAGCGCTCCCGCTGGATGGCCCGCGCGCGCTCGACCCGGGAGCGAACCGCCGCGCTGGATTCCTCGGTGCGGGTGTCGACCAGGTCGGGATAGGGGACGGCCGGAACCTCGAGGTGGATGTCGATCCGGTCCAGGAGCGGGCCCGAGATCCGGGAGCGGTAACGCTCGACGTCCACCGCCGAGCATCGGCAGGGATGGGTCGCGTCACCGAAGTAGCCGCAGGGACAGGGATTCATGGCGGCGGCCAGCATGAAACGTGCAGGGAATGAGAGGCTCAGCGCCGCCCGGCTCAGGGTGACGAGGCCGTCCTCGAGGGGCTGGCGCAGCACCTCGAGCACGTGGCGGCGGAATTCGGGCAGCTCATCGAGGAACAGGACCCCCCCGTGGGCGAGACTGACCTCCCCGGGCCGCGGCATCGACCCGCCGCCGATGAGTCCCGCGTCGCTGATGGTGTGGTGAGGCGCCCGGAAAGGGCGCAGGACGCAAAGGGATCGGCCGCGCTCCAGCACCCCGGCCACGCTGTGGATCCTGGTGGTTTCCAGCGCCTCGTCGAGGGTCAGGGCCGGGAGAATGGTGGGAAGCCGGCGGGCGAGCATGGTCTTGCCGGCACCGGGCGGGCCGATGAGCAGCAGGTTGTGGGCACCGGCCGCCGCCACCTCGAGCGCGCGCTTGGCGGAGGCCTGGCTCCGGACATCGGCGAAGTCGCACCCGTCGGGGCGGCGCTCCGCCATCAGGCCAGCGAGATCCACGGTGGCGCTGGGGAGATCGGCGTCGCCGGCCAGATAGGCGCAGACTTCAGTGAGCGTCCGGGCGCCACGGACCTCGAGGCCCTGGACCACCGCCGCCTCCGGGACATTGTCGGCCGGCAGGAGCAACCCGCGGCAACCGGCGCCTCGCGCCGCCAGGGCCATGGAAAGCGCGCCGCGGACCGGGCGGACATCGCCCTCCAGGCCGACCTCGCCCACGACCATGAGCCCGTCGAGGGCCTGATCGGGCAGCTGGCCGCTGGCAACCAGGACGCCGAGCGCGATGGGAAGGTCGAGGCCGGAGCCGGTCTTTTGGATGTCGGCCGGGGCGAGGTTGACGGTGATTCGGCGCAGCGGAAATGCGTACCCCGCGTTGGCCAGGGCGGCACCGATGCGTTCCCGGCCTTCCCGGACGGCGCCATGGGGCAGACCGACGGTGGCGAACGAGGGCAGGCCGCTGCTGATGTCCACCTCGACATCCACCGGATAGGCGTCGATGCCGAGGATGGCGGCCGAGCGAACTCGGGAGAGCATGGCGAGCCCCTGAAAGGATCCCGCGGACGATAGAGCAGCACCCCGGCGGCGCCCGGACCGCTCCAGCGCCGGCCGGATCACCGAAACGGGCGAGCCCACCCCCCGCGGCCGCCGCGATCGGATCAGCCAGGAGTCGAGTGCATGCGTCGGTTCATCACAGGAATGGTGTTGTGGTCGTCGATCGCCGGCTGTGCGGTGCCCAAGGTTGCGGGCGCCCCGCTGGCGCCGGTCGAACGCGCCTGGGAAGTGCCGACTCTCGAGCTGTACACCGAATGGTGGCGGAAGACGGAGGAGTGCTCCGGCCGGAAGGGCGACATGAACCAGGTCAGGTTCTACGCCGTGGATGTTCCGAACGGGGCCATCGGTCTCAATGGCACCCTGGCCCACGGCTGGTGGGTGCGGCAGGGCAACCGGATCTACCTGCCCGCGAACGCGCTCGGCGAGGAATGGCTGGTGCGCCACGAGATGCTGCACGCCTTGCTCCGGCGCGGCTCCCACCCCACCAAGAAGTTCGTCGCCGCCTGCCACCTCGCGTCGGCCGAGGTCTGGCGCGACTCCACGCTCAGCGCCGATCCCGCCAACCCCCAGGGCCGCTGACCCCGAGGCGGCCGGCAGGCGCCTCGGCACCTCACCAGCGGCAGCGGTTCGGTCCCCCGGGCTGAATCAGCCGAAAATCCAGCAGCCGCATCGCCCAGGTTCGCTCCGTCGTGCGCCACACGGGATCGGTCACGATGTTGTTTGTGGCGTGGACCTGTCCCTGGTACAGAAAGGTCATTGGCACCACGGCCCCGGTCGCCGTCCATCCGTAGATCCACTTCCTGAACTCGACCGCCGGCAGCTCCTGGCCCACCAGCGATTGGCCCTTGTAGTTGGGCGGCACCAGTCGGTCGTCGAAGGCGGTGAAGTGCACCGCATCCTCCTGATACCCCCACACCTTCAGTGGATTGCTCCCCAGGAGGAGGTGGTTCGACCGCGGCCCTTCGGTGCGCAGGTTGCTGAACATCGTGAAGTTGCCCGCGGTCCGGAGGCCGAGGTATCCCGTGAGTCCGTGGAGCACCAGCAGCAGCGGCAGGACGTAGAGCCAGCCCGGGGTCAGCCGGCTCCCGATCGGGACGCCGGGCCAGGTGAGGTGCGGAGCCTGCGCGGCCAGCGAACGGAGCACGGGCCACAGCATAACCAGGGCGGCCAGATTGAAGAGGATCGCGGCCGGCAACCGCTCGCCCAGGCCGGACAGCACGCCGGCGAGCACGTTGATCCCGAAGAACGCGTAGGTCCGCGGCATCGTCCGGTTCAGCAGCGGCAGCCGCACGCCGCTGGTCATCAGATCCATGTACGGCGCCGGGACGAAGGCGAACAGCAGCGCGAAGGCCAGGGCGCCGAAGTGGACGAACCCGATGAAGGACAGGGTCGCGTGCATCATCCAGGAGAAGCCCAGCAGCACGCCCTGGAAGCGCGGCACGGTGAGCAGCATCCCGCCGGCGAACTCCCACAGGATGACGACGAACGACATGGCGAGGATTCCCAGCGCCGCCGCCTTGGCGGGCGCGCCGGGCGCCAGACCGAGCGTGAGCACGCCGGACGCCACGATGAGGCCGAACGCGCGGGCCCTGGTGGCGGGACGAACCACGCGCCCGGGTCGCCGCGTCGTCACCAGCGCCGCCGCGATCAGCCCGACGCCCGCGATCAGGAACGGACCCGCCGGCAGGTTCACCAGGGGCACCCGAATTCTCGCGACGGTGCGAAGGTCGTGCATCATGTCCCCGACGCACGAGACCGCGGGATTGAGGAAGTCGGTATTCAGCTTGGCGAAGCCGGCCACGATGTAGATCGCGATCATGGTGACCTGGAGCACCGGACGCACCAGCTCAAAGCAATCGTCGTCGGTCGGGTAGCGGTCGCGATGCGCGAGCGAATACCCGATGGCCACGATCAGCAGGAGGCTGCAGGCGATCTCGACGTTGACGTGGTTGGCGACATCGGGAAACTGCGTGAGCAGGGGGTGGGCGGTCGCCACGACCAGCAGCACCGGCAAGGTCCACCGCGTGAGACCCACCGCGAGGAGTACGGCTCCGAGCACGAGCAGTGAGCCTGTGAAGACCGGGTACAACCAGCGCTCGGCGGGCTCGAGATACAGGGCCATGAAGTAGAGCGTCGCGAACGTGCCGAAGCGCGTGGCGCCCAGGCGCCCCACGCTCATGCTTGCGCCCCATTGGAGAGCCGGCGCGAGTCCGGCCCAGCGTCGCGGTGACGAGACGCTCATAGGAAGCCCCGAAAACGGTGATTGGAGAATCGGTCGAGGGTGCAACTCCTGTGCCCGAGCGGAGGTTTGACGTGCCCTCCCGGGGCCGCCCGGAAAGGACGCTGTTCGGGGTCTGAAGCAGGTTCCAACCTCGCCCGCCCGAGGGCGATACGCCGCTCCGGCGGCGATTCGCCGGAGCGGTCGGCGGGGCGATTCCGGCGGCGGCCGGGTCGAGGCGGACAGCCCCGACACCGAAAAGCGAAAACCGCCACGCAATGCGGTGGCGGTCCTCGGGAACTGCGTGGCGCGGCGCCCGCACTCGACCAGCCGCTCCTAGCGGGCGGGCGCCACGCCGGCCGTCGCCTCTCCGACCGCCGTCTCCAGCCGGCGGAGCGCCTGCTCGTCGGCCCGGGTCGGCCCGACGAAGCTCCGCTTCGCCGACACCTGCCAGTACAGCATCAGCCCGGCGGTCAGCGCGAGCATGGTCCACAGTACGAGCTCGTTGGGCGGCAGGCTGAAGATCACCGTCAGGAACACCACCCAGACGATTGCGATCAGGTTCAGGGTCGGCCCCCAGCGGCCCAGGCTCCAGGGCGCCGTGGCGGGGGTGGCGTACTCACCCTGGCCCCGGCGGCGGTTCCGCCAGTTGAGGTAGATCGGGAACATGTAGGCCAGGTAGAGGGTGATCGTACTGATCGAGGTGACCACGTAGTAGGCCGCGGCGTACAGACACAGCACCACCGCCAGCGCGCTGGTGATCAGGATGGACCACACCGGCGTCCGGTAAGTCGGGCTCACCTGCTTGATCAGGAACGAGCCGGGCATGCCATCGTCGCGAGCGAAGGCGTACCACATGCGTCCCATCGAGGTGATGGAGGCGAGCCCGCACAGCCACATCGCGCCGCCGATGATGACGGCGATCACGTTCGCGAAGAAGGTGCTCAGGTTCCCGTATACGATCTGGAGCACGGGATAGGCGTCGTTCGCGGTCGCCGCGACGTCACCGTTCGGAATGCACCAGGTGAAGATGAGCAGCATCACGTAGCCCACCACGGCCGACACCGCCACCGACAGGAAGACGCCCCAGGCGCTGTTCTTTCTCGCCATCACCGTCTCTTCCGCCACGTGGGCGGAGGCATCGTAGCCGGTGTACGTCCATTGCGCCTGGAGCAGCGCCAGCACGAAGGCCAGCGCGTATGGGGCGGCGCGGTACAGCTCGGTCAGGCCGGGCACGAGGGCGAACAACGGCGAAGGGAACTTGAAGTCGCCGAACACGAGCGCCGGCTGCGGGGTGCCGCTGCCGAGATCGGCCGACGACGCGTCGAGCGGATTCACGACCGTCGCGCGGGAGAACAGGAAATCGAGGCTGTTGTGGTGGGTGCCCAGCAGCGTGAGCAGCAGGGCGATGATGGCGACGCCGCCGATGTGCCAGTAGACGCTGAAGTCGTTGAGCCGGGCGGTAAGCCGGATGCCGAAGACGTTGATCATGATCTGGGGGATCATGATCAGCACCATCACGAATACGTAGAAATACCAGTTGGTCATCGTGCCGAACACGGGGACCGCCTGGTCCGCCGGGAGCCCGAAGATGCGGGTCATGGCGCCGACGATGTAGATGGCCGCGGCCACGTTGATGCCCGCCGTGATGGTGATCTGGCCGATCATGTTGAGCCAGGCGGTGGTCCACGCCCAGGTCCGGCCGCCCAGCCGGAAGGCCCAGAAGTACAGCCCGCCCGCGGTCGGGTAGGCCGACGCGAGCTCGGCCATGGAGGCGGCGACGCACAACGTGAACAGGCTGACGAGCGGCCAGCCGACCGTGTTGACCAGCGGTCCGCCGAACTTGAGGCCGTACCCGTACAGCAGCACGGCGCCGGTGAGAATCGAGATGATGGAGAAGGAGATCGCGAAGTTGGAGAAGCCGCCCATCTCACGGAACAGCTGCTGCGCGTACCCGAGCCGGTGAAGCTCCTGAATGTCCTGCTGGATCAGCTCGTCGCGTGTCGGCGGGCGTGCGGCCATGACGCGTCTCCTGGTCGAAGGGGAACCGGCGGGGCCAAGAGGACAGAGATGCGCCCCGGCCGAAGGGTCGTCAAGGGGCCGCGGCTTGAGACCGCGCTGGCGACGCCCGCCCGAGCCCGGGCGACCGGCTGCGGCCGTGGCGAATCTTGGTTAAATTGGTGGACAACGCCATCGAATTCACCGAGAAGGGCGAAGTGGTCCTCCACCTCGAGGCCGGCACCTGCTTGGTGGCGGACGCATTTCCGCTTGGGGATCGGCGTGCGCGCCTGGTCGGCACCCCGGCGGCGCAACGCCCAATGATCTTCCAGCATTTCACCCAGGCGGACTCGTCCACGCCGCCTGAGGCTTCGGCCTCCGATTTGCTGCACCGTGGGCTCGAGACGGTCTTCCCGCAGTCTCGCCTCCGTAACCGCCGTAACCGGCAGGTCTTCTCGCATTGTGCGGGAGTTGTACGCCATGATCAGATCCTTACCCCGCGCGCGCTGGGCGGCGCTCGCCTCCATTCTGGTCCTCACCTTCCTCAGCGGCGGCTGGCTGCTCCGACCGCGGCCCTCGGCCACCGGTGGCGTGTACCAGCAGGCGCGCCTGTTCGAGGGGGTCGTGGGGGCGATCAATCGCCACTACATCGATTCGCTCGACGAGGGCGATCTGTATCAGCGCGCCGCGGACGCGCTGGTTGGCTCGCTGCACGATCCCTACGCCGAGCTGCTGATCAAGGACTCGTACAAGGAATACCAGCGCCAAATGGCCGGGACCGAGATCGATCTCGAACGCGGCCCGGCGGAATCAGGGTGGGAAGGCCGCCCGGGCGGCAGCGTCATCGCCCCCGGTGACGAGGTTCTCAGCATCGACGGCGAGTGCACGAAGGGATGGTCGCCGGACCGAATCGACGAAACCCTCCGGCGGATGGCGGGTCCGATGGTCACGGTCGTAGTGCGGCCTCGAGGCTCGACCGAGCCGGTGATCCGCCGGTTCACCCGCACCGAGGTCCACGTGCCGGCGGCGTCGCGCGGGCTCATGCTCGATCACGGCGTCGGGTACGTCGTGCTTCGGCGGATGAGCTCCGGCGCGGCGGACGAGCTGCGCGCCGCCGTCGACACCCTGGTGTCGCAGGGCATGACCTCGCTCGTGCTGGATCTTCGGTCCAACCCCGGCGGGCTCATCCGCGAAGGGGTCGCGGTGGCCGGACTGTTTCTCGAGCCGGGCGATACGGTCGCCGCGTCGGTGGGACGGTCGTGGAAGCGAGCCAAGACATACCTGGCCGAGACCCCGGGCGGGTGGGACGACCTCCGGCTAGCGGTGCTGGTGAACCGAGGCACCGCCAGCTCGGCCGAGCTCGTGGCCGGGGCCCTGCAGGACCACGACCGGGCCGTGCTGGTCGGGACGCCGACCTACGGCAAGGGCGTGCTCCAGACCACCTATCCGATCGGCGACCAAGTCGCCCTCAAGCTCACCACCGCGCGGTGGTTCACGCCGAGCGGCCGCACCGTCCAGCGCCCCCGTCCCGACAGCGCCGGCGGACCCGGCAATCGCCTGCCCAGCACCCGCCCCCACGTGTTCTACACCAGCGGCGGTCGGGTGGTGCCCGACGCCAGCGGAATCCTCCCCGATCTCCTGGTGCGCGCCCTGCCGCGGTCCGAAGGCGAACGGCTGCTGGCCGACCATCTGGGCGACGAGATGAACCGATTCCGCGACGTCGTCGCCGGCTACGCGGCCGAGCTGCGGGCGGAGCAGGTGAGCCCGCAGGATGCCCTGGCGGTCACGCCCGAGCGGCGGGACTCGCTGTTCGCCCGGCTGGAGGAGGCCAAGGTCCACCTGGATCGAGGCACCTACGACCTGGCCGGCGAATACATCGAGGAGCAGCTCGGCACCGAGCTCACGCGGGCGTTCTTCGGCAGCGAGTCGGTGCTGCGCCGCAAGGCCCGGAGCGACCGCCAGCTGCAGGCGGCTCTCCAGGTCATGCGCGGGGTGCCGACACAGGATGGCGTGCTCACAGCGGCGATGCGGGCCCAGCTCAGCGGACGGGTGAGGTAGGGCGATAGGGGCGATAGGGCGAACGGGTCGCCCTATCGCCCTCCTTGCCCTATCGCCCTATCGTCCTCCCTGCCCTATCGCCCACCCCCGTCGCCCATTACCACCACCACCCGCGTCCCCCGCCCCAGCTCGCTCTCCACCTCGATCGTTCCTCCCCACCCCTCCACCAGTCGGCGGACGATGGCGAGGCCCAGGCCCGATCCGCTGGTGGTGGTGGAGAAGCGCGGCTCGAAGATCCGTGGCACCAGATCCGCCGGGATCCCCGAACCGTCGTCGGCCACTTCGAGGCGGGCCGGCCCGACGGTCACGTCCACCACCCGGGCGCCCGCGTTCCTGGCGTTTTCCAGCAGGTTGACGACGACTTCCTTCACCTCGTCGGCGCGCGCAGCCCCGACCGCCCCGGGCTGACACGTGAGCCGCACGGCGCACCCCTCCTCGGCCAGCCGGTAGAGCTGGACCACTTCTCCGACCACCCGCTCCAGATCGACCCGCTCCAACGGCTGATCCTCGTCCGCCGGCGCGGCGAATCGACTGAAGGCACGGGCAATGGTATCCAGCCGGTCGATCTCGGCCAGCATGCGGTCGGCGGTGTCCTCGAGGGTACGGTCGAAGTCTTCGCGGCGATCACGATAGACCCGCCGCAGATGCTGCAGGCCGAGCCGCATCGGCGTGAGCGGATTCTTGATCTCATGCGCGACCTGTCGCGCCATCTCGCCCCAGGCCAGCACCCGCTCCGCGCGCGACACGTCGGTCACGTCGTTGAGGGCGACGACGACGCCCAGCAGCTCGGGGCCCAGCGAAGCCAGCTGAAACGAGATCCGGCGGCCGTTGGCCTCGAGCTCCCCGGTGTCCTCGGCGTCCGGATGGCGGAGGAAGCGCCGCACCGCGGCGGTGAATCCGCTCCACTCGGGTCCGAGCCGGTCCAGCAGTGCGGCGCCCTCATCCAACTCGGTTCCCACCAGCTCCACGGCCTGCCGGTTGGCGATGAGGACCCGCCCCTCGGGGTCCACGCCCACGACGCCGGTCGTCACCGTCGCCAGCACGGCGGAAGTTCGGCGTCTGGCCTCCTCCAGGGCGTGCTGGCTGCTCCGGATGTCCGCCGCCATCCGCTCGAAGGCCCCGAACACCGGCTCGAACTCGAGCGGCTGATGGTCCCCCTGGGCAGGCATCGGCTGGCCCCGGCCCAGGGCGAGCGCGCTCCGGCGGAGGTCGGCCACCGGGCGTGACAGCTCGCGAGAGGCGCGGCCCGCGCCGACCAGCGCGGCGCCGACCCCCGCCAGGATCGACAGCAACAGGACCAGCGCCAGGTCCAGCTGGCGGACGCCGAGCGACGGGTCGTCGGCCAGCTGCGGCGTGGCGAGCACGCCAATGTCGGTGGGGCCGCCGGGCTGGATGACCCGGTATCCCACCCGCTCGGCGAGGGAGGGAATCGAGCCGTCCCGCGTCACCTCCAGGTCCCCACCGAGCGCCAGCGCGGCGTAGGCGTCGGGATCCATGAGCTGCGGCATCACGCCCAAATCCTCCAGCACCTGGGTGCTGGTTCCAGCCAGCCGGCCGCCGACGTACAGCGCGAGGTCCGCGTCGATCCGGCGGCTGAGGTCGCGGAGCCGCTCGTCGGGCGCGGGGCTTCCTCCGCGAATGAGGCCGCCCGCGGTGAGCACCGCGTCCCTCAGGGTCTGGGTGACCAGCAGGTCGCGGCTGCGCTCGACCTCACGGGCGAGGCGCGCGAAGCTCCACGCCGCGAACCCGACGGTGGGCAGGAGGAAGAACGCCCCCAGGGTCACCGCGAGCCGGATGCGGAAGGAGCGGGCCAGGCTGCGCCACCGGGGCGGGCGCAGCCTCAGTCCCGCCACCAGCTCGGCGGCGAGCCACAGCAGCCCGAGCACGGCGGCATCGAGGAGCACCACCAGCACGCCCCGAACGAACAGCGGAACGGGTCCCCTGAGGTCGATCGCGGCGTGAATCGTCCGCCGTCCTCCGGGCAGCTCCAACGGGTACGCGTTCCGGATCGACCAGCCCTCCCGATGCCACCGTGGGCTCGGCGTGGGCGCGGCCGGATCGGCGGGTGGCCCTAGGGTGAGGCGATAGAGCGGAGTCTGCTGGCTCCCGGGGTTGAGCAGGCGCCCCACCCGGCCAGGCTGGACCAAGGCCGAGCGCGGCCCGATGACCGCTGTCATGACCTGCTCACCAGGGTATCGCACGAGCAGGATGTAGTGCACGCCTGGGATCCGAAGCGCCTGGGTGACGCGAAGGGTGTCGTCAGGCGCCAGGTCCCGCACCATGGTCGAGAGCAATGACGGCGTAACGTCGAGCGAGTCGAGCACCAGCTCATCCAGCAGCGCCCCATCGCCGGACCACAGGGCTAGGTGGGCGGGGTACCCCTGCGATCCGAGTGACGACCCGCGCCACAGGGCGTACATCGCCGAGGCGGTCTCGGGCGCCGGGCCTCGCCGGAGCGACTCGCCGAAGCGCTCGAGCAGCGGCACCGCAAGCGGATCGGCCTCGTTTCCCAGGCGAGCCACATCGCGCTGCGCGACCTGCACCCGACCCGCCAGCTCCGCGCCCCAGGTGACGAGGGCAGCCGAGCTCCCCGCTACCAGCGCGATCCCGGTGATGGTGGCCCAGCGCGGCCCGCGCAGAGTGACGAGCAGCAGCGCCGGCGTCCACAGGAAGGTGTACCAGTCCGGCCAACCGCCGCGCGGGCTCCAGACCAGCACCCCGATGACCGAGGCGGCAAAGGCGATCGCCACGCCCAGGGCGATGTGCCCCCAGCCCTGCGGCTCGGCCGACGATCCCCGGAACAGCGCGGCCGTGGGCACGATGAGCGCCGCGGCGGACACCATCAACGCGAGCTGCCAGCTCAGCCACAGGCCGATCGGCACGCCGTCGGCCGGCGGAGTAATCCCTCGACCGAGGCTGCTGATCAGGTATGGCGACGCCAGCAGAAGAGCACCCCCGAGGGCGACGCCGAACCAGCGGCGAGGCAGGCGCAGCCCCCAGAGCCAGACGCCGCCGATCGTTAGAAGCGTCCCCGCCAGCGCGAGAACGCCGGCCGACCCCGACAGCGGCCCGAGCAGCGGGCGAAAGAATGTGGCGGGGGAGAACAGCGGCTGGAGACCGAGCGCGGGGCCGATCGGCGCGCGGACCGAGAGCCACACCAGGCCGGCCAGCAACGCGATCCGCTCGAGCGGCCGGTGCGCGGCGCTCAGACCGAGGGCGAGTGTCAGCAGCACCAGCCAGGTGACGAGGCGGCTCCCCCGCTCATAGACCAGCTGCTTGGCCGTGCCCTGCTCCGGCGGCACGGGGCGCACGCTGAACAGCAGACGGGGGCCCGCCGTCGTCGGCTCCTCGTAGTCGAACACGTCCGCGCTATCGGGTGCGGTGTTGGGAGAATAGACGCTGAGGCCGACCTCGGTTCGTTCGCGGAACAGCTCGGCGAGGCTCCGGCGGCGATCGGGCACCGCTGGATGGGCCCAGATGAGGACCCCGGCCACCGCGACGCGTCCGTCGGCGGTGTGGCGCCTGGCCTCGAGCACGACGTAATATCCAGTCGTTCGCGAGCCGATCGAGTCGCCCGTGGCCAGCGGCGGGAGTCGGTGGCGGCCGGCCCAGGCCCACGGCAGCCCGCTGGCGTCGAGAATGACGACGCTCATCTCCGGCCCGCCCGCGGGGACCAGGCGATCGAGCACCGAGAAGGCGCCTGGCCGGTCGTCCGCGGGCGTGGCGGCGGCCGCCGCCGCGAGCCGCTCCGCGCGATGGTAGGCGGAATGAAGGTCCCCCGCCAGTCGCTTCGAGGCGGCGGTTACGCGGGCCTTGCGCTGCTCGGGCCAGTGT
>JBOHSB010000421.1:0-31557 GCA_050733015.1 Gemmatimonadales bacterium
GCGGCCAGATCTCTCAGGGACAGCTGGTTTCCGCTGCTGGCCATGAACGCCTCGTCGGCGCGCCACATGTACAGCCCGCACCCCGCCTTCCCCAGCAGGAGACCCCAGTCACGGACCTGCTCCGGCGTCATCCGGCAGTTGGGCGCGAAGGTGCCCTTGCCACCTTGGCCCGGGCCGTCACATGAATAGTTCCCGTCCCTATCCTGCACGCCACCGTCGAGCACGTTGATGCCGAACATGATGGACATGTGGTCGCGCTGGGCCATCGCGAGCCCGTCATTAAGGAAGGTGCGGACATCGCCGCGGCGCGCGTCGTACTGGTCGATGGTGAAGTCGCAGACGGCGTAGCTTCTGTCGGGCTCGAACACGTTGTGCTGGTGCGCGACGCCGGCCGCCAGCGTCGGGAACATCTGCTTCACGTAGGAGCACAGGCGGTCTACCTTGGCCTTGGTCATGGTGCCCTTGGGGCCCCAGGTATTGCCGCCGCCGTCCGCGCCGCCCGAAACGTAAGGCTCGTCCATCACGTTGCTGCCGACGATGGTGCCGTCGTAAACCCCCTGGGCGATCGCCTGACGGATCGTCGACGTGTTGTAGGTGTCCATCTTGGCGCGCCACTTCGATTCGTCGAACTGCATGACGCCGTTGATCACGCTCATGTAGTCGGAGTGACGCCCGCCGGTGAGGTTCAGAATGAGCTTGTAGCGACCGGCCCGCGCGGCGCTGATCCGGTTCACCACGGTCGACGAGGAGTAGCCATCGGCCGTCATCGTCATGGGCGACTGCGGGGTGCTCCATGTCGTGAGTTGCTGCGAGAGCCCGAACGGCAGTCCCGTCGCCCCGGATCCCGAGGTGGGAGTCGGCGTCGGCGTCGGGTCGGGTGCTGGAGTTGGCGCCGGCGCGGGAGCGGGCGCGGGGGCGGGGCCGGTCAGCGTGAGGGCGGCGGTGTCGGCCAGGCCGCTGGAGGAGACGATCACACGGTAGGAGCCAGCGGTATTTCCGGCGGTGTACAGGCCGCTAGGGCTGACGCTGCCGCCGCTGGCGCTGAAGCTCACCTGGACCGCAACGCTATCCCCCAGGCTGTTGCGGCCGAAGGCATTGAACTGCTTCGTGGTACCCGTGGCCAGGGAGTAGCTGGCCGGCTTGATGATCACCTGCGCGAGGGTGGGCTCGGGCGCGGTGATGTTCACGATGGCGGTGTCGGCCAGGTCGCTGGAGGTGCCGGTCGCGATCACCTTGAATTTGCCGGAGCTGCCGCCGGCCTTGTAGACGCCACCCGCGTCGATCGAGCCACCGGTCGCCCTCCAGCTGACTCCGACGGCCGAGGTAGTTCCGTCTGACAGGAGAGCCGAGGCGACGAAGGTCTTGCTCGTCCCCACATCGACCGAGACATCTCCCGGCGACACCTTGATGCCGACGACGTCAGTGGGCGCCGGGACCACGATCACAGTGGACGTGTCAGCCTTTTGGCGACCGCGCCCACGACCTACGACTTTATAGATCCCGGGGGACGAGGCGGAGAACACGCCGGCGGCGGTAATGGAGCCGCCGGACGATTTCCAAGTCAGGGTCGTCACGACTTCCCTACCACGGGCGGTCTCGGTCCGAAAGCGAATCTTCTGATTGGTTTCGATTGTGGCCGAAGCGGGAATGACCTTCGTCACTTCGTTGAACTGAGGTAGACCTGTGTCGGGTCCCGTGGCCTCATCACTGCAGGCGACCAGCAACACCAACCCCGGGACCAGGGCCAGCTCTCGAGCGATGGCCAGCCTGCGCGACAGCTTATGCTTGAACGTCATTCTGCAATCTCCTCAGCTCCACTCCTCGGCGTTGCGCCCAACCGTTCCCTTCCACCACCGCCACCCTTGGGCTGGTGCACGTATTTTCGGAATTTGAGCGAAGAAGTCAAGTATAAATACTAGACACTTGACACGAAGTCACACGTCCTTTACACGTCGTATAACCCTGGTGCATTTTGAGTTAATTAGTACATCAAATCCCAATTGTAACAGTTTTACCGTATATAGTTTTGACATGTTAGGGCGATTTACAGTCGCCCGGCTGCGGAGTGAAGCGGACTGCACTCGCCCGCCTCCCTGCTGGGGGCCTCGGCACGCCTCTCGCTGACCGGCCGCGCGGACGGCGCCGGCCGCGGGCGCGCGGTTGCCGAAGCGCCAAAGCCTTGTCTGATCAGCTTACCAGACCCTCTCGCCCGCCGGGCTCAACGGCGGAGAGTACTCGGTTGAGGATTGCCTACATCGTGAGCCGGGCCCAACCGATCGGCGGCGCCCAGATGCAGGTCAACGATCGGGCTGCTGGGATGCAGAAACGGGGACAGACGCGCCAACCTCAACTCAAGCGCGCCTCCCGCGCCACTCCGGCTCCCATCGAGCCCTAATAAGTCGGATCCGGCAGAGCCTATGGGGAAGGGCGGCGAGTCTCGGTCGGTGGGCGGCGGGTCGGTGACCTCACACGACATCACACGACATCACACGACATCGAAATCCAGGAACTCGAACCGGCGCGCGAGGAGGAATCGACCGACCGGCTCGGTCAGCCCTGGGTCGCCGAAGACGCGGAAGATGTATTCAAGGGGGCTTGGCCGGAGCCGATGGGGGACCGCGATGCCTGCACCCACCTTTCCCCCGAACGCAGCATAGAGTCGAGGCGCCCACACGGCGGGCCGGGGCAGCGCCAGTGGCTTCACGTGTTGGCCAGGCAGCCCGATTGAAAGCACTGCGTCCAGGGGCAGGCCTCGATGCCGGAGCCGCACCATGAGAGCGCCCCGAGCGGCGTCGCCGTATGTGGCTGCCCCCGGTCGCGCTGCACGCCATGCCAAGTGAGCGGGATGGGCGTCCAGGGCCCGCGGCGCCTCAATCACCGGCAGCATCCCAGGCGGGTGAACCGTGAGCGAGAGCTGCCCGAGAGACCGGAAGCCGAGCATTCGCACGAAGCCAGCAGCCGAATTTTCATTGGCCACGCCGAGCACCAGCGCCGGGCCGTCCGGCGGCAGGTGTCGGAACAACGCCCGTGTCGTGGCCACCATCAGTCCCGGAATGCGAGCTGTCGGGTCCGCCGCGACGTTGAGCGACAGGTAGGTACCCGCGAACGCTACCGGCGACTCGACCGGCGGCGGCGTTGGCAGCAAAGCGTAGTGTGCGATCAGCGCGCCGGATTCAGCGTACGCGTTTACATAGCGCGCTGGACCCGACGGGTTCTTCAGGTACTGCCAGTTTAGGTCTGGCCCCCACGGCCTATCGCGGGGAAACACCCGTTCCAGGAGCCCGACGATCTCCGGCAGCGCCCCGGCGGTCGCCACCGTCGGCGGAGCGAGCCGCAGACTCACTGGTAGGCGTCCAGGTGGGGACTCACTCGCCCCGAACCCGCACTCGGCGCAGCATGTCGTCGATCAGATTGAAGCCGTCCCACACCGCGTCGAACGCCAGCGCTTCGCCGATCGGCACCACCCGATCCAGACCTCGAGCCCCTGCGTCGGCCGCGAACCGGAACAGTACATCGCGGCTCAGACCCCAATGGGTGAGCGTCTGGTCGCCCTCGCCGATGAAGGTAACCACGTCGGAGAGATGGCGGACCGGCAGGTGACGGATCAGGCCTCCCCCGCACACCTCCTTGTCGAGCGCCGCTCGCTCGTGGACGTGCACGCCGACGAAGCCGGGATGCTTGAGCACCACCCGAACGTCGGTCGAGGCCGCAACTCCGAAGGCATAACTGCGACGGTGCACCGCACTGGACACCGGAGGCACGAATCGCCGGCGCTCTACTTCCGCCTGGAGCGCTCGCTCGAACTCGTCGGCGGTGGCCTCAGCGGTCTCCGGCTCCCCAATCCAGAAGATCACCTGCGGCGAGGAGCACGCCATCTGGTCGAACCAGAAGAGATCGTTGAAGAACCCGGAGGCGAGTTGCGCCCTCACGTCGTCCGACGCGGCGCGATAGCGCGCGGCGTCGATGACAGCGAATGAGTACTTGCTGCCAAACACCCGCTCGCTAGCCCAGGAGGGCAGTGGCAGCGGCCGAATCGAGGCCACCGTCTCATCACCCCCCCAGATCACCCGGTGGGCGCACCAGGCGGACAGCCCTGTCGTGATGGCGTCGTCGTGCCCGTAGGTCACGAACCGGTTAAACGCCCGGAGCTCGTGATCCTGAGAGGCCACCGACCCGATCACGCGCACCAGTGCGTCCACGACGACTCCCGATTCCTGGGACAGGCGCACCACGCTGGCATTCCCGCAAAGGTATGCCAGTGCCCACGAATAGATGAAGAGGGTGTCGACGTTGGACGGGGCCAGGTGTAGCACTCGTCCTACTGGCACGCGCACAACGTCCGGCTCGGTCGCGACACGGCGGGCATGCTCTTCGGCCAGGCGCGTCACCTGCGCGCGGCGCAGCCAGTATGCCACGGCAACGCTGGCCGGGTCCCGGCGGAGAACATGGTCAGTGAGCAGCGCCGACGACAGCCGCGCCAGCGTATCTATTCGCGTCGCGGCGAATGGCTCGGCGTGGACTCGGCTAGTGGCCTCGAGGAAGGCCACGAGGCCTTCCTCATCATCCGGTGGGGCAAGCACACGGATCCTGGCGGCCACCGTACCCCACGGCTGCATCACGGTGGGGGGAAGCGGTTGTTCGATGCTCACGCGCTTGCCGCGAAGGTGTCGCTGCAGCCGCGTAGCTCGGCCTTGGGTACGCGGCCCAGAATTTCGAAGTGCCGGCCGCCCAGACCAGTGCCCTCCGGGTCCGCACCCCGAATCACGCCAAGGTCCTCGGTCAAGAGCGAATGCCCGGGGTAGCTGGTCGGCAGGCAGCTCAGCACCTGGACCAGGCCGGGATGCCCGTCAGGGACCGGCTGCAGGGACACCGGGTCTCGCACAATCACCTCCGAGTAGATCGGCGCCTGGAGATAATGACGCGGGTTCTCAAAATAGACTGCGCCCACCTGCTCGACCATGCCGTAGAAGTTGATCACTTGCTCGACACCTGTCGCCGCCTGGACCCGCTCGCGAAACTCGGGCGGGGCGACCGCGGCGTCCTGAAGCTTCTTCCAACCGCCCGAGTGCACGAGGATGCCGCCCGGTAGATCCAGCCGCCGTCCCGCACGCTCCAGAACCTGCACAAAGTGCTGCCATACAATGAATGTGAAGCCGAACAGCAGCACACGCCTCCCGGCGACCCGATCCAAGTAGGTACGGAGACCCTCCTCGTCCAGGCTCATGTCCTCGCGCAATGCGTAGAACGGCCGGTGGCCGAACTGTGCCATGCCGAGGATCCCGGCGCCCCGCGCCGAGTGGCTGCGGCGGTCTCTCACAACCCCGGGCTGGTCCACGATCACCATGGGCAGTCGCTCCTTGCCAAGGAAATGCTGCGCTACCTTCACAAGCACAGCAGCCTGGACAAAGGCCGTTTCCGCGTCGAGGAACACGCGGCTCGGTTGTTGGCCGGTTGTGCCGCTCGAGGTCAGCACTTTGACCACATCCGACGCTGGCACACTCGACAGTGTGTGCGTCTTGAACAGCGTTACGGGCACGAAAGGGACGTCCTCGAGCCGCTCGATACGCAGTCGGTCGGCTCCTCCGAATACGCGATCCAGCACGTTGCGATAGGGAGTGCACCGCGCAGCATGATGCTCCGTGAGCGTCCGCAGCATCGGCAGAAGGCGTGCCCGCTTGTCGGTCTGGCATAGGCCGAACGGCGGCAACCCAAGCAGCAATCGGGCCGGACTAGTCACAGTCGCTCCGCGGTCTTGTAGTCCTTCTTGCCGGTGGCGGTTAGCGGCAATTCGGCCACCCGTCGGACTGCAATCGCCGACGGCGGCACTGCGAGGAACCGTGCGAGGTGGGCCACCAGTGCCTCGTCCCGGACCGTGCCATCGACAGCTACGGATACCCGGAGGCCCTCGCCGGTTTCGGTGGCGATCGCGCGGACCGGGAAGGTCGATTCCAACTCGCGCTCGACGTCCTCGAGGCTGACGCGCCGGCCGAACAGCTTTGCGAACCGCTTGAGGCGCCCGACGACAGTGAAGTAGCCCTCGTTGTCCACCGTCCCGAGGTCTCCAGTGCGGAGCACTCCGCGCAACACGTCGCCGAGGGCCAAGTCGGCCCTGGTCTCAGCGTAGCCCATCATTACGTTATCGCCCTCGTAGACTAGCTCAGCGGCGCCGTTATCGTTCCAGTCGAGCGGCTCAAGCCGTAGCCGTCCCCCGGGAATCGGCACGCCGATTGTACCGATTTTCTCGCCCAACCTCTCGGGAGGCACGTAGCTGATCCGGGCCGTGGCCTCGGTCTGGCCGTACATGACGACGAGCCGTGCGCCGACCTGGGTGGCATGTGCGTGAAAGTGGGCGATCAAGTCTCGTCGGAGCGCGCCCCCGGCTTGTGTCAATGTCCGCAGCGTCGGGTGGCGCCCAGGTTCGAACCGAAGACGGTGAAGCGTCTCGTACATATAGGGCACGCCGGCGAACGACGTGGCCCGCTGCTCGTCCACGTCGCGCCAAAATTCGGGTCGTATGAACGAATGAGGCGTCAGCACGACGGTGCCGCCGGCGACCAGGTGAGAGTTCAGCACGGACAGACCGTAGCTGTAGTGCATCGGCAGGCTCTGCACCGCCCGCTCACTGACCCCGAGTCCCAGGTACTCGGCGATACGAGTGGCGTTGGATTCCAGATTGCGGGCCGTCAGCCGCACTAGCTTGGGACTCCCGGTCGACCCAGAAGTCGTGAGCAGTACCGCGAGCTCCGGGTGTAGCGGCAGGTCCGTGGCCCGGGCGGCCAGCGCCGCTACGTAGCCCGGCACCGGCGAGGCACCACGGATCCAGCCCTCGGGCGTGGCCAGCGTATCGGGGGCCAGCAACAGCGCGGGCCGGTACGCCTGCGCCACACGCGCCAAGGGGTCCGGCTGCGGCTCGGCCAGGCACACCGGCAGCCCGGCGCGAAGGCAGCCCAGGTACAGCAGCACGGCCTGTACGTCCGGCGCGGGCGCCAAGAACACGAGCTGGCGTTCACCGACCGCCCGGCGCAGACGCTCGGCCACCTCGTCCACGCGCGCGCCGAGTTCCGCATAGGTGAGCTGGGCACCCTGGGCGGGCGCCGTCAACGCCACGCGCTCATCACGGTGCCGCACTACTGCGTCAATCACGGTGTCATGCTCCCGTCGACGCCGATCACTTGCCCGGTCACGTAGCGTGACAGGTCAGAGGCCAGGAAGACGGCCACACCAGCAACGTCTTCGGGGGTCCCGATGCGGCCCATGCGGATCTGCGGGAGCCGGCGCTCGGCCCAGACGGCCGTCACGTCGCGCATCATGTCGGTATCAATGAGACCGGGGGCAATGGCGTTCACGCGGATCCCTCTGGGTGCCAGTTCCTTGGCGCTCGAGAGCGTGTAGCCCACTACCGCCGCCTTAGAGGCGGAATACGCCGAGAGGCCTTCGGCACCTTGGGTGCCGGCGATGGAGGTGACGTTCACGACACTGGGAGACCGGCTACGATCCATTACTCGCGTCGCGTACTGCGTCAGCGCCATGAGCGCGAGCACGTTCACGTCCAGCAGCTCCCGCATCTGATCGGGCGAGGTCATGCCGATTAGCCCATGCCGGAGAATGCCGGCGTTGTTTACGAGCACGTCCAGTCGCCCGTGCTCCTTGCGGACAGAGGCGATCAGCTCGCGCGAGAAGGAAGGATCACTGACGTCTCCCCGCATTGCTCGCGCCGGACGCTCGGCCGTGCTCAATTCCGCCGCTACCGTCTCGACACCCTCGCTGCGCGCACACAACAGCAGGCTCGCACCTTCAGTGGCGAAGGAGCGCGCGATCGCGGCGCCGATACCGCGGCTCGCCCCGGTCACCAGGGCGATGCGGCCCTCAAGCAGCATCGAAGTTCACGCCGAGCCGAGTCAGAATCTCGCGGGCTTTCGTCACTGTGCTCATCCCCAGAATGTCATCCGTGTCGAACATGACGTCGAACTCAGTCTCGAGTTCCACGACCAAGGCCATATGGGCAACAGAGTCCCACTCCTTAAGGCTGTTATAGGCCAGGTCGTCGGTAATCCGCTCCAGCGGAATACCGAGCGCGCGGCTGAAGCAGTCGCGGAGCTTGTCGGCGTTCATCCAGGGGTCTCCAACTCAAGAGGCTTGCGGGAAACCACATTCGCGGCGAGCAGCCTCGGCGACCCATCAGAAGAGTCGACCACCGGACCCGCACGCCCAGACGACTTGGAGATCGACCTTAGTAGCCCGACCGGGTCGGGATCGGTGGTTCGGCAATGCATTGCGTCCCACCGCTCATGCCGGCGAATTTACCGCCAGACCCCTGCAGCCCATACGTTCCCGGTCACAGCGCGCAGGGACCTGCCATCCCCACGGGTCCCCGACCGATGACCTCGACTCCGGCCTTCAAGTCGTCAGACACCGTTGTTCCGCAATCAGCTTTCGCGCGGAGGTGAAGGTGAAATCACCCAGCAGACGCTCCAGCCGTTCCTCCGTCTCGGCCAGGTTGGTATAGTGACGCAGCCGTGTCGACCACGACATTCCACTCACGCGAGGTTGTTCGGGATCCACTTCCCAGGGATGGAGGTAGAAAATAACCGCCCGCCCCTGTTCGTTACACCTTCGCATGAGCCAGCGCGTCATTGCATACGGATACAGCCGGAAATACCCCCCACCACTACATGGAATCCTGCGCCCAAACACCTCGGCCACGCTCATGGGCAGCTCGGTTAGCCCCGGTGCCAGCTGATGGGGGCGCAGGTCTGCATCGACCATACCGTATTCTGGGTGGAACCCCACGGGGAACACCGACGAGTCGTACCGGATGCCGGTCTCCTTGAGGATATCCACAGCCCAAAGAGTCTTCCGTGTCAACGAGAAGGAGGGTGCGCGGAACCCGTGCACCTCCTGGCTGGTGACCTTTGCCAGCACCTCCAGCGAGCGCTGCAAGTCCGCTCGGAATTCCTGCGGGCTCATGAAGGTCAGCAATCGGTGTGAGAATCCGTGGGAGGCTATCTCGTGCCCCTCTCGTTCAATTTCCCTCACCAAGTCTGGGAATCGGTCCGCCACCCACCCCAGGACGAAGAACGTTGCTTCCACTTCGTGCTTGCGAAACAAGTCGAGAAGCCGGACCGTGTTGTGCTCCACCCGTGACTCGCATTTCGCCCAATCGGCGTAGGGAACTAGCCGGCTCAGGTTGTAGACACAGAACCAGTCCTCGACGTCGACGGACATCACGTTCTTCATTCGCGCTGCCTCCGCTGAATACACTCTAGTCCGTGTCGTCAACGAGCCTCCGCACCCCGGGCCTTGAGGGAGCACCCTAACGCCCTGCGGTTTCACCAGCGTCCGATGCAGATGATTCCCGGCTGAAACTAATAGATTGCCGGAACTGGTCCCCACAATCGTCAGCGCAGGAAGCGTCCCTGGTGAGAACCCGATTCGGCGGGAGCATCGGGTCAGCCTGCGTCGCGGTCGGCGGCGGTTCCGTTGCAAGCATTCACGAAACACAGCATCTAGTCTGTTGGTTACAACGGCGACGTCACCAGGATGGACACTCTCGTCGCGCGGGCCATAGAGGGCGGCCGCAAGTCTGCTTGCGCACCGAGTGCAAGCGGATCAATAATTGGTCCTCCGGCGGCTGCGCGGACCCAGTGAGCGGCAGAGCGGGTTAGGGCACGCCCCCAATGTTCGCCGGGCCGGCCGCCTCCGCGCAACCCTGAATTTGCGCCGCGCGGGCTGCTTAAAGCACCTACGCGCCCCGTGCCTGGCACGCGCGCCAGGGAAGATCACGAGATATATTGCGCCGCCCAGCGGGGCGGCACTAGCCCGCGGCGAACTGTCCGGGAGCCATGCAATCCTTGGCAGTCATGGACGCGAAAGCATCGGAGGTGCGCGGCGTGAGGATCGCTTACATCGTGACGCGGGCCGACCCGATCGGCGGGGTGCAGATCCACATCAAAGACCTTGCGGCGGCGGTCCAGGCCCGTGGGGATGACGCTACCGTGCTTGCAGGAGGAGAGGGCCCCTTCATCGATGCGCTTCGGGCGCAAGGCACCGCGGCGATCGTGCTCCAGCACCTCTCCGTACCGATCCGGCCCATGCGTGACCTCCTGGCGCTGCGAGAGATTCGGAAGGTCGTGATCCGGCTGCAACCTGAACTGCTCGCAGTTCATTCCGCGAAGGCCACGGTTCTCGGTAGGCTAGTCGGACGTTCGTTGGGCATTCCGGTCGTGGTCACGGCCCACGGATGGACCTTTACGCCCGGCTTTCCCCCATTACAGGCAGCGGTCTATCGCCAACTCGAGCGCTTCGTCGGTCCGCTCGCTAACAAGATCATAGCTGTTTCGGAGTTTGATCGCCGACTTGCACTCGAAGCCCGGATCGTCGCGGAGGACCGTATCGTAACGGTGCACAACGGCATTCCAGACATCCCGGTGCAGCGCCGGGCGGCGCCGGCTCGGACACCCCCGCGTCTAATCATGGTGGCCCGGCTCGGCGCGCAAAAGGACCATGCCTCGCTGCTGCGTGCCGTCGCAGGCCTTATGAACTACTCCTGGGAACTAGATCTGGTCGGAGAAGGTCCGCTCATGGACGAGATGAAGTCACTGGCGGACGCTCTTGGCGTCGGCGGTCGCGTGCGCTTCCTGGGTCAGCGGTTGGATGTGGATCAGCTCATCGCAGAGGCGCAAGTGGGTCTGCTTGTCACCAACTGGGAGGGCTTCCCTCTTAGCATTCTCGAGTCAATGCGGGCGGGCCTTCCAGTCGTGGCATCCTCGGTGGGCGGCACCGGCGAGGCTGTTCGCGATGGGGAGACCGGGTATCTCGTACCCCGGGGCGATGTGGAGCTGCTTCGAGACCGGATCGAGCGATTGCTGGCCGACCCCGCACTTCGGGTTCGCATGGGGACCAGCGGTCGCAGCCATTACGAGGAGCACTTCACCCTGGACCGCGCCGTGAACAAGACGATCGCAGTGTACCGAGACGTGGTTGCGGGTGGGAAGGCGTCCCGACTCGCGACTGACTTCCACGGAGAAGAGAGCGCCTAGCACTAACACTCCCTCAGAGGCACCCCTCAAACTCTCGCTCGGCGTGTTCCGTCCACGACCCCTCGTGCCGAGCTCCATTACAAATCGGCAAGCCCAGCGGCAAGGCAGGTTCCATGCGCCGCCGTGGCGCCCATTCATGGATCATGTCAGAGCCCAGGTGCCAGGGCATCTGCGCGGATAGCCCAGTCGGACGGTCGAGCCCAGGCCGCAGGCGACCCGGCGCGCTGGGGGTTCGCCCTGCGGGCGGAAGGGGAGGGAGGGCAGCCCGCGCACGAGCGGGCACCCGGATCACGCAGTCAGCAAGACGCTCGTGGTCTAAAGCGGCGTCCTCAAGCGAGGGCTTCACGAGCTGTCGAGCGCGGCTTCGTCGCGGCGAGCATGCTCGGGCTAGTCGGCAAGCGAGCTCGAGAAGACACCGCGGGCGGCCTGGGCTCCTGAGGCCCGACCGCCCGCGGTGCGTATCCCGGATCAGGATCCTTCGCCAAGTGCGCTTACGGCCGCTTGCAACTGCGACGGGTCGCCGAACTTGTTGCCGCGGCCACGGTCCGGAACGCGTCCTGATTCGCCGACCGCGAGATGAAGGCGTTATCGTAGCGCCACATGGTCAGCACGCACCCGCCCGCGGCCGCCAGGGTCCGGCCGTAGGACTTCACCTGGTCCGGCGTCATCCAGCAGTTGTTGTTGTAGGTGCCCTTCCCGCTTTGGGGGCAGTCCCAGCTCCCGCTCAAGTCCTTGATCCCGCCATTGAGAAGGTTCAGACTGAACGCGGGCTGCACGCCGTCCTTCCGCGCCTGGGCGAGCACTGCGTCGCGCCACGCGGCGACGTTGCCTTGGGTCACCCCCCAGCTGTACTGATAGCGCACCCAATCCAGCTTGGTATACCTCTCGGTCGCGCGCCACTTATACGCCGGCGGGCCGGCACCGATGCCCATCGGCAGCGTCGGGAAAATGCTCTTGCCGTACACGGCCATGGCATCGATCGTGGCCTTGGTGATGTTCCCACCCCACTGTACCGTCTCGGGCTCGTCGATCAACGTATTGCCCATGAGCGTTCCGTCCGACACCGCTGCCGCGACTGCATTGCGGATCGTGCTCGTGTTGAACTGGCCCATCCGATTTTTCCACTTATTCAGGTCGAACTTCCCGCTGGTCAGGAAGTCGCCCGGGTTGCCTCCGGTCATCGCCACGACGACCCGGAGACCCTTCTGGCGGGCGGTGTTGAGCTGCGTGACGAGGCCCGAGGGAGAGACGAAGTCGTGGCTGCCGGTGAACATCGCCGGGCCCCACTGAAAGCTTGTCGGGGTGGCGAAGAGCTGAGTAGGACCGAAGGGGATGCCGGAGTACGAGAGGCTGGCGAGCGAACCAGTTGCGGCGGTGGCCGGTGTGGTGCTCGCCGGGGTGACCGTGGTCGGATCGGTGACGTCGGTGCTGTTGCATGCGGTGCCGAGGACCGCCACGAGCAGGGCGGCGATGGAGCCTCGAAGCCGCGTAGGGCGGAGAGCGTGGGCGAACGCGCGAATCATGTTGGAGTATCCCTGTTCCAAAGACTCGGTGAGCGACACGCGCGACAGGCGAGGGGCCCGCGCTCGGCACGGCCGGAGCGGTGGCTCGTCGTCAGAGGGTCCTGACGCGCAGGGCTGAGTCACTCGCCACAATGCGGTCGAGTGTGTGACCTAGCCCGGTGAGTGTGTGTGAGAGGGGTTCGCTGGGACGAACTTAGATTGAGTCCCCAGAGCGAGGGAATGGTCGCCGGGATAAGCGCCATCTCATTATCGGTGATGCCTCGCGCTACACGAAACTCGTGACGCACGTCACCAATGTCAAGTGAGAGGGACCGCGAAGTCGTGATTTGGACCCCGTTCGAATTTCGAACGGCGCTCAAAAATGTGACACTTTGTCACTTCCGACGACTCGCGGGCCCCCCACTCCCCACGCTTCTTCTACGCCTTTTTCGCAGGTCGGCAGACGCGCACCATCGCCAGCCTGCCGACTCGCCGACACAGTTCCGTGGCGATCTGCCGCTACGGCCGCCGGCAGCTGCGACGCGACTTCGACCCGAGCGCCGAGGCCACATCGTGGAAGGCATCCCGATTGGCGGACTTCGACATGAACGCGTCGTCGTAACGCCACATCAACATGAAGCACCCGGACGGACCGATGGCGCGCCCCCACTCCCGCACCTGGTCGGGACTCATGCGGCAGTTCGGCCGGTAGGTGCCTCGACCGGTCGCGCAGCTCCAGCTTCCTGTGCGGGACTTGGTACCGCCATCGAGCACGTTGAGGCTGAACGCGGGCGTGACCCCGTCCCTGCGGGACTGGTCCAGCACCGCTGTGCGCCAGGCGCTTACGTTGCCCGACGTAACCCACCAGTTGTACTGGTACCGCACCCAATCCACCCTGTGGAAACGCTCAGATGCGTGCCAGCGATAGCCGGGTGGTCCGAGTTGCACGCCCACTGGCAGGCTCGGGAACATGCCCTTGACGTACACCGCCATGTCGTCGAGCAAGCCCTTACTGATGTTCCCGCCCCACTTCGGCGTTTCGGGTTCATCCATCATCACGTTGCCCACGATGGTCCCGTCCGACACGCCTGCCGCCACGGCGTTTCGGATGGCCGTCGTCTTGAACGTGTTCATTTTCCGCTTCCACTTCGACAAGTCGAACTTGCCGTTAGTCTTGTAGTCGTTGGCCGAGCCGCCGGTCATGGCAAGGACCAGGCGCTGGCGCTTGTTGCGAGCATTATTGATGAGGGTCACCACCGAGCCCGCGGAGGTGTTTTCCTGGCTGAGGGTGAACGGCGCCGGGCCCATCTCGAACGCGTTGACACCGGCCCATAGTCCGGTGGGTCCGTAGGGCAGGCCGGAATAGCTCACGCTCGCCAGCGTGGCGTCGAGCGTGTCGGTAGTCGCGAGCGTGTCGGCATCGGCGGTCACCGAGGGGACATCGGCCGGGGCGATAGGCGACTCGGTGCCGTTGCAGGCGGCTCCGGCGAGCACCGCAAATCCTGCAACAGCGAGTCGACGACCGGCAGGGGAATAGGCGCGAATCATTGTCAACGGCTTCCACTTTCCACGATTCGGTAATGGTCGCGCGCACCAGGCGATGCGCCGGCGCGCGGCACGGCCGCAGCGGTGGCTCATCGTCAGAGAGGTCCTGACGCGCAGGGGCACGGCCGCTCGCCGCATGAGCGCGGTCGAGAGGTGTCAGCCCCGATGAATGTGAAGTGAAGGTGGTGCGCTGGGACGAACTGGAGTGTTACCCAGGGCGAGGGAATGGCCGCCGGAAGAACGCCATCTCTTTTCCGTGATGCCTCGCGCACGCAAAGTGCGAACATCGCTGCCGAGTGTCAATAGCCAGGAGCACTCGAAGTTCGGCGCCGGCTCAGATCTCCCAATTGGACAGCACTACGCCCTCGCGCGGCGGTGCGGGAAAGCCGCGAAGGATCATGCGCAGATCGGTCCAATGCACGCGGTATCCCGCGGCGATCAGCCGCAGGTAGGCTTCGGCGTATTCGGTCTGGCAGCGGATCGCCAGGCGGCCGACCCGCTCGCAGGCCGCCGTGCCGTGGAGCGCGTCCAGCAGCCGGTCGAACGCCTCCAGCGTCGCGGCCACGAGCTTGAGCACTCGCACCTCGTCCTTGGCCCGGCCGGCGGCCAGCGGCGTGGAATGCCACAGCGCGAAGGCCACCAGCTCCCCATCCTCGCGCACCAGGGTCGTGTCCCCGATGCCGAGGTCGCGCGTGAGGGTGATCTCGCGACTGAAATCCACGCCCGGAGCGAGCCGGTCGGTCAGCTGCCGGCATTCCTCCAGGCGTCGGACGAGCTGCGGCCCCGCGGACGAGAGCAGCTCGGGAGCGGCCCCCGCCCGCCGCGGCACGTCGTGGACCAGCGTCACCGTGAGCGGTCCGGGCACCAGCCCGATGCGGCTGTAGAAGCCGATGTTCTCGACCGTCCGCGGCATGGTCTCGAGCCCGATGGTGCGCGCCCCTTCCCCCCTCAGCCAATCGATACCGAGACGGACCATGGTGGACCCCAGGCCCTCGCCCTGGCGATCGGGCCGCACCGCGAGGGGCCCCATCCAGCCCTCGACCCCGGACTGGTGCACCATGTTGAAGGCCACGACCTGGCCATCGGCGTCGCGCCAGATCATGGCGCCGTTGCCGGCGTCCTCCAGGGCATACCGCCAGACCAGGGTGTTGAGGTGCGGCACGCGGACACCGACCAGGCCGTCGCGGCTGTAGCGGTCGGTGAACGCATCGGCGAACACGCGGTTGAGTGATTCGATGTCCCGCAAGGTGGGCCGGTCGGGGCCTCGCAGGCTCCGGTCAGGCCGCCACATCGTGGCCTCCGATCGGCTCGTCCTGCACGGTGGCCACCCCGCGAGCCAGGTCGAACCCCACCCGCACCACCCGGTCGAAGCCTTCGCGCACCGAGTCGATGTGGGTGATGAGAATGACCTGGGGGAACCGGTCGGCCAGGCTCCGCAGGAGATCCACCACCGCGGCCCGGCGGTCCTCGTCGAGCGAGCCGAAGATCTCGTCCAGGATGAGGAGCGAGAGTGGCTGGCCCGCGCGCTCCGCGATCATCTGGCTGATGGCGAGGCGTAGCGCGAGATTGGCCACGTCCTCCTCGCCGCCCGAGATGACCGCCTTGGGGTCGCCGTCGTCCAGCAGCGTGGCGCCGTAGTCCTCGTCCAGCTCGAGATCGGTGTAGCGGCCGTTGGTGAGGTCGCGCAGAAATCCCGAGGCGAGCTCGCTCAAATCCGGACGCAACGTCGCGTTCAGCTCGGTGCGCAGGTCCGAGAGGGCCCGGTCGAGCTCCTGGTGCAAGGCGAGCTCGGTACCGCTGGCCTGGACCTCCCGCTCGCGCTCGGCGCGCTCGGCGCGCCGGCGCACCGACGCGTTCACCGCCTCCGAGGCGGCCGCCGATTCGCCCCGGGCGCGGACTAGGGCGAGCTCGGCGTCTCGGCGCGAGCGCTCGGCGGAGGACTCGGCCTCGCGGGCCTCGCGATACGCCTGCTCGGTGAAGCCGAGCTGAGCGAGGCGGGCGCGCAGGTCGCCGGCGGCCGCGGCCGCGGCCGCCTGCTCGGCGGACACCGTTTCGAGATCCTTCGCCGCGGCGGCGCGCCGATCGGCCACCACGCGCAGGCGCTCAGCCTGGAGCGCCAGCGGCTCGAGCTCGCGGATGCGAGCGATCACGCTCTCGTGGAGCGCCTGGTCGTACACGCCGGCCAGTCGGCTCATCTTGCCCTCGAGCTCGGCGACGCGCCGGGCCAGCCGCTCCCGCTCCTGCTGCAGCGTGGGGCCCTCCTGCGCCTGGGCTTCGAGCCGACCCGCCTCGGCCGTGGCCTCGGACAGCTCTTGCTCGAGCGCGAGCCGGCGGTGATCCGCCTCGTCCAGCTCCCGAGGCTCGAGCTGCAGCTGCTCGATGCGCTGCTTGTAGAAATTGCCGTTGGCGACCACATCCTCCATCTGCCGGTCGAGCAGGCCCAGCACCTTGCCGTATTCGGCGCCGAGGGGGCGAGCGCACGTCGGGCAATCGCCCTCGGGGCCGGCGGTGACGATGCGCTGCCGCTGCTCCTTGAGCTCCTGGTACTGGTCGAGGAGGCCCTGACGCTTGGTCCGGGCGTCCTGGGCATCGCGCACCCACGAAGTGCGAAGATTCTCCCCGTCGAGCGCGACGCCCGTGAGGGCGGCCCGCACATCGCTCACGCGCGAGCGCGCCGCGGCCAGCTGCCCCGGGGCCGGCAGTCGGCCAAGGCGATCGCCGACGGAGGCAACGTGCCGCCGGACGTCATCGAGCTGCGCGAGCAGGCCCTTTCGGGCGGCGTGCGCCTCGGCCTCGCGCTCGAGCTCCACGATCTCCGACCTCAGCCCGCTCAGCGGCGTCAGCCGATGGGTAACCTCCTCGAGCTGTCCCGCGGCGGCCCCGGCCTCGGCGACCTCACGGGTCAGGCGATCGGCGCGCTCCGCGGCGGCGCCGGCCCGGTGGTCGGTCACGCGCAGCTCGGCCTCGAGGGTGAGCGCCGCGTCCCGCCGCCGCTGCAACTCCTCCCAGTGCGGGCGCACCTGCGCGACCGCTGCCTCGGCGGCCAGCGACGCGGCAGTGGCGACCTGCTCGGCCGCGAGGGCGGCGGCCACGCGCTCGCGCGCGCGGTTCTCCTCGGCTTCGATCTCGGCCAGATCGCCGAGCCCGGCGCGAAGCGCATCGAACCGGGCCCGAAGGGCGGAGCGCCGCTCCTTGAGCCGGTCCTGGGCCAGCCGAATGCGCTCATACCCCAATACCCTCGAGAGGAACTGCGCGCGCTCGGGCGCGGACATCGCCGCCATCACCGCCAGCTCCTTCTGGCCGGTGAAGTAGGTGTTGAAGAACTCCTCACGCGTCATTCCAAGCAGGCGGGTGACCCGCTCGGTGACCGCACCGATCGAATTGGCGATCGGCGCCGGCTCGCCGTCCTGGTACAGCTCCGCGCCGTTCAGCGTGCGAACGATGCGGTACTGGTGCGCGCCGAGGCCGAACTCGAGTTCCACCTCGACGCGCGACCGGGGTGGCGCGCCACGCCGCCGGATGGTCTCTCGACTCCCGCGCGCGGCCGGCATGCCGTACATGGCCCAGGCGATGGCCTCGAGGATCGTCGTCTTACCGGCGCCGTTGGGGCCGACGATGCCGGTCAGGCCGGCGCCGAGCACGAGCTCGGTGTGCTCGTGCTGGCGGAAATTGGACAGGCGAATGCGGTGGATCTGCATCAGCCGGCGAAGTCCCGCTCGACGCTATCCACCAGCGCCTCGCCGAGCCGGACGAACGCGTCGCGGTCGAGCTCGGCCGGCAGGGGCCGGCGCTCGAGGTAGGAACGCACCAGCTCCGGCAGCGTCTGCCGGCGGCCGGGCGCCCCGGTCCCCACGGTGCGGTGGATCTCGGGGCGGCGCAGATCGAGATGGAAGTGGAGGGCAACCGCCTTGAGCGCCCGGACCGCGGCGTGGTTCAGCTCCCGCGCCACGTGGCGCGGGATGTTGTGCACCAGGAGGCGGACGACCTTGTCGGCGACCCCGCCTGGCACGGCCGCCACCCGGGCTGCGATGAGGGCATCGATGGCCTCGGCCTGGAGCCCGTCGGCCTCGATCGGCTCGAGGTCGAGGATCTCCCGGGCCAGCGGCACGGTCCGACGCTGCGCGGTCCCGCGATCCACGTCCGCCAACAGCCAGCCCTTACCGCGGGAGCCGTGGTCCGCCTCGTCCACCAGCTCACCCCACAGGTTGGGACTCACGTACTCGAGCGAGCCCGCATACCACACGCGGGGTGCGACCCGATGCTGCACGTGGTAGTGGCCCAACGCGACGTAGCTCCATTCGCTCGGCGCCAGCTCCTCCAGGCCGAGCACCGCCCCGCCGTACTCGGCCCCGCTCCGATCGAACGGGAAGACGCCTTCGATCTCGCCGTGGAGCACCAGCACCCGGCGCCGCTCGTCGCCTTCGGGCCGGAGGACCGGCCGGGTGGCGCTCATCAGCGCCTGGTGCGGCACCGCGAGCACGCTCAGATCCAGCGCGGGGTAGACGAACCGCCGTGGCTCCTCGCTCGCCACGTCGATGCCGAGCTCCTCGAACAGCCGCAGGATGGAACCGGTCTCGGTCGACCTCGGCGTGTCGTGGTTGCCGGCGATCAGCACGATCGGCGCGTCCGGCAGCGCCTCGCGGAGCCGCTGGAACTGGCGAAAGGCGAAGACGATTGCGGCATTGGTCGGCCGGACGGAGTGGAACAGGTCGCCGGCCACGACCACGGCGTCGGGCCGCGCCTCGATCACGCCGTCCACGGCCACGCGAAAGGCGTGGGCTATGTCGGCCTCGCGCTGATTGATGCCGGAGGGGGTTTGCCGATGGTACTGCCGGATGCCGAGATGGGGGTCGGCGATGTGGGCCAGTTTCACTCCCGAAATGTCTCGCCGATGGCCGATTAATCAAGGTCTTGGCGGTCCATGAAACGGGCGTTCCGGCAATGAGTTAGGCGGACACGCGGGGGGACCTTGGCACTCGGTTCGCGGAGTCGATCATGGGTCGCCCAACGCCCCTCGGTCGGTCACCCGGGGTGGGTCAGGTCGAGTCCGACAGAACTCTCCGCACCTTGCTCCGCAACAGCCGGGCGCGGCTGGTGATCCATCCGGCCTCACGAACCTGGTCCTCCTCGCGTAGATCCTCCCACGCCTCAGCGATGCCCTTCCGGCCAAGGTAGCCGAGCAGCTTGGTGGAGTGGTCCCGCTCGACGACCGGCAACCGACCCACGCCGTGTCCGATCATCTTCTCCACGGCTTCCTCCAACAGCTCGTCGGGGTAGGCCACGATCGGCGGCGAACTACCCGCCTCCAGCAGGGTCGCGACCGGATCGTTCTTCCGATCCATCGCCTTGACGACATCCCCCCGCGTCATCACCCCGGCCAGGGCCCCCTTGGCATCGACAATCGGCCAGGCGTAGTGTGGCGCCAGCACGGGATCGTGGCAGGGCAGCCGCGTGAAGAGCGACTCCACCGTCATGTCCGCGGGCACGGGAGGTACGTCGCGCTGCATGACGTCTTCGACGCGCACTCTGGACAGCGGATTGACGATGTATTCCCGCATCACGTGGTAGCCCCGCCGGGCGACCTTCTCGGTGAGGATGGAGCGCCGCATGATGAGCACCGTCATCGCCTGGGCGCCCACGCACGCGATGAACAGGGCCGGCAGGACGTGGATGTCATCGGTCAGCTCGAGCATGAACGCCACCGCCGTCAGCGGCGACCGCATGGTGCCACCCATGATCGCGGCCATGCTGATCATCGCCCACAGGCCGGTGTCGCCGGCGTGAATCCACTGGGCCTCGATCGCGCCCAGCGATCCGCCCATGATGAGCAGCGGCGCGAGCACGCCGCCAGAGGTGCCCGAGCCCAGCGCGATGGCCCAGATCAGGGCCTTCGTGACCGCGAGGCCGAGGAGAAAGCTGCCGACGAGGTGGCCGTTGATGAGGTCGGCGATGGTGTCGTATCCCACGCCGAGCGCGCGGGGGAAGGCGAGCCCTCCCAGTCCCACACACAACCCGCCGATGACCGGCCACCACATGTAGTGGATCGGCAGCTTGGCGAACAGGTCCTCGAAGGCGTAGACCAGCCATGTCAGGGCGCCCGAGGCGAACCCGGCGCAATCCCGACGAACAACGCGAGCAACAGCTCTTCCCAGGCGAGCGCCGAGCGCGGGGTGACCGGGAAGATCGGCCCGGCGCCCAGCAACGGCACCCGGACGGCCCCGGCGACCGCGGCCGCCGCCGCCACCGGAATGAAGCTGCGCGGCTTCCACTCGAAGAGGAGCAGCTCGACTGCGAGCAGGACGGCCGCGAGTGGGGTCGCGAAAATGGCCGCCATGCCGCCGGCGGCGCCGGCGACGAGCAGTGTCTTACGCTCCGATGCCGAGAGGTGAAAGGCCTGCGCGAACAGGGACCCGAACGCGCCGCCCGTCATGATGATGGGCCCCTCGGCGCCGAACGGGCCGCCGCTGCCGATGGAGATGGCCGACGAGAGCGGCTTGAGGACCACGACCTTGGCGCTCATGCGGCTTCGGCCGATGAGGATCGCTTCCATCGCCTCCGGGATGCCGTGACCCCGAATCTTCTCCGAGCCGTAGCGCGCCATCAGGCCCACCGCGAGGCCGCCCGCCATCGGGACCAGCACCGCCCACGCGCCGAGGGGGGTCCCCGCGGGGGACACCAGGGCTGAGCTCAACCGATGGTAGTAGAACAAATTCGTGAGGCTGACGATGAGCCAAACCAGCGCCACCGCTACGAACGCGCTGATCACGCCGACCACCGCCGCCATCGGTGTAATGACGAGCAGCCGTGAATCGGTGGTGAAGTCGCCCAGTCTGTCGGTGCGCGGGATGGAAGGAGCGGAGGACGTACCGTCTGCCGAGCGTGGGATCTACGTGTCTGGATCCGAATTCATGCGTCAACCTAAGGGGAAGCCGCTCACGACGGCAACCCGCGCCGGGGCCTCGGGTGCGGGCTACAGGCTCGGCGCGGCCTCACGCGATGGGGCGGCCTCGACCTGACCCCTCCATCAGGCAGTCATCAGAGGAGGCGGTACCTGCGCCGCTGGAGGTCGCGCACATGCTGTCAGAAGCCGTAGTCGTCATCGGCCCGGCGGACGGCCGGTACCGGACGGCGGGCCGGGACGATCTCGGGGCTCACCCGCCTGCCCAGACAGGCCCGGAAGAAGGCGAGCGGGTCATCGGGGCGCTCCCGCCGGGTTGCGCCAAGCGCCCGGCGGACATCGTCCTCCCGCCTGCCCTCAACCAGCGCGCGGACCGTGTCGGCGGCGACGCGCCGGTCGAGCCCGCGCAACTGGCGAGCCACGGCGTCGGCAAAGGGCAGTTCGGGGGCGGGCGGGAACCGGTCGATCCCCTCGCGACTGCCCAGCACCGCGGGTCGGGGAAACCGGACGAAGATCGGCTGGGTGAAATGCGGGTGGCGGACCATGAGCTCGCCCTTCGGCAGGGTGGCGAGCTTGAGCTTGGTGGCCGGCGACAGCATGGCATAGGCCGGGGTCGAGAGCTCGTCCACGTCCATGCGGCCGAACACGCCGGTGCCGGCGTTGCCGACGACCCGGCGCTGCACCTGGGAGCGGAACTGCTGGGCGGAGAACAGAACCAGGCCGAGATAGCGCCCGCGCTCCGACAGGTCCAGCAGCATCTTGCGCACGTAGGTGTCGGCCCCTTCGGCCGGAGCGTACTTGTTGAGCTCGTCCACGAACACCACCACGTGGTCCACGCCCAGGTCGCGCCGCTCCAGGTGCTCGCGGAGCTTGGAGACCACGCGGGCGAACACCAGATCTTGCGCCAGCGGATCGAGCCCGGCGACATCCACCACGTGGACGCTCCGGTCGGTGAAGGCACCCCACGGCAGATCGTGCGCGGCGCCGTCGTCCGTGACCAGCCCCTTGGAGCGAGTCGAGATGTTGCTGAGCCGGTTCCGGATCTTCCGGATGGTGGCGAGGTGGTGGGTCTTCCACACCTCCCCGCCCTTCCCCAATGCTTCCATGAAGTCGAAAATGGCCCGGAAGAACTCCTCCAGATCCGCAAAGCTCTGCACCTGGAACGGCCGGCCGCGCAGCATGTCGTCCTGATAGTCGCGGCCCACCACCCGGTCGGCCAGGAAGTCGATGAACGCGTCGGCCTTCGCGTCCACGTCGTCCCGGTTGAGCACCACCTCGGCATAATCGAGCACCTCGCGTAGCCCCCACACCAGCGGCCAGGTGTTGGCGGCGAGAGCGTCGTTGGTCCGCAGGGTGTTGAGGTTCACCCCGTCGGCCTTGAAGGGGGCATAGTAGTGCACGTCGCCGAACGGCTCGGGGCGAAGCCCCAGTCGCGCATACTGCCGCCGATCCTCCTCGCTCAGCGTGGCCGGCTGATCGAGAAAGCATAGGTCGGGCCCCTTCACGTTGAAGCAGAGCGCCGCGACCGAGCCCTTGTGCCGGGGGAAGGTCTGGAAGATGCTCCCGAGCAGGAACTCCACCGCGCTCGTCTTGGTCGCGAGGCCCGACACGCCGGTGATGTTGAGGTGCGCGGCCTCGGGTCCCAACAGGAAGTCGCAGTCGAGGTACACCGGGGACTCGAGTCCGCCAGCGGCGTAGAGGCCGACGGGGATGCCGGTGGGCCGCTCGCCCCCGGTATAGGCGTCCATGCGGAGTGCGAGGACGACGTCCTGGTCGCTCGCCAGCCAGACGGAGCCGAGCGGCACGGGCTGGAGGGGCTCTTCGGGGATCTGCCGCAGGACGGCTGCGGTGAACAGACGGATCTCGGCGCGCACGCTGGGCTCGGCGCCCGCCGCGACCGGGTCGCCGTCGGCGCCGATCACGGCGTGCATCGGGGTCACCAGGTCGGAATACGCGAATCCGTCCGTCACTACCCCGAAGACGACGCGCCCCTCGTCTTCCACTCTGACGATGGCGCCGATGCCGATCGGCGTCTCTCGCGCGGTCCAGAAGTGGAACTGGTGCGGTGTGGACGGCTTGAGCTCGGTGGCGACGACGCGGCCGAGGGGAGGTTGCGGCTGGGACATGTCCCAATGTGGCGGGCCGAGGCGCAAATCAGTAGGGGTGGGCGCGGCGACCTCAGGCGAGGCTACGGTACCCCACACGCAGGTAGCTCTCGACGGAGTGGATGCCGTACAACACGCGGTCCCACCGGTAGTCGGGGGTGCTGATCGGGGCGCGCTCGGCGAGGATCCGGCGGGAAATCCCGTCGGCCAGCTCCGGCGTCCCATTCTCAGGAGCCACCTCTACCCGAACCAGACCGTGGAAGACGTCCTTCCCCTCCCAGGGCCACAGCCGAAGAGCCCACTGGCGGACCGGCGCGAGGCTCCGCGTCTGGGGCGCGTAGATCGAGCTGCGGTGCGCGAGCGGGACGCGAAGGAAGCGCTCCAGGTCAGCGCCGTCGAACGGCAGGGTCGCGTGACTTTTCGACACGGCGACCATGCGGCGGTCGGCCGCCCAGACCGGGCTGTCGCTCAGCGCACCGTCCACCAGCAGCCATCCGTCGGAGCGGCTCCGGTAGCGGTCGCCCAGGGTGAGCTCGAGCGCGCCGCGGGCGCGATCCAAGGCCCGGGCCGCGTTGGCGAGGTCACGCACCGGGTGCGCGGGCTCGTCAGCGGGAAGTGCAACGGTGTCCAGCCCGGCCGGGAGGTCCCCGGCGGTGTCGAGGGCCTCGGGACGGCCCATCAAGAGCACGCGGCGCCCCTCGAGCACGGTGCTGAGCCTGCGGTCGCGGCGCTCGCGCACGGCGGCGGCGACTTCACCGGCGACCAGGGGAGAGGAGCCCGCATAGGCGACCAACTCCGACCGCTGGACGCCGTCGAGGAATGCCAGGGGGTCCGGCCACGTCTCGGCTGTCCCCAGCGGATGCCAGCCGAGAGCCGAATCCTCCACCAGGCGCGCCGGGCGGATGCTGGCCTCCTCGGCCCGGCCCGCGCTCGCCTCGGGAATGACCGAGGCGGCCGTGAGCCCCCGGACCGCAAGCACCCGACGCAGATGGCTCAAGTTGACTACTGGGGTCGGCACGAGAAGAATTGTAGTGAGGTTCACCCGGAGGCTGCAGTGACTGCCAAGGGAGTGATGAGCAACGGTACGACTGGCCCACCGGTCAGCCCGTACCGGATTTCGGCGCTACGCCTCACCTACGAAGAGCTCCGCGCCCGGCAAGCTTCCCTGCTCTCCAAGCTGCGCGCGCTGATGAGCGAGACGCAGTACCACCGGGAGCGCTTGCGCGAAGGGCGGAATCAGCGCTCGACCGCGGGATCGGCCACTCAGCCGCGTCGGTCGCGGCTCGAGGAGGCGTTCGGCATGACACCACGCGAGGCAGAGGTGGCATCCCTTCTGGCCGAGGGTCTCTCCAACAGCGCGGTCGCGCGGCGGCTCGGCATCAGCCCGCACACGGCCCGGCATCACACACAGCGGGTCCTGGGCAAGCTGGGCGCGCACAGCCGGGCCGAGGCGGGCGCGATCCTCCGCCGCTGAGAGGCGTGCACGATGGACGGCATCGTGGCGGCTTGAGGCGGCCCCGCCGACCGCGCGGGACGCAATCGCGGACTCAGTTGCAGGCATTCAATTTGCGCACTCGCGCAACACCCCGGGCGCCTCCCCCTGTATCAGGATCCCCACCTGTTCAACGACACCGTCCAGGCCAACATCGCCTACGGGTGCCGTGACGCGACGCCGCAGTGGACCGGGGCGGCGGCGCGCGCGGCTCAGGCGCACGACTTCATCATGGCGCTGCCGGAGCGCTACGGCACCATCGTGGGCGAGCGCGGCTGCCGGCTCTCCCGCGGTGAGCGCCAGCGAATCGCCATCGCGCGGGCACGGCTCAAGGATCCACCGATTCTGGCGCTCGACGAGGCGACGGCGGCGGTGGACGCCGAGTCGGAGTATCACATCCGGCTGGCGCTCAGGCGCCTCCCGGACGGACGGCGCTGGTGATCGCGCACCGGCTCTCCACGGTTCGGGACGCCGATCGGATCGTGGTGATCGACGGCGGGGGTAATCACGGCGACGGGCACGCACGCGGAGTTGTGCGCGCAGGGGGGCTACTACGCTTCGCTGGTCGGGCGTCAGGAGCTCGGGTTCCTGGCGGAGAGTGCGCAGGGGTGGGCGGCGTGAAGACGGCGAGAGGGCGATAGGGCGAACGGGCGATAGGACGGCCGGGCGGACGGCTGGTGTCATCCCGAGGGGGCGCAAGCGACCGAGGGATCTTGCGGGTCTGGCTCGAGCCATTCCCTGACAAGATCCCTCGCTTCGCTCGGGATGGCGGCGCGGCGCGGGTGCAGCTGCCTTTCCGCCCCCTGTCTTGTCCGTCCCTCCCGTCCTTCCGTCCTTCCGTCCTTCCGTCCTCCCGTCCTCCCGTCCTCCCGCCCTTCCGTCCTCCCTCCTACATCTCATCCTCGAACGCCGTGAACGGCGGAACGTTGGCCAGCCAGAATCCGGCGAGCCCGCCTTGCTGGTCGACCTCGATGTAGAAATTGTCGGCCACCCGGACCACCTCGACGGGGCGGCGCGGACCGATGCGGAGATGGAACAGGCTCTCGGCACCGTTGGTCTCGACCGAGAGGGTGGTATCCACCTCCATCGACGCGACGCCCGGGCGGGAGGGCCGGGACGGCAGCACCACTCGGCCGTCGGTGAGGCGGGCGGGAATCTGCAGGCTCGAGCTGGTGGACACCTCGGGCCACACCACGACGTCCAAGCCGCAGATCACTCCGTTGTTCACGTCGAGCACCGCCACCGACCCTTCGGCGTCGGTGAGCTCGACCGTGCCGGTGAGGCCGCCGCTCTTGCGGTTGCCCTTGAACGCGCCTGACAGGATGTCGGTCTCGGGATCCCACCGCCACCCGATCGAGGGAAGGCTGCCCGTGAGCGGCTCGACGCGCGCCTCGACGTTCACCCTCGCGACCTCAGGCCGCACGCGCGGATGCGAGCCGATGGATCAATCCGAAGACCTTGTCCAGGGCTCGCTCCAGCTCGGCCTCGGACACGGCATAGCTCAGCCGCACCCAACGGTCGTCGGCAAACGCGCCCCCCGGCACCAGCGCGACGCCTTCCTGTTTCATCAGCTGCTCGCAGAAGGCACTCCCGGTGAGCGGCTCCTTCTCACGAATCCCATCGACCCGGAAAAAGAAGTAGAACGCGCCGTGCGGCTCGACGAACTCGACGCCCGGTGCCTCCCGGCGGAACCGCTCGACCAGCAGGTCGCGCCGGCGGCGAAACGCCGCCACCATGCGAGTGACCTCGGCATCCACCTTCTCGTCGGCGAACGCGGTGGCCGCGGCCCACATCGCCGGCTGGTTGGCGCCCGTTGTGGTGTGGGACTGGAAGGCCGCCATCGCCTTGGTGAGGTGGGCAGGTGCGAGGGCCGCGCCGATGCGCCAGCCGGTCATCGCGTACGCCTTGCTGGCGCCGTAGATGATGACCGTGCGCCCCAGCAGGTCATCGGGCAGGTCGAGCAGCGAGGGCGCCGGGCCGGGACCATAGTTGATCCGGCGGTAGATCTCGTCCGAGATGATCCACACGTCGTTGGCCTTGGCCCACTCGGCGATCGAGCGCAGCTCCGCCAGGGTGTACACCGCGCCGGTCGGGTTGCATGGCGAGCAGAGGATCAGGCCCCGGGTCAGCTTATTGCTCGCCCGATCGAGGTCGCGGGCGCTCACCTTGAGCCCCCACTCCAGGTCACCCGGCACCAGCACGGGCTCGGCACGGCAGAGGTGCACGATCTGAGGATACGACACCCAGGCGGGCGCCGGGATGAGCACCCGGTCCTTGGGGCCGAACAGGGTGAAGCACGTGTTGAAGATGGACTGCTTCGACCCGGAACTCACGATGATCTGGTCGGGATCGATGGTGCGTCCGCCCGACATCCGGCTCATGTTCTGCGCCATGGCCTTGCGCAGCTCGGCGATGCCCACGTTGGGCGGGTAGCGCGTGAGGCCCTTCTGGATCGCCTGGATGCCGGCTTGCGCCGCGGCGGCCGGCGTGTCGAAGTCGGGCTCCCCCACGCCGAGGTCGAGGACGTCCTCGCCGGCGGCCTTGCGACGCTTGGCCTCGTTACTGATGGCGACGGTTTCGGAGGCCTTGAGGTGCTGCACGTTCAGCGAGAGGGGGTCGGGCATGCGGTGATCCGAAGTGAAGGAGTCGGCGCGAAAGTCGGGGGAAAGGTCAGGCCCCGGCGGGGCGATGTCAACTACTCGATGGGAGAGCCGGCGAGAGGCCGGAAAGACGGAAGGACGGAAGGACGGATTAGGCGGATGGATCGGAACAGCGCGGCCACGGGAGCGCGGAGGGACGGACCGAGGGGAACCGTTCCCGCGGTTGCCGCTGGTGGCGCGGGCTCTTAGGTTCGCCGGGGCCGTCCCCACTCATTCGACCCGAGGCACGCGTGGCCGATCTGGAAGACTTGCACCTGACCCCTCCGATCGCCTCGGCGCTGGCGCGGCTCGGGTGGAGCGCCGACGACCCGCTGGTCCGTGAGGCCGCCCCGACGGCCGCCCGGGGCCACAATCTGGTGCTGGTCCTGCCGCCCTCCCCGGCCGCGGCGACGCCCGCCCTGGCCGGCATGCTCTGCCGGCTGGGGCCCGGTCGAGGCGGCCTGGTCCTGGCGGCGGCCGGACAACTGGACGAGTGGGGACGGGTCGCCCACGCCGTGGCCGGCGCCGCGGGGCTCCGCATCCAGGTGGCCCACGGCACCGCGCGCGCGACTCGCCGCCTGCGCGACGACACCATCGACCTCCTCGTCACCACTCCCGATACGGCGCTGGCGCTCCAGCGCCGCTCCGCCCTTCGCGCGGACTGGGTCGCCGCGGTGCTGCTGGCGTGGCCGGAGACCTGGGACGACGAGGATGCCGTGAGCCCGCTGATGCAGGATCTCAAGGACACGCAGCGGCTGGTGACGACCTCGACGCCGGAGCGCGCCGACGGGATGGTGGAGCGCTATGCGCGGCGGGCGCTCACCCTGGGTGGCGCCGGCGAGGTGGGATCGCCGGTCGGCCCGGTGCGGACGGTGACCGTGCCGTGGAGCCGGCGGGTGGCGGCGGTGGGCGAGCTGGTCGAACTGCTCGACCCTGCATCGTTGGTGATCTGGACGGCCGACCGGGGGCCGCACGAGGCGATCGCCGCGGCCATCGCGCTCGACGAGCGCGACACACGCGTGGTGACAGGCGAGGCACCCGCCGCAGCCAGCGTCATCGCGTTCGACCTGCCCGATCCCGCGCGTCTGCGTCAGCTCGCCGGCGCCGGCGAGCTCGTGCTGCTGGTCCCGCCCGGCGCCGAGCGATACGTCGAACGGATGGCGGCGCCGCGGCGGCCGCTCCGGCTCCCGGGCGCGCTCGAAGCGGCGACGACCGCCGCGGCGGCCCGCCGTGCAGCCATCGTGAGAACGCTCGAGGCCGGCCCACCCGATCGCGGCTTGCTCACTCTCGCGCCGCTGTTCGAGCGGCATGATCCCGCCGCCGTGGCGGCCGCGCTCTACGAGCTATGGACCAGCGCCGCGGGCGCGGCCGTGCCGGCCGCGCTGCCGGATATCCCGGCGACGGCACGGGTGTACGTCGGCGTCGGCAAGAAGGACGGCGCGACGGTGAACGATCTGGTGGCGGTACTGACCAAGGAAGTCCGGGTGGAGCGCGGCAAGATCGGCCGGGTCGAGCTGCGGGACGGGTTCGCGCTGGTGGAGGTCCCGGCGCAGGACGCCGAGCGGATCGCGGCGGCGCTGAGCGGGACCACGATTCGCCGGCGACGGGTGACGGCTCGAGTCGACCGCGGCACACCCGGCCGGCCGGCGGCCCGTGGTGGCGCCCCCGCCCGGCCGCGGCGGCCTCCCAAGCGCGGCGAATGACGGTCCGACGCCGCGAGTCGTTGTGGGCCGCCGGCTAGCGCTTGCGGTTCACCACGTCCTTGAGCGCCCGGCCGGCCCGAAACGCCGGTGACAACGACCCCCGGATGCTCATGGCCTTGCCGGTGCGCGGATTGCGCCCTTCCCGAGGGGCGCGCGGGCGAAGCTCGAAGCTGCCGAAGCCGCTGATCGCCACTTTGCCGCCACGCTTCAGCTCGGTCGCGATGACCCCGTCCGCCGCGAAGAAGAGCTCGGTGATCTCGGCCGCACGCGCGCGCGTCACGTCGAGGCGCTTGGCCACGGCACCGATCAGCTCCTGTTTGTTCACGGGGTCTCCTTGAAGAGTGGCGGGCGACGAATATCGTCGCGCACGATGACGCGCCGCAAGGCCGCTGGCGCGGAGGCGCCCACCCCCTAGATTTGCGTCCTCGCCCCGACGCAACGGAGATCTTGGATGCACTACGGCTCGCACCCCGGCTGGATCGAGGTGATCAGCGGCGTCATGTTCGCCGGGAAGAGCGAAGAGCTCATCCGGCGGGTCCGGCGGGCGATCATCGCGCGCCGCCGGGTGCAGGTATTCAAGTCCCATCTCGACAGCCGCTACACCGGCCTGTACTCGGTCTCCAGCCACGACGGGACGGAGCTCGACGCCTCGCCGGTCGACTCGGCGGCGGAGATCTTTCGCCTGGTGCGCCCGGAGTCGCAGCTCGTCGCCATCGACGAGGCCCAGTTCCTCGATCCGGATGTCGTTCCCGTCGCGACGACGCTGGCGGCGAGGGGTGTCCGAGTCATTCTCGCCGGCACCGACACCGATTTCCGCGGCGAGCCGTTCGGCGCGATGGGGGAGCTCATGGCGGTCGCCGAGCTGGTGGACAAGCTGCAGGCGATCTGCGTGGTGTGCGGCGATCCCGCCTGCCGCAACCAGCGCCTCCTCAACGGCAAGCCGGCGCGCTACGACTCTCCCACCATCATGGTGGGCGGCCGCGAGAGCTACGAGGCCCGCTGCCGCCACTGTCACCAGGTGCCTCGGCGTGACGAGGACCAGACGGCCCTGCTCTAGGTCCGACTGCGATGCTCAACGTCGCCCTCACCGGGAACATCGCCGCGGGCAAGTCCACGGTGGCCGCGCTGTTCCGCGCGTGGGGCGCCACCATCATCGACGCCGACCAGCTGGTGCGGGAGGCGCAGGCGCCCGGGAGCCCGATCCTCGCCGCGATCGGCGAGCGGTTCGGGCCGGATCTGATCGACGCCGCGGGCCGGCTCGACCGGGAGGGGCTCCGGCGCCGCGTGCTCGCCGACCCCGCGGCCCTGGCCGATCTCAACCGCCTGGTGCATCCCGAGGTGCTGCGCCGGCGGGCGGCGCTGGAAGCCGAGGCGCGCGCCCGGGGCGACCGCATCGTGGTGAGCGACATCCCCCTCTTGTTCGAGGCCTCCGACCCGGACGCGTTCGACGTCGTGATCCTGGTGGACGCGCCGCCGCCGGTGCGGCGGGCCCGGTTGCTCGCGACCCGCCGGCTCGGGCCCGACGAGGCCGACCGCATGCTCTCGGCGCAGGCGCCGAGCGGGCCCAAGCGCGCGCGCAGCACCTTCGTCATCGACAACGACGGCGACCGGCGGGCGCTCGAGGAGCGGGCTCTCGCCGTGTGGGTCGAGCTGGGCGCGCGCGACCGCGCTTGACCTCGCTCCCCCCACCGCCTATCCTCCCACGCGCGTCCCCAGCACACGAGTCCTCCGTGTCCAACGTCCCAGACGACCTGCAGTACACCAGCGAGCACGAGTACGTCGCGCGCACCGCCGATCCGGCCGTCGTGCGGGTCGGCATCACCGACTACGCGCAAGGCGAGCTGGGCGACGTCGTGTTCGTGAACCTGCCGAAGCCGGGACAGCGGCTGGCCGAGCACGAGTCGTTCGGCACCATCGAGGCCGTGAAGGCCGTGTCCGACCTGTACAGTCCCGTGGCCGGCGAAGTCGTCGAGGCGAACGGCGCGCTCGACGCCGACCCGGCCGTCGTCAATCGCGATCCTTACGGCGACGGCTGGATGGTCAAGCTGCGCGTGGCCGATCCGGGCTCGCTCGCGGGCCTGATCTCGGCTTCGGCCTACCGGGCGCACATCGGGGAGTGAATGTCGTGCGCAGGGACCACCGCCGTCATATCCCAGCGTTGAACGTTGCCCCGAGCGTGCGGTCTCGGGGCTTTTTTGTGGCCGGGCCCGCGCCTGTCGCCCTCAGCCATCCGATCCTGACCTGCAGCCGGAGTCCGCTGTGTCGATGACCACCACCGCGCCCGTTTCCCAGACCTCCCCGGAGATCGACGTCCTGCACCCGGGTCACTTCGCCTACCGGCACATCGGCCCACGGCGAGAGGACCTGGCCGAGATGCTGCAGACGGTCGGGTATCAGTCCCTCGACGAGTTCGTGGACGCCGTGGTGCCGCCGGCGATCCGCCTGCGGCGACCCCTGGCCCTGCCGCCGGGGCGCAGCGAACGGGAGGTGCTCCAGGCGCTCCGCGGCCTGGCCGGCATGAACCGCGTGTTCCGCTCCTACATCGGCCTCGGCTACGCCGGCACGTTCACGCCCCAGGTGGTCCAGCGCAACGTGCTGGAGAACCCCGGCTGGTACACCGCGTATACGCCGTAC
>JBOHSB010000422.1:0-11486 GCA_050733015.1 Gemmatimonadales bacterium
GGACAGAACGATGCGGGCGTTCTGTCGGGGGGATGTCAGCTTGACACATGCCCGCGTCATTCGACGACGCCCGCCGACTGCTCCGCCACCATTTCGGTCACCAGGATTTCCGGCCGGCCCAGGTGCCGGTCATCCGGTCGGTGCTGGCCGGCCGAGACACGCTGGCCGTCCTCCCGACCGGCGGGGGCAAGTCGGTCTGCTTTCAGGTGCCCGCGCTGGTGTTCGGCCGCCTCACGCTGGTCGTCTCCCCGCTGATCGCCCTGATGCAGGATCAGGTGGCGGCGGCCGTGGCCCGCGGCATCCCGGCCGCCGCGCTTCACAGCGGCATCTCGGAGACCGAGCGTGACCGGATCTGGAGTACGCTCGAAGCCGGCAACCTCCGGCTGCTGTACGTCTCGCCGGAGCGGCTCACCCGGCTGGCACCGGAGCTCCAGGCCAAGGGCCTCCAGCCGGCCCTGCTGGCAGTTGACGAGGCTCACTGTATCGCCGAGTGGGGACATGACTTCCGGCCCAGCTACCGGGCACTCGGCGCCGCCCGCTATCGTCTCGGCCGGCCGGCGGCCCTCGCGTTGACCGGAAGCGCCACCCCGGACGTCCGGCAGGACATCGCCCGCGCGCTCCGCTTTCGTCCCGGCCGGTACGATGAGCACCTGGGGTCCTTCGACCGCGCCAATCTCTGGTTCGGCGTGGTTCAGGTGCGAAGCGAGCGCGACCGCCGCGAGGCGCTGGTCCGGCTGCTGGCCGATGATGACCGGATGGTCATCGTGTACGCGCCCACCCGAAGCGTTACCGAGGCCGTGGCGCAGACGCTCGCGCGTGCCGGCCACCGCGCATCGCCCTACCACGCCGGCCTGACCCGCGAGCGCCGGGCGCGCACCCTCGACGCCTTCCTCGACGATCGGCTCGACGTCATCGTAGCCACCTGCGCGTTCGGCATGGGCATCGACAAGCCCCAGATCCGCATGGTGGTGCACTGGACCCTGCCCGCCACCCCGGAGGCCTACTACCAGGAGGCCGGCCGGGCCGGCCGGGACGGCGAATTCGCGCGCTGCGTCCTGCTCTGGCGTCGGGGCGATGCGGAGCTGCACCGCCGCCAGCTGGATGTCACCTTCCCGCCGCGCCGACTGCTGGAGCGGATCTGGGGCCAGGCGAACGAGCCGCCCGGTATCCCGGCCAACGTGCTCGCTTCGGCTGAGCGGTTGCGCCGGGAGCTTGGGCCGGAGCGTGGGCCGGTGGACTGGTCGCCGGTGATCGAGCGGCGTCGGCGGGCCGAAGCGCGAATCGAGGCCGTCGAGGTCTACGCGACGAGCCGACACTGCCGCCGCCGCATGCTCGTCGGCTACTTCGGCGAGCAGCTGAAACGTTGCGCGGGGTGCGATCGCTGCCGGCGCCGACCCGCCCACGCGCCGCACGACCCGCCGGAGGTCGGGCGGCGCCTCGCCCGGCTCAAGGCCGTGGTCGGCGGGCGCCGCGGTGCCTGGGGCGCGGCCCTCCTCGAGCCCGAGGTGCTGCTGGCTCTCGCGCGGCGGCCACCCGCCGACGAGCCCGCGCTGGCGGATGTGCCGGGGGTCGGCCCGTCGCTCGTGGCGCGGTTCGGGCGCGCCATGCTCCACGCCCTCGGCGGCACCGCGCCGCTGCCCGACGCGAGCCGTGCCAGCGCTCGCCGCGTCGCGCTGGAGGCTTGGAGGAGGCGCACCGCTCGCGAGTCGGGGGTGCCCGAGTACGCCGTCCTCGGAAACGCCGCGCTCGAGGCGCTCGCCACCGCGGACCAGCCGAGCCTGACCGGTCTAGGCCCCCGAGCCCGGGCCAAGTACGGCGACGAGCTCCTCCGGATCGTCGCGGCGCATCGGCCCGATCATTATCTTCCGCCCGTGGATCAAGGCGACGCCGAGATCATGGAGCGGATCGAGGCCGGGGAGCGCATGTTTCGCCCGGGCGCCGTCGGCGAGCGCGCCAGACAGATCTTCGAAGCGCTGGTGCAGCACCTGCGAACCCTGCGCGAGCGCGGACTGATCGACATGCCCGAGCGCAGCGTGGCTTACGCGGCCGAAGAGGACGCGGGCGCCTATCTGTTCGCAGGACCGTGCTACGTGACCGAGGCCGGCCGCGAGGCGCTCAAGGAGTTCCGGCAGGGCAACCGTCGGCGCCGCGACCGCCGGGCCGGCGAGCGGCGCCTGCCGGATGCTCCGCTCCCGGTCAGCGACACCGAGCGGCGCGCCGGCGGCGACCGGCGCCACGATGACCGGCGGAGCTGACGGCCGTCACTTCCTCACTCATCCCCGACAGGCGCATGGACGATTCCCTGTACTTCACCGAGCATCATCACCAGGTCCGCGAGATGGTTCGGGAGTTCTCCCACACTCACATCGCACCGGTGGCGGCCGAGCTCGACCGAACCTCCACGTTCCCCTGGGACAACATCAAGGCGATGGGCGAGCTGGGGCTCCTCGGCGTGCCGTGGAGTGAGGAGCTGGGCGGGGCGGGCATGGACCAGCTGTCCTATTACATCACGATCCACGAGATGGCCAAGGTGGACGCGAGCCACGCGCTCACCATCAGCGCGCACACCAACCTGGGCACGTCGCCCATCGTCGAATTCGGCACCGACGATCAACGCCGACGCTACGTGCCGCTGCTCGCGAGCGGACGGGTGCTGGGCGGGTTCGGGCTTACCGAGCCGGGCGCGGGCAGCGATGCCGGCGGGACCGCCACGACGGCCGTGGACCAAGGCGATCACTACCTGTTGAATGGGTCGAAGATCTTCATCACCCATGCCGGGGTGGGCGAGATCTTCTCGGTCACCGCGCGCACCGAGCCGGGACGGGGCAACAAAGGCATCACCAGCTTCATCGTCACCAAGGACACGGTGGACCTGGACCAGACCCGTGCCCTGGGCGTAGGGCACTCGGCGGACATCCCCAAGACCAAGGGCGTCCGCGCCGGCAAGAAGCAGGACAAGATGGGCTGGCGCGCGAGCGACACCCGGGAGCTCATCTTCGAGGACGCGGTTGTGCCCAAGGAGAACGTCCTTGGCACCGTCGGCCAGGGGTTCATCAACTTCCTCAAGACGCTCGACGCGGGCCGGATCGGCATCGCCGCGCTCTCGCTGGGCATCGCCGAGGGCGCCTACGACGAGGCGCTGCGCTATGCCGGCGTCCGGAAGCAGTTCGGCCGGCCCATCGGTAGCTTCCAGGGTGTCAACTTCCAGCTGGCCGATATGGCCATGGAGATCGAAGCCGGTACCCACCTGCTGTACCATGCCGCCTGGCTCAAACAGAATGGCCGGCCGTTCAAGAAGGAGGCGGCCATGGCCAAGCTGTTCTGCTCCGAGCTGGCCATGCGGGCCACCACCAAGGCGGTCCAGATCTTCGGTGGCTACGGCTACACCACCGAGTACCCGGTGGAGCGGATGATGCGCGACGCCAAGGTGTGCGAGATCGGCGAAGGCACCAGCGAGATCCAGCGCATGGTCATCGCCCGACAGATCCTGGGGCAGGTGGTTGACTGAGTTGCCCTAAACCCTATCGCGACATATAATTGGCGCAGGTCTGACGCGCCGGTTTCCGGGCTCACGTGTTTCCTGATCGGGCACGCCCCGAACCGGCGCGTTCGCGTGAAGGCGAGTCAATTCATCCCAGCGTGCTGCGGCGACGGGATGCGGGGTGGGTGGGCGCTCCGCCGCGGCTGAGGGCATCACTTGAAGCGTGAGATCCTGATCAACGGGAGCCAGCGGGAAACCCGCGTGGCCATCCTGGAAGACGACCGTCTGGTGGAGCTGCTCGTGGACCGCCCGGATCATCGGCGCACGGTCGGCGACATCTATTTGGGTCGGGTCGAAGCGGTGCTGCCCGGTATTCAGGCGGCCTTCGTGGACATCGGTCAGGAGAAGAGCGCCTTCCTGCACGCCTCCGATTTGCTCGAGCCGGACGAGGACGAGGATCCGGTCGATGAAGCGGAGGAGGAGGCGGTCGAGGCCGAGCCGGCGGAGGCTTCCACCGACCCAGCTCCAGCCGAGGAGGCGCCGGGGGAGCGGAAGGGTGGCTGGCGGGGCCGCGATCGTCGCCGTCGCGGCCGCAATACAGTTGCCCCGGCCACGGGTGAGCGGTCCGTCAACAACGGCGAAGGCCGCCAGCGCGAGATCTCGCCGCGCCGCCCACTGCCCAACATCCAGGATATCCTCAAGAAGGGGCAGACCCTTCCCGTCCAGGTGACCAAGGAGCCCATCAGTACCAAGGGCTGCCGGGTCACTGCCCAGATCTCCCTTCCAGGCCGGTTCCTGGTCTACATGCCCTACGCCTCCAAGGTGGGGGTGAGCCGCAAGATCGAGAGCCGGGAGCAGCGATCCAAGCTCCGCGAGATGGTCACCAAGCTGCTCCCGAACGACGCGGGCGGCGTCATCGTGCGGACGGTCGCTGAAGGGGTGACCGAGGAGCACTTCCGCCGCGAGATCGACTCGCTCCTGGCGCTCTGGCGGAAGATCAACCGCAAGAAGACCTTCGTCCGGCGGGCGCCGGCGCTGCTGCAGCGCGAGACCAGCCTTACCCGGGGCATCATCCGCGATCTGTTCAGCGCCAAGGTCGACGCGCTCCACGTCGACTCGCGCGAGCTGTACAACGAGATCGAGCAGTACCTCGGGCAGATCGATCCCGACCTCATCAGCCGGGTCCATCTGTACGCCGAGCCCACGCCGCTGTTCGACAAGTTCGACATCGAGTCGGAGATCCGCGACCTGTTCAAGGCCCGGGTCGAGCTGCCGACGGGCGGGTCGCTGATCATCCAGCCGACCGAGGCCCTGGTCAGCATCGACGTCAACACCGGCCGCTACACGGGCAAGAAGGACCCCGAGAAGACCATCCTGCGGACCAACATCGAGGCCGCGCGGGAGATCGCTCGCCAGATCCGCCTGCGGGACATCGGGGGCATCATCGTATGCGACTTCATCGATATGGAGACCCGGTCCAACCGGGACAAGGTGCTGCAGGAGCTGCGCACCCATCTCGGACGCGACCGGGCGCGCACCAAGGCCCTGGCGGTGTCGGAGCTGGGACTGGTGGAGATGACTCGGCAGCGGGTCCGGCCGTCCCTGTGGCACTCGATGACGACGGACTGCCCGACCTGCGCGGGCACTGGTCGCGTGTTCACCCCGGAAGTGGTTGCGAGACGGCTGGAGCGTGCGCTCAAGCGGGCTGGACATGAGCACCGCGAGCGCCAGCTCACGGTCAGGCTGCATCCGGAAGTAGCGCTCTACCTGCTCGAGGACGAGCCCAAACTGCTGCAGACCCTCTCGAAGCTCACCGGCCTCGATCTCGAGCTACGCGACGACCCGATGATGCGGCTGGACGAATTCCGCCTCATGAGCCGGCCGGCCGGCCGAGATGTGACGGAGTTGTACGCGGTGGCGTAGGGGGGCGTCCCCCTTGCCCCAGCCTCATCCACCATCTATGTTTGCGGGCTAACGTCGTTCCAAACCCAGCAAGCGGGCATCCCATGTACGCGATTTTCCGGGCCTCGGGCAAGCAGTTCCGGGCCGAGAAGGGCAAAACGATCCGCCTGCCGCTCCTCGACGCCGAGGCGGGGGCCAAGGTCACCTTCGACGAGGTCCTCCTCTCCTCCGACGGCCAGACCATCCGCGCGGGCACCCCGCTCGTGGCCGGGGCCAAGGTCGAAGCCGAGGTCGTCGGCGTGGGCAAGGAGCCCAAGATCTACGTATTCAAGTTCAAGCGGCGGAAGAATTACCGCCGGAAGACCGGACATCGGCAGAAGTTCACCGAGGTCCGCATCACCGACGTCACCCTCGGCTGAGGCAGCCATGGCACACAAGAAAGGCGTCGGCTCCAGCCGGAACGGGCGCACCAGCAACCCGAAGTACCTGGGCGTCAAGCGCTACGGGGGCGAGCAGGTGGTCGCGGGCAACATCTTGGTCCGGCAGCGGGGCACCAGATTCCACGCGGGCAAGAACGTCCGGCGCGCCAACGACGATACGCTGTTTGCGCTGATCGACGGCGTCGTCAAGTTCGAATACAAGGACAAGGACCGCCAGAAGGTCTCGGTCTATCCCGCCACGGAGGCGGCAGCGTCCTGACCGGGGCAGGTCCGCATGGCAGGGGCGCGGCGCCAGGCCGCGCCCCTTTTTCGTGTCTATTATTCAGGATCGGAGCGGCGGTCGGCGCGGCCTGAAACATCCCACCCAGGTACCGCGTCGTGCGCGACCACCTTCGGTTCGGAGGCTCAGATGGCGAAATCCACCTTGTTCGACCGGCTCAACCAGGAGCTGGAGGCATTCGGCAGGAAGGCACAGGCCGCGCTGGACGATGGGAAGGTGCAGATCGAGCAGATGCGGGTCCGCCGGAAGCGCGACAACGCGGCACGCGATCTCGGGCTGCTGATCTATCGGCGGGAGCGTGGCGGCGAGGTCGAGGCTCGCCGCGTGGACGCACTGCTGGTCAGGCTGGATGCTCTCGAGGCCGAGCTGGCCCAGCTGGCCCGCGAGTTGGACGAGGCCCGTCGCCGACGTCCAGCCGCTCGGAGGTCGGCGGAGCCGCCCCAGCCGCCGGCCGGCGAGCCGACTCAGCCCGCTGCCGGCGCATCGGCCTAAGACTGGTCAGACCCTCGCGGCCGATCCGCCCCTGGCCGCGAGCGCGACACGGATTCGATCCGGATAGTTGCCGCACAGACCGTCCACTCCAAGGCGGACGAGATGCTCGAGGTCGCCGACCTCGTTGACGGTCCAGGCAATGATCCGGCATCCCGCGGCGTGGACCGCGTCGACCAGCGCGTCGTCCACTTGCTGCCATTCCTGCCACAGGGTCGTCGCGCCCACCGCTCGGAGTGCCGCGACCGGATCATCCAGGTAGGCCGAGAGCAGGATCCCGCGCGGCAGCTCCGGACGCTCCTCGCCGAGCCGCCGGACGATCCGGTGGTCGAAGCTGTGCACCGCGTAGCGGTGGGGCGCCGGGCCGGCGTCGAGCACCGCGAGTAGCGCTTGGTCGTGGGCGCTGGGCAGACCCTTCACTTCCACCCACACGTCGTGATCCCCCAAGAGGTCCAATATTTCCTGGAGAAGGGGGAGCGTCTCGCCGTTGCGGATCCGGACCTGCCTGGCCTCCGCGCAGGTCAAGGTTGCGATCGGGCCTACGCCCGGGAGCTCGGGGTCGTGGTGCACCACGATCGCCCCGTCGCGCGTCGCGTGGATGTCGAGCTCGACCCCGTCGGCATCCAGCATGACCGCCCGCCTGAACGCGGCCCGTGAGTTCTCGTACTCGTATCCGGATGCGCCCCGGTGGGCGATGACATTGGTGCGTCGCATGGCCCCAAAGGTAGCCCGGCTTAACGGACCCGTCCAACGACCGTCCACCCGGTCAGGATGAGCGCCACACCGACGCCCGATCCTCCGACAGATGCGGCGCTTGCGGCCGCCTACCGGCTTGGCGACCAGCGGGCGGCCACCGAGCTCGTCCGTCGCCACGCCGGGGCGATCGGCCGTTTCCTGTATTCGTCCGGCGCGGCCGTAAGCGACGTGGACGACCTAGTGCAGGAGACCTTTTTCCGGGCCTTTCGCGGCCTGAACGGCTGGCGCGGCGAGGCCTCCATGCGGAGCTGGCTGTTCACCATCGGTGGCAACCTGTTGCGAGACGAGTTCCGAAAGTCGAAGGGACGGACGATGCTGCCGCTGGAGGATCGTGATGTGGCCGACCAGGCCGACCCGCACGGGAACCTGGCGGCCTCCGAGGCCGAAGCGCGGGTGCGCGAGGGACTGGCCCGGCTGCCCCGCCTGCAGCGTGAGGTGTTCCTGTTGCGCGTGCAGCAGGGATCCGGTTACGAGGAAATCGCGGCCGCCCTCGGAACCACGCCGGGGGCAGCCCGGGTGCACTATCACCATGCCGTGAGGCGATTGAAGGAGCTGGTGCGATGACCACGTGTACGCACTTGTCCGATCGCATGCCGGAAGTCGCGCTGGGTCGCGCGCGCTGGACGGCGGACGAGGAGCGCCACCTCGCCGCCTGCGCGGACTGCCGGGCGGAGTGGGCCGTCGTCGCCGCCGCGAGCCGGCTGGGCGCAACGTTGCCTTCGGTGGACCCGGAGCGCACCGCCGCCAGCGTCACCGAGCGTATTCGCCATGAGCGGGTCCACTCGCAGGTCCGGGTCCGGCAGGTGGTCCTGCTGGCAGGTCTGGCGGCGGCGGCTGTCCTGGCCGTGGCTGTCTGGGCTGGGCGTGGCGGCCGCGCGACCGTGCCTGGTGGGCCAACCCTTCCGGCGCCGACACCGGTCGCGAGCACGCCGCCTGCCGCATCGGCCGGGGATTCCCAGAGCCCATTGGCGCCCGAGCCCAGGTTGGCACAGGGTCCGATGGCCGCTGCGGCCCTGGAGCTTCCTCTGCCCGAGCTCGACAGTTTGCCCGCCGCGGCGCTCGATTCGATGCTGCAGGCGGTCGACGAGCCGCTGGCGCATGTGGGGTCCTACGACCTGCCTCCCGATGAGTCCGGCGACCGGGAGTTGGAGCAGGTGCTCGCCGGGTTGGAGAGCTGATGCGCACGCTCTGGGGGATGGCGCTCGTCGTCACGCTCGTCGGCCTCGCCACGCCGCTACACGCCCAGGAACCGGCCCCCGGGCGGCCGCGCCTGGAGGAGCTCAGGCGCCGGGTACGCGAGCGGGTCGCGGCGCGGATCCGGGAAGAGCTCAACCTCACGCCGGATCAGATGCAGCGGCTGCGCGGCACGGTCGGCACCTACGCCGGCCGCCGGCGGGATCTGGAAGCACGCCAGCGCCGACTGCGCGAGGCGCTCGGCGGGCAGCTCCGGCCCGGCGTGGCCGCGAACCCCGACAGCGTCGCTCGGCTCACGGACGAGCTGATGGATGTACGCGTGCGCTATGCGGAGAGCTTCCGGGCCGAGCAGCGGGAGCTGGCCCAGTTCCTGGATCCGGTTCAGCGGGCCAAGATCACGCTGCTCCGCGACCGGCTGACCAATCGTGCGCGGGAACTCGGCCGCCGAAGGCCGTTCATGGAACGCTGACCGGCACCGCGGTAGATTTGGAGGGTCCCCAACCAGAGCCTTGTTGATGCGTCGCAGGTCGGTCATGAAGCGTCCTTCCCCGGAGCGGCCATGGTAAGCGTCTCGCCGGACTGGCTGGACCCCGTGATCCGGTTCCTGGCCAATCCCCTCGTCTCGCCCCTGCTCCTGTCGCTGGGCGTGCTCGGGCTGGTCCTCGAGATCAAGACGGGGGCCTTCGGCCTGGGCGGCCTGGTCAGCCTGGTCTCGCTGGGTCTCTTCTTCGTCTCCAGCTTTCTCGTCGGTCTGGCCGGGTGGGAGGAGATCATCCTGCTCGGCATCGGGCTCGTCGCCATCTCGATCGAGGTCTTCATCCTGCCCGGATTCGGCGCGGCGGGTATCCTGGGCATCGTCGCGCTTGCGGCCGCCATCGTGCTCGCGATGATCGGGAGCTCTCCGTCGGCCGCGGACGTGACCCAGGCCTTCACGGTGCTCGGCGTCAGCGTGGCGATCACCGCGGCCGTGACCTACGCGTGGCTCCGGCATCTGCCCAACAGTGGCCGCTTCGGCGGGCTGTTTCTCCGCGGGGGTGCGCACCAGGCGGACGGGTACATCGCCGCCACCCCTCGCCACGACCTGGTGGGTCAGGACGGCACCGCGGTCACGGACCTCCGGCCGGCGGGGACCGCGCAGATCGGCCAGGAGCGGGTGGACGTCGTCACCGAGGGCGAGTACGTGGCGCAGGGCCGGGCCGTCCGCGTGGTGCGGAGCGAGGGGTACCGGCACGTCGTGCGCGGCCTTCAGTAGCTCGGTTTCCCCTTCACCTCGAGGACCTTCCCGTGGATGAATCGATGTTGAGCCTGGGCGTGGTGCTGGCGCTGGCGTTCATCGCCGTCATCATCCTGGTGATCTTCTTCCAGTTCATCCCGTTCGGCCTGTGGCTCACGGCGCTCTTCTCGGGCATCCGGGTGCCATTTTTCACCCTCTTCGGCATGCGCTTCCGCCGGGTTGACCCGCGCGCGATCGTGCTGCCGCTCATCAGCGGCCACAAGGCCGGCATCGAGCTCAACGTGAACGATCTCGAGGGCCACTTCCTCGCCGGCGGAAACGTGAACCGGGTGGTGAACGCGCTCATCTCGGCGGACAAGGCCGGGATCGCGCTCACCTACAAGCAGGCCACCGCCATCGATCTGGCCGGCCGGGACGTGTTCGAGGCCGTGCAGGTGAGCGTGAATCCGAAGGTCATCACCACGCCGAAGGTGGCGGCCATGGCCAAGGACGGGATCCAGCTCCTCGCCCTCGCGCGGGTGACGGTGCGGGCGAACATCAACCGGCTGGTCGGCGGGGCGGGGGAGGAAACCATCCTGGCCCGCGTGGGCGAGGGGATCGTGAGCACGATCGGCTCCGCTGCCTCGCACAAGGCGGTGCTCGAGAACCCCGACCTCATCTCGAAGACCGTGCTCTCGAAGGGGCTCGATGCAGGCACAGCGTTCGAGATCCTGTCCATCGACATCGCCGACGTGGACGTGGGCAAGAACATCGGCGCGGAGCTGCAGACGGATCAGGCCGAGGCGGACAAGCGCATTGCCCAGGCGAAGGCCGAAGAGCGTCGGGCGCTCGCGGTGGCCATGGAGCAGGAGTTCAAGGCGGAGGCGCAGAATCAGCGAGCCAAGGTCATCGCCGCGGAGGCCCAGGTCCCGCTGGCCATCGCGGAGGCGTTCCGGAGCGGCAACCTCGGCGTCATGGACTACCAGCGCTACCGGAACATCCAGGCCGATACCACCATGCGAGCGGCGATCGCGGGCGGGGACAGCGCACCCACCACCACCGGGGGGAGTTGACCGATGGAGGTCGGGCCGCTGGTCGTTCTGGGCCTCATGTGGGTGGTGCTCAACGCGCTGCGGAAGGGCGGCAGCAAGCCGGCTGACCGCTCGAGGACGGCTCCCTCGAACCGGCCACCGGCACCCACGCCGCCCGGCGAGACACGCCCGGGGATGCCCGGGCAATCGCCGACGGGTCGTCCACGCTTCGACGCCACCCAGCGGGAAGGCACCCAGCTCGAGCGGCTGCTGCGCGAGCTGGGCCGGACTCTGGCCGAGGGTCAGGAACCGGCGCATCGGCCCACCGTGCGGACGCTGCCGCCCGCGAAGGCCGGGACATCGAGCGGATCACTCGAGTCCGCGCCCGAAGGCCAAAGCCTGGAGATCGACCCGGCGCGAGGCGAGCGTGCGGTGGTGGATCAGGATGACGAGGCGGAGCAGGTGGTGGAGCGGCGGCGGGCCGCCGCGGAGGCCAACCTGAAGCCGCTGTCCGAAGCGGATCACCAGGTGTTCGACCAGCGGATTCGCCAGGAGCCGGCGGACCAGACCGCGACGCGAGGGTACACCGCCAGGCAACTGCGCGAGGCGATCGTGTGGCGGGAGATCCTGGGACCGCCGGTGTCGCTGCGCGGGGAGTCAGACCGGGAGAGGTAGAGGCAGCTTCATCCCGAGCGAAGCG
>JBOHSB010000423.1:0-12345 GCA_050733015.1 Gemmatimonadales bacterium
GTGACATCGGCATGTCAACGCCGCAAACCCTGAAACTGATGGCAGTTGCGAACGATTGCGAACGGCTGACGACGGGTGAGAAAAAAGCGGGCGATGGGATTCGAACCCACGACGTCCAGCTTGGGAAGCTGGCATTCTACCACTGAATTACGCCCGCGATTTGTGCGGGTGAATGTGACCGGCCGGCTCCGGAGTGTCAAGCCGCCGAGCCGGCCGTTACTTGGCGCGCGACGCCTCGAGAAAGCTGCGCAGATCGGGCTCGCTGACCGTAGGCTCCCCGGGCGAGACGTTGTCCAGTCGGCCCTCGCGCATCCACCGCTCCAGCTCACCTACCAGCTCGAACAGGTGGTCGAACGAGTCCACCACGAACAGGAGCGGCTGGTAGTGGTCGATCTCGAAATATTGGTTCACGACCCACTCGAGCTGCATCGGGTAGCGCTGGACCATCGGTGAATCCACCGAATGCGCAATCTCCCCATGCGAGCTGAGGAGTCCGCTGCCGTACACCTTGATCCCCGTCCCGTCCGGTCCACGCATCAGGCCGAACTCGATGGTGAACCAGAAGAACCGCGCCAGCGCTTTGAAGATGCTGGTGACCCGCCGGATCTGCTCCTGCTCGTCCTTGATGCCGCCGACGATTTCCGCCGCCGTGTGGGCGCAGTCACCGAAACGCACCAGGGTGTCCGCGAAGGCCCGATCGGTGTGCATCGGCACGTGGCCGGCGATGTCGTGGAAGATGTCAGGCTCCGGGAGGTAGTCGAGCGTCGCGCCGTCCCGGATGGTGATGGTCGTGGGGAACTCGCGGTTGCGGAGGCAGTCGAAGAACAGGAAGGAAGGAACGTACCCGCTCACCGCCTTGGCCTTGAAGCCGGTGAGCGGGCTGAGAAATCGATTGACGTCCTCGAGTTTCGGCACCCGCTGCGGATCGAGACAGAGATTGTCGATGCCCTGCAGGAACCGCGGATTCGCGTACCGCCGCCAGCGGTCCTCCATGCGGGTGTAGAGCCGGCGCCAGGCCTCGTGGTTGGCCTCGGAGTACAGCTCGTAGGGCTGGTGGATGTACAGCCGCCCTTCGGCCTGGGCCTGCTCGATGAATGGCGCCTGGGTGGTCGTCAGGCCGGCGCCAACCGTTCGCTCCGCATGCACTCCCGCCATGGTCGCTCCTCCCGCGCGCCGAGAACTCTTACTTCCGCTTGTAGCGCCAGGCCGCGATGCCGGCCCCCTGGGCGTCCACCTTCACGTCCTGCGAGGCGCCATTGGCCACCGCCGGAATCTGGGTGTCCTGGGACGCCACGGGCTGGCCGCCGGCGTTGATGAACTCGACCGTGATGGGCACGGCCGCCGGCGCAATCGGCTTCCCGGCCGGCGTCTGGGCCGAGCGGCCCGTTGCGGTCAGCGTGAGCGACGCGCCGTTCCCGGCAGGGGCGAAGTTCGCGGCCCGGACGTTCGCCGGCAGCGCGAGCACCTGCTCGGCGGTCTTCACCGCGTCATCCACCTTCGAGCTCTGCTTGTAGCCTTCGCCGAGCAACTTGAGGGCGCTCTCGCTCATCGGCTCGATCGCCACCAGGCGCTGCGCCGTAGCGAGGAGCTTGGGGCCGTCGCCCAGCGCGAGGTACGTGTTGGCGAGGCTGGACAGCGCGTCCCGGTTGTACGGCTCGGCCGCGACCACCTTCTCGAACGCCGCGGCGGCCTCGGCGTACTTCTTGTCCTTGAACAGGTTGATCCCGGCGCTCATCACGTCCTCGGTCCCGGCCCCGCCGGCCGCGCCATCGCCGGCCGCGCCACCACTGGCCGCTACCTCTTTCTCGAGCGCCTGGGCCTTGTCGTTCTGCCCGAGGCCGCGATAGGAGGCTGCGAGCCCGCGCTTGGCCTGGGCGTCGTTGGGCATCCACTTGAGGTACTGCTCGAAGACCGGCGCCGCCTGGTCGTACTTCTTTCCGTTGAGGAGCAGCACGCCCTGGCTGAACGCCGAGTTGTTGCGGTACTTCACGTCCGTCGTATCGGTGGCGTTGGCCGAGGCCGCCACGGCCTGGCCGAAGTAGTAGGCGGCGCTGTCCGGCTGGCCCTTGTCGTTCCAGATGGAAGCCGCGCGGTAGAAGCCGATCGGCGAGCCATGATAGATCGAGTTGGCCTGGCGGTACATCGCGAAGGCCGAGTCGACGTTCTTGTCCTCCTCGAACTTGCTGCCCGCGTTGATCAGCGCGACCCAGGCGTTGCGGCGATAGACCTCGATGTCCTTGGCGCAGTCGGGCGCGAGCTGCTGGGCCTTGGTAAGGGCGCTGTCGGCCGGTGCGAGTCTCCCCTGCGCCAGGTAGATGCGTCCCAGATAGTACCACGCCGCCGGGTTCTTCTCCTGGCCGTTCTGCTGCATGGCCTCGAGAATGACCTTCTCGCCTTGGCCCAGGATGCGCACCTTGCTCTCGGGCACATCCGTCTCGATGGCCGATTTGAGATAGCCGGCGGCGCTCCCCACCTTGAAGTGGTTCGGCTTGATGTTGCATTGGGCGGGCTGATACGTGTTGGGCGTCGCCTTCGCCACCCGGTCATTCACGGTCGACTGCTGGGCGGTCGCGACCGTGGCGCCCACCGTAAGCAGTACGAAAGCCGACGCGATCTGTGCGTTCACTCGTCACGACTCCTTGTTCGGGGTCTGAAGCCGGGCGGCACCTTCGGAACTCACCAGGCGAAATGCCCGGTCACGCAAGTCCCTTGCCACCTCATGAGCGGGCCGCCCGGTCCGTCGAGCCAGGGCCGCCACATCGTCGTACTCCGGTTTCATGCGGAGACCATCGGGCGCCTCGAGTACCTTCACCCGAACCCGGGTCCCATCGGCTGCCTCCACCTGCAGCTCGCGCCGGGCGAGCGTCACCCGCTCGGCCGGCTGGCGGCGGAGGCCGGCGGTGGTGCTGTGTCGGAAGAACGCGTCGGCCACCCGATCCGCGTCGGTCGCCGCCACGACGGCCTCGACCCGGAAACCGGTCCGCCCCTTCTTCATCTGAGTGGCCCAGACCTGGACGTCCATCGCCCCGCCGGCGAGCAGCGCCTCGCGCAACGGTTCGAGATACTCCGGGCTCAGGTCGTCCAAGTCGGTCGAGAGGATCACGACCTCGCCGGCCTCGACCACGGGCTCGCCGATGACCAGGCGGAGCGCGTTGGGGTAGGTGCTGGGGTTCCGGCCCCCGGCGCCCCACCCGGCGCCGCTGGTCGCGCGCCAGCGCGGTGGCGGCGGTCCCTCCGAGAGGACACGGAGCAGCACGGCCCCGGTGGGCGTCACGGCCTCGCCGGTGACGGGGCCGTTGGGGGCGATCTCGACGCCTTCCAGCAGCAGTGCCGTGGCCGGGGCGGGCACGGGCATCACGCCGTGAGCGGCGCGGACCCACCCGCTGCCGAGCGCAACCGGACGGTTGTAGATCCGGGTGATACCCAGCCGCTCGAACCCCTCGATGGCTCCTACGATGTCCACCAGCGCGTCGACCGCACCGACCTCGTGCAGCGCGACCTCGTCGGCGGGCACACCATGGACCCGGCCCTCGGCTTCGCCCAGGAGCCGAAACGCGCGCACCGCGCGCTCCCGGACCCAAGCCGACAGCGGGGCCTGCTCCACGGCCCGGATCAGATCGCCGATGTGCCGGTGCGGGCCGTGATGGTTGTGGGAATGGTGGCGGCGGTCATCGCCGGTTTCCGGCAACTCGGCCGGCAGCTCCTCGCTGCCGTCGAGAAGCAGCACGTGGACCTTGGTCGCCTGCACGCCGCAGCGATCCACCGACTCGACCCGCACCGATACCTCGGACGCACCGAGGCGCGCCGGCAGGCCCTCCAGCCATGCCGCGGGCGCTCCAGCCGACAGGAGCGCACCGAGCAGCATGTCACCACTGATGCCAGCGGCCGGGTCGAGAATGGCAAAACGTCCATCAGCCATAGACTTATAAATATGGCCGGGGCTCAGACCAGAGGCAAATCCCCCGGGTCGCGGTAGAGCCAGCCGGCCCCGGTGTTGAAGGCGAGGACCCGGTCCCCCGGCCGAAGTGTCCCGGAGGCCGTGAGCTCGGCGACCGCCGCCAGCGCCGCGCCGCCCTCGGGACTGAAGTCGATGCCGGTCTCGCGGGTAGCGCGCGCGGCCTCTGCTTCCAGGGCCCCGTCCTGGACCGCGACCGCCCCGCCCTGGCTCTCCCGCAACGCTCGCAGCATCAGGTGCCCGCCGAGCGGTGCGGGCACCCGGAGGCCGCTGGCGACGGTCCATGGATCCTCCCATGCTTCGCAGGCCTCGGCGCCGCTCGCGAAGGCGCGCACCACGGGCGCGCACCCCGTGCTCTGTACGGTGTACATCCGGGGCAGCGAGCCCTGCACCCATCCGGCCGCGAGGAGCTCCTGAAAGGCCTTCCACATGCCGATGAGTCCGGTACCACCGCCGGTCGGATAGATGATCGCCTGGGGCAAGGTCCAGCCGAACTGCATGGCGAGCTCGAGCCCCAGGGTCTTCTTCCCCTCGATCCGATAAGGCTCCCTCAGGGTCGAGAGATCAACCGCGCCGTGCTCGGCCGCGTAGGCTCGGGAGGCGCGACCGCAATCGCCGATGTGTCCGTCGAGCAGGACGAGGTCGCCGCCGAAGGCGCGAATTTGGGACAGGATGGTCCGCGGCGTGCTGCGCGGCGCATACACCCGCACCGGCCGCCCGGCCCTCGCACCGTAGGCTGCCGCGGCCACTCCGGCGTTGCCAGCCGTGGGCAGCACGAACCGCTCGGCGCCCGCAGCGACGGCGCGGGTGATCGCCGCCCCGAGCCCGCGGGCCTTGAAGGAGCCGGTCGGATTGGCGGCTTCGTCCTTGACCCACAGATCCGCCGCGCCGAGGCGTCTGCCGGTGTGCTCGAGCTTGAGGAGCGGCGTGTCGCCTTCCCCGAGTGAGATTGGCTCCTCGCCGGGCAGCAGCGGCAGGAACGATCGGAAGCGCCACATGCCGTGCCGGCGGCGGAGCTCGGCGCGGTCGATCAGCGTCGGGACCCGGGTGGGATAGCGGACCAGCCACGGCATGCCGCACCGATCGCACACGGTCGGCAGCCCCTCGGGGCCTCGAGTCGCGCCGCAGCTTGAGCACTCGAGGGTCCAATCTGCGATCGCGAGCGCGGAAGCGGCGGTCATCGGGTCTCGTTGAGGTGGGAGAGGATGCGCTCGGCCAGTCGGGTCGAGAATCCGGGAACGGTGGCGAGCTCAGCGACCGACGCGGACCTCACCCCGGCCAAGCTGCCGAACCGCTCGAGCAGCCGGCGCCTCCGGTTCGGCCCGACGCCGGGGATGGTGAGCAGCTCGGACGTGATGGTTCGCGTCGTGCGCCGCTGGCGGTTGTAGGCGAGGCCGAAGCGGTGGGCCTCGTCACGCGCGCGCTGCAGCAACCGCAGCGACGGGCTGCGGCGCGGCAGGCGGAGGCTGTCGGCCTGGCCGGGGACGAACACTTCCTCCTCCCGCTTGGCCAGGCTCACCATGGGAATCGCCCCCAGGCCGACCTCGTCCATGGCGTCCAGGGCCGCGTTGAGCTGCCCCTTGCCTCCATCGATGACGATCAGGTCGGGCAGCGGCAGGGCCTCGTCGCGGCGGCGCGTGAGGTACCGGGTGATGACCTCGTGGATCGCCGCGAAATCGTCCTGCTGGCCCAGGCCCTGAATCTTGAACTTGCGGTACTCGTTTTTCTTCGGACGACCCGCCTCGAACCAGACCAGCGAGCCCACGGTGTCCCGCCCCTGGTTGTGGGAGATATCCACGCACACCAGGCTCCGTGGCACCGCGCTCAGGCCCAGGTCCCGCCCGAGGGCGTAGACCGGATCTTCGGCGCGCTCCTCGGTCTCGAACGACTCGATGCGGAGGCTCTCGAGCAGGTGGCGGGCGTTGGCGTCGGCCAGCTCCAGCCACCGGTGCGCGGTGCCCCGCTGCGGGATGGTCCAGTCGGAGCCGGGGAGCAGCTCGCGCAGCGGGTCCCAATCCTCGGGTGGGAACGGGATCACCACCCGCCGCGCCCGGGCCTCGGCCGGTACGTAGTAGCGGGCCAGGAACGCGCTCAGGACCGCGCCGTCCCGCTCCTCCTCGAGGCCCTCGAGGAAGCGGTGCTCGCGTCCGACCACGCGGCCTTCGCGGACCCGCACCAGCACCCCGACGGCATCGTCGCCGTCCCGCGCGTAGCCCACGACGTCCGCGTCCCCGGTGCCCATGACCTCGACGCTCACGGGCTCCTCGAGCCGCTCGAGCCAGCGGAGCGCGTCGCGCATGTCCTTGGCCCGCTCGAAATCCTCGCGCTCGCTCGCGAGCTGCATCGCCTCCCGCACCTTCTGACGCACATCCACCGTCCGCCCGTCCAGGAAGTCCACCACGTCGCTCACCATCCGACGGTAGTCCGCCTCCGTCTGCCAGCCGACGCAGGGGGCCTGGCAGCGCCCGATGTGGTAGTCCAGGCAAGGGCGCTCGCGCCGCTCGATGGGGAGGTCGTCGGGGCAGCTTCGCACCGTGTAGAGCCGGCGGATGATCGCCAGCGTGCGCCGGAGCTGGGCCACGTCGGTGTACGGCCCGTAGTAGCGCGCGCCGGGGATGTCCCGTCGCCGGGTCACAATGACGCGGGGGAACGGATCGGCGAGGGTCACGGCGATGGACGGATAGCTCTTGTCATCCTTGAGCCGGACGTTGAACCGCGGCCGGTACTCCTTGATGAGGTTGTTCTCGAGGATGAGCGACTGCGCCTCGGACGCGACCACGATGGTCTCGACGTCCGCGATGAGGCGCCTGAGCAGGAGGTTCTTGGGGCTGCTGTCGAACTCGGCCGCGAAATAGCTGCGGACCCGCTGCTTGAGGCGCTTGGCCTTGCCGACGTAGAGGACGTCCCCGTTCGCGTCCTTCCAGAGGTACACGCCGGGGCCTTCAGGGAGGGTATCGAGCTTGCGCTGCAGCGCGTCGGGAGTGCCTGGTGCCGTCATGGAGTATGCCGCGGGTTAACCCGTTGCGCCCGTCCTCGGTTCCCCCGGACGAAGGCGGCGCATGACGGCCCTGGCTTCGGGGATGCCGAGACGGTCGGTTACCAGAAAATACACCGCTCCATAGGCGGTCAGGACGGCGAGGGCGGCCAGGATCGGGTGCGCCGCCGGCAGGGCCAGCCGCACGCCCCAGGCGAGTCCCGCCGCCAGGACACCGGCGCCCCAGAGCTGCGCGATCAGGCGGACCGCCAGGCCGGTGTCGCCGATCCGCGCGTTGAGCGCGCGGCGCAGCAGCAGGAACTCGATCCATCCGGCGATGCCCGCCGACGCCGTGAGCCCGGCCGCGCCCCAGCGGGCCTCCACGCCCACCGCCCGCGGCAGCGGCAGGGCAAAGAGGTAGCCCAGCCCGATCGTGAGCGCGACCCGCAGGAGGGCGAACCGGAGCGGCGTGCGGGTGTCGTGCATCGCGTAGAACGCGGACGCGTACAAGCGGCCCATCGTCGAGGCGAGCAGCCCGACGGCCGATCCGGCCAAGATGCCCCAGACGTACACCGTCATGCCGCGGGTGAAGGCGCCCGACTGATACACCGCGCCGGCCACGACGTCGCCCAGCGCGAGAAACGCCACCGCGGAGGGCACCACCAGGAACGCGATCTGGCGCAGTCCGGTCGCCAGCCGGGCCCGGAGCTGCGCCGCGCGCTCGACCTCGCTGCCTTGGGCACTGGCCATGGCCGGCAGCTCAGCCGCCGAGACCGACATGCCGAACAGGCTCACCGGCAGGGTGTAGATCACCTGCGCGTACGACAGCGCGGCCACCGCGCCGGTGGGCAACAGGCTGGCGAGCACGGTATCCACGTAGGCGCTGATCTGCACCACGCCTCGTCCCACGAATACCGGGCCGAAGTTCCGCAGCACCAGCGCGACCTGGGCGGAGCCCCGCTCGAATCGGGGGCGGAGGCCCTCGAGCAGGCGGGCAACCGTGGGGAGCTGGACAGCGAGCTGGAGCAGGCTTCCCACCACCGCGCCCCAGGCGGCGACCTCCGCGAGCGGGTAGGCTCCCCTGCCCCGCCCGAACGCCACCAGGCTTGCGATGATGGCCAAGTTCCACAGCACCGGCGCCGCGTAGCTCAGAAAGAACCGTCGGTGGCTGTTGAGCACACCGAGGCACCAGGCCGAGAGCACCAGCAGTCCCGCGCCGGGGAAGAGAATGCGTACCAGGCGGATGGTCGCGGCGCGCTTTTCTCCCTCGAAGCCGGGTGCGATGATCGCAATGAGCCACGGCGTGAGCACGATGCCGACCAGCACCAGCGCCGCGGTCACCAGCGCGAGCAGCGCCGCGACTGCGCCGGCCACCCGCTTCGCCTCCTTGTCCTCTCCGCGGGCGCGGAGGCCGGCGTAGACCGGGATGAACGAGGCCGACAGCACCCCTTCGCCAAACAGGTTCTGGAGGAAGTTGGGAATCCGAAACGCGGCGTTGAAGGCATCCGCGGCATCGGACGTGCCGAAGTAGTGCGCGAAAACGCGATTCCGGACCAGGCCGACGATTCGGCTCAGGAGGATCCCGGCCGCCACCATTACTGCCGGTCGGGATGGGCGACGCGGCGGAGCGGTCAGGACGCGGGTGGCGGTGGGAGGGTCGAGCGCGAAGGATCCGACAGCAGGCGCTGCAGGAACGCGTTCTCGTCCTGAACGGTTTGCAGATTCCGGTTCAGGTCGTCCACCTCCGCCTCGAGCAGCTCGACCCGCTTGGCGAGCGCCGCGATGTCGGGCGGGGTCGTCTGGGGACCCTCCAGGCGCCGCGCCAGCGCCCGCCCGATGGGTGAGTCCACCACGATTCCCAGGATCGGAATGAGCAGGGCGACCAGCAGGAACAGCGCGATGACCGACATACGTCGAGTCTACGCCGGTTCCGACGGCCCTTCAAGGGCACCGCGATACCACGACTCGAGTGCGTCGGCCAGCTCGGCGAGCAGCGCCGGGCCGTAGCGCGCGAGGAAGGGCGCCACGGTCAGGACGCGCTCCTGGAGCTTGCCACCGGGCATCACCGCTGTCCGCGCCTTGGCGAGCTGGCCGAGCTCCGTCTCCTGCCGGCGCTTGAGATGCTGCACCAGCTTCTTTTCGACGTCCTGCGTGCCCGACAGCGCCTGCTGCCGAGCGGATTGGGTGGGGCGGACCAGGGTGGGATCGATCTCGGCGGCGGCGCGCTCCAGCACGCCATACCCGTCCCCGATGCCGGCGCGAAGCCGCTCGAGGGCCTGGCCGATCTCCGGGGGAAGTTGCGCGCGCACCACCCGGGCCTCGACGGCGCCCGGGGGGGTGAACAGATCCGACAGCTCAAGGCCGAACTTCTCCAGCACCCGATCCACCCGGGGTTCCACGATGACGCCCGACCAGCGGGGCAACGGCCGTTGCCGCGGGACCCCGAGCCGCTGGTAGATCGGCGGCGTCATGGTGAGGTAGCGGAGCTCACCCGGGCCGCCCAGGTACGCCACGGTAGGCACCAACGCGCTCTCCGCCACCGGGCGCAGCAACACATTGGGGGACAGCCGGCTCGGCTCCTCGGCGGCAATCCGCTCGATGGCCTGGAGGTCGAACCGCTCGCGGCTCCTCCGGGTCACGAAGGAATCCCCGTCCTGCACCAGCCTGTCGCGCCCGAGACTCGCCTCCAGCATCACCAGGGCGGCGCCGTCGCCCACGGTGATGCCGGAGGTCCGAGCCGTGACACCCTGCGCCTCCGACCAGCGGTCGAGGTCCTCATCGAGGGCCCGGGCCTCGCGCAGCGCCCGCACCAGATGGGGCGCGATGGCCCGCTTGGCTGCCGGATGGGTACTGTCGAAGCACAGCACGCCGAGCGGACCGAGCAACTCCGCCATGGCGCCGGCGTAGCTGCCCGCGACCGTAGCCTCCGGGCGATAGTGCCGCGCGAGCCAGGCGACGGTCGAGTCCCGGAATTCGGAGGGTGGCAGCCCCGCCTCGAGCGCCGCAAGCGCCGGCACGACTCCCTCACCGAGAGGCTGCCGGTACATCGGCGTGAGGGGGGCCTCGGGGGGCCTGGGCGGGAGCGAGGCCGAGGCGAGCGAGCCGTCAACCGCGAGCCACGAGGCGGTGCTGGCCTCCGCGAAGTCGTGGTCGTCCCCCGCCAGCCAGAACACGGGCACCACCGGCCGGGCCCAGCGCGCCTCGAGGATCCGCGCGAGCGCCACGGCGCTCAGGGCCTTGTGCACGGTGTAGAGCGGCCCGGTGAACAGACCCGGCTGCTGGCCGGTGGTGACCGCCAGCGCCCCAGGCCGATGAAGCCGCTCGAGCTGCGCCTCACGCGTCGGGGTCGCGACGAACGCCTGGTCCAGTCCGGCGTCCATGGCTCCGGGGTGCGGCGCAGGCGGCTCGAGCGGGTGCTCGAGCGGGGTCGCGACGAAGCGCAGGCTCATCCGACCTGTCCGAACAGGATGGTGCGGGGCGAGTGGGGCAGCAGCGGCGAGGCGTCGTAGTCGCCGTAGCGCTCGCGCACGGTCACGCCGGCGGCGGCCAGCATCGCCTCGATCTCGCCGACGCCGAACAGCCGGACGCGCTCGGTGAACTGCCGCCCCTCGGCGGTGCGGATGCGCTTGCACACGTAGCGGCCGTCGGGTGAGACGGAACGCTCCACCTCGGCGTCGGCCCCGCCCAGCCGCCGGGTTTCCCGGGCGACCAGCCGGGAGCGGACTGCCCGGGCGTTGAGGAAGTCGATGACGAACCAGCCGCCGCGCCGTACGGTGGACACCATTTCCCCCAGCGCTGCGGCGTGCTCGGCGTCGCGATCGAAGTAGCCGAAGCTGGTGAACAGATTCACCGTGAGGTCCATCGACCGGGGCCGGATCGGCAGGGCCCGCATGTCGGCCCGGACCAGCGGCGCGGTCGTGACCTGGTGCGCCACCCGGAGCAGCGCGGCGGAGAGGTCGAGGCCGACACAGCGCGCCCGCGCCTCCTCGAACGCGCGGGCGTGCCGCCCGGCCCCACAGGCCACGTCGAGGACGCGCCAGCCGGGCTCGAGCCCGATCCGCTCGCCGATGAGCCCCACGGCCCGATCGGCCTCGGCGGCGTCGCGATGCGGGTAGAGCTGCAGGTATTCCTCACCGAACCACTCCTCGAACCATTCGGTCATGCGCGCTCACCGGCGCCCTTGTGATACGGCTCTCCACGGAGGATGGTGCAGGCGCGGTACAGCTGCTCGACCACGACCACGCGAGCCAGCTCGTGCGGCAGCGTGAGCGGGCCCAGGCTCCAGCGCTCGGCCGCGGCCATCAGGTCGGGGGAGAGCCCGCGGGAGCCGCCGATCGCGAAGGCCACCGGCCGCGCCTCCTGCCGCCACTGCTCCAGCTGCCGGGCCAACTCCTCGCTGCTCCACGCCGTGCCCTGGCGCGCGAGCGCGACCAGCCGCGATCCTGCCGGCCGCCGGGCCAGCAAGCGCTCGCCCTCCTCCGCCCGCTGGGCGGCCACGCTGGGCGCCCGGCTCGCCTCGCGGACCTCGACCTCCCGCATCCGCAGATACCGCCCGAGGCGCCGGAGGTAGTCGTCGCAGGCCTCGCGGTAGCTCGGGCGCAGCTTGCCCACGGTGAGGAGGAAGAGCTCCATGGGCTCACGCGTACATCCCGCGCAGCCGATGCACCGCCGCGACCCGCTCGATGCCCTGCATGTAGGCGCCGATCCGGGTGTTGACCGAATGCCGGTTGGCCATCGCCACCACTTCGTCGAACGAGTGCACCATGATCCGCTCGAGCCGCTGATTCACCGTGTCCTCGTCCCAGAAGTACCCGCCACGATCCTGCACCCACTCGAAGTAGCTGACCGTTACCCCGCCGGCGTTGGCCAGGATGTCGGGGATGACGAACACGCCCTTCTCCTCGAGGATCCGGTCCGCGTTGGCGGTGGTCGGGCCGTTGGCGCCCTCGCAGATCACCCGGGCCTTCACCTCGAGCGCGTTCTGGCTGGTGATGACGTTCTCCGTCGCGGCCGGGACGAGCACGTCGCAGTCGAGGGTGAGCACCTGGTCGTTGGCGATGTGGTCCGCCTCCTTGTACTCGCTCAGGTAGCGATGCTGCTTCACGTGCTGCTGGACCTCCCTGATGCGGAGGCCCTTCGGGTTGTAGATCCCGCCCGACTTGTCGCTCACCGCGACGACGGTGAGGCCGAGCTCCTCCATCAGCTGCGCGGCGATCGAGCCGACGTTGCCGAAGCCCTGCACTGCCACCCGGGTGCCCTGGATCGGGAGGCCCAACTGCTTGAGCGCCTCGCGGGTGACGAACATGCAGCCCCGCCCGGTCGCCTCGCGGCGGCCGAGCGAGCCGCCCATCTCGACCGGCTTCCCGGTCACCACCGCGGTCACGGTGTGGCGCTTGTGCATGGAGTAGGTGTCCAT
>JBOHSB010000424.1:0-5543 GCA_050733015.1 Gemmatimonadales bacterium
GCGCGGGGCCGGTCGGTCCGCCGGCGAACGGATTGCCCCAGGCATTGAGGGCGAGGCCCCAGTAGGCCATCGCGCAGGTGGAGTCGGCGGCCAGGACGTCGCCGAAGGCCCGGTCGCCTTCCTCCCACCAGAAGGAGTGCAGCACGGTCATCGCGTGCTCGAAGCGCCGCTGGGCCGCTGGCGAACAGGAGACGGGGAACACCACCCGGCCCAGCCTGGCGTCGTGATGATGCTCGGGCTCCTGCGCCGAGAGGGTCGAGGCAAGCGTGAGCGCGGCGGCAACGGCAAGCCGCGGCGACGCGGGTGAAAACCAGGCGGGGAGTGTCACGAGCCACCTCCAACGGAGCCCACGGGTAACCGGGTCATCGCCGAATCCTTCGTAATGAAGGACACCAGGTCTTCGGCGCGCTGGACCCCTGCCGGGGACAAATGAGGGTTTTCGGGATCGTTCGGCTCGTCGGCATGACGAATCAGGATGATCTGGGCCGGTGGCGGCGCCAGAGCCGCTCCGACCGCGAGGACGGCGAGTGGAATCACGATCCCGATGGTGCAGATGGTCCGCATATCTTCCGACGCCAATGTATTGGCTGGCTGGACCCGGCTCAGTGATTCTGAACCCTTCGAGCGGCGCGTGGCCTTACGGTGGCATGGGTGTGCCGTCATCCGTGAATCGCGCGTGCCGCTCCCGCGCGGACGCCATCAGCTCCTGGAATCGCCCAGTGGGCCGCAGGCTCTCGAGGAAACGATCGTACCGGGTGAAGTAGACGTAGTCGACCCAGCCACGGACCCTGACGGTATGCTCCAGCCAGCTCAGCGCCTGATCCGTCTCCCCGACGAGCGCGTACGCCCCGGCCATGAGGTATGACCAGTACTCGTCCGATTCCGCCACGGCGCACTCCGGCGCGCTCATGGGCGAGAGCACCGCGACCCGGTCCCCGGTCAGCGCCCGCCGGAAGCGCACCCCCACTGCTGCCAGGTGATCGTCTGGAGGCTGCCGTTCCAGCCACTCGAACTCGCGCACCGCCTCCACGTCGCGTCCCGCGGCCACCAGCGCCACCCCGGCGCAAAAGCGGCAGATGGTGCTCCGCGGATCCAGCTCGACCGCCCGCCGATGTGAGGGCAGTGCTCCGGCGGCGTCCCCGCCCAACATGTAACTCATCCCCAGCAGGCAGTGATTGCTGGCTGTTAGAGGATCCAGCTCGGCCAGCCGGATCAGCACCTGCCGCATCGGGCCGGTGCGCCCGCCCAGCAGATACGCCCCGCCCAGCTGATGCATCGCGTCGGGATTATTGGGATCGGCGGCGCAGGCCTGGGTTAGCAGCCGAACGGCCTCCCCCGCGTTGCCCCGGCGGTAGGCGACCTGGCCCATGATCGAGAGGCCCTGCGCCGAGTTGGGGTTCAGCTCGAAGGCGCGGCGGGCACAGGCCTCGGCCTCGCGCAGCGTCGTCTCCTCGTCGCCGCCGAGTAGAACCACCGGCGACCAGGCGTACACCGTGCCCAGGATCCCGTACAGCGCCTCGTTGGGGCCCACCACGGCGAGCCCGTGCTCCGCGAGCGCCCGCGCCGCCGCCATGCCTTCAGCGGTATACCGGTAGTACTCCTGCCGGGCGCGCTGGTAGTACTCGAACGCGCGGAGATCCGCGATCGGGCGCGCCGCGATCTCGCGATCCTCCGGTGGCGAGAGCGTGATCTCAAGCGCCTCCACGATCTGGCGCGAGAGGCGCTCCTGCAGGTCGAACACGTCGTCCACCGTGCCAGAGTACTTCTCGCCCCAGAGATGGGCAGCGGTCTCGACGTCGATCAGCTGGGCCGTGATCCGAAGCGTGGACCCCGCCCGTCGCACACTCCCCTCCAGCGCGTAGCGGACATTGAGCTCGCGCCCGATGCGGCGGAGGTCCCAACCGGTCTCCTTGAGCTTGACCGACGAGGTTCGCGAGATCACGGTCAGCGCCCGGACCCGGGAGAGGTCGGCGATCACCTCCTCCGTCAGGCCGTCCGCGAAGTACGCGTTGTCGGGGTCGGGGCTCAGATTGGCGAACGGCAGGACCACGATCGCCTTCTTCGGCGCGGCCGCGGGAGCGTCCGGCGCCTCCGGCGCCTCCAGGGCCGCCAGGAACTCGAGCACCGTCCCGAACCGGTCCGCCGGAACTTTGGACAGCGCGCGCTCGACGGCCCGTCGCACCGATGTCGGCACACCGGGGCGAACCGTCGTCAGTGGCGGCACCGGGTCGAGGACCTGGCGCGACATCACCGCGAGCATGTCGTGCCCGGTGAAGGGCGGCTCACCCGCCAGCAGCTCGTAGAGGACGCAGGCGAGGCTGTACTGGTCCGCTCGGGCGTCGACTTCGCGGTCGCCTCCGGCCTGCTCGGGACTCATGTAGGCGGGCGTTCCCATACTCAGCCCGGGCTGCGTCAGCCGGTCTCCGGCCGCGATCCCCGCGGCCCGCGCGATGCCGAAGTCCGCGACCAGGGCGTGGCCCTGCGAGAGTAGGACGTTCTCCGGCTTCACGTCGCGGTGAATCAGTCCTTCCCCGTGGGCGTAGTGGAGCGCTTCGCCCGCCTCCCGCACCAGGCGGAGCGCCTCGGCCACGGGGAGCGGGCCCTCGCGAGTGAGCCGCTGGCGCAAGGTCTCGCCGTCCACATACGGCATCACGTAGAACGGGCGGGGCGGCACCTCGTCGGTGGCGCCGGAGTCGAGCAGGGCGAGGATGTGGGGGTGTTGCAGCCGCGCGAGGATCTGAATCTCGAGCAGGAAGCGCTGGGCGTCTTCGCCGGTGACAATCTCGGGGCGCAGCAGCTTGATCGCGACCGGGCGGTCGTGCTTGCGGTCGCGCGCCAGATACACCACCGCCATCCCGCCCCGGCCCAGCTCGCGGTCGAGCGTGTAGCGCTCGCCCAGGGTGATCGGGTGGAGGACGGCTCCCTTGCCTTGGCGGAACATGCCGAAAGCTAAGAAGGAACTCGCCGCCAGGCGACTCGCAAACGGCCTCATACTGGTAAGTCGAACGACCGGAGCCCGGATCGACATCGCGCTCTGTCATCCCGAGCGAAGCGAGGGGTCTGGGCCACCTACGACCGACCGAGGCAAGGTTCCGGGAAGGTGGGCCAGATCCCTCGCTTCGCTCGGGATGACACCCCCGCCGAAAGCGCTAAGTTGACTGCTCGGGGCCTCTGGTGTCCCGGGCCATCTTGCCAGGAGAAAGCAAGATCATGAGCAGCAACATCCAGGGAAAAGTCGTCGCCATCACCGGCGCGAGCAGCGGATTGGGCGAGGCGGCTGCCCGGTTGCTCTCCGCGGAAGGCGCGACCGTGGTGCTGGGCGCGCGGCGTGTCGAGCGCATCCGGTCACTGGCCGACGAGGTCACCGGCCGGGGCGGCAAGGCACTGGCCGTCGCGACGGACGTCACCCAGTGCGAGCAGGTGAGGAAGCTGGTGGATACGGCCGTGCAGGCCTACGGGCGGATCGACGTCATGCTCAACAACGCCGGCCTGATGCCACTGTCGCCGCTCGACCGGCTCAAGGTGGACGAATGGGACCAGATGATCGACGTGAACATCAAGGGCGTGCTCTACGGGATCGCCGCGGCGCTGCCGCACATGCAGCGGCAGAAGGCGGGGCACATCATCAATGTCTCCTCCGTGGCCGGGCACAAGGTCCGGGCCGGCGGCGCGGTCTACGCGGCGACCAAGCACGCCGTACGGGCGCTCTCCGAAGGGCTGCGCCAGGAAGTGAAGCCGTATAACATCCGCACGACGGTCATCTCGCCGGGCGTGGTCGTGACCGAGCTGCCGACCAGCGCCACCGAGCCGGACGTTGCCGCCACCCTGCGGAAGATGTACGCCGAGATCGGCATTCCGGCCGATTCGTTCGCACGGGCCATCGTCTACGCCATGAGCCAGCCCGAAGACGTGGACATCAACGAGATCCTGTTCCGGCCCACGCGACAGGAGTACTGAGCCGCGGGGACGCCAGGCCGAGGAGCACGACCATGGACATCAAGCGCTGCGGCTCGCAACCGTCGGGCAAGGGGCCGGCCGACTGGTTCACCGGCACCGTCCGGATCGACCCGCTGTTCCAGGCGAGCGATCCGGCGCGCGCTGCCGGCGCCAGCGTCACCTTCGAGCCCGGCGCCCGTACGGCGTGGCACACCCACCCACTGGGTCAGCGGTTGATCGTGACGGCCGGCTGCGGCATGGCTCAACGATGGGGCGGGCCGATCGAGCCGATCCGGCCGGGCGACGTCGTCTGGTTCCCACCGGGAGAGAAGCACTGGCACGGCGCCTCGCCGACCACGGCGATGACCCACATCGCGATCCAGGAGCAGCTCGACGGGAAGGCCGTGGAGTGGATGGAACACGTGAGCGACGAACAGTACCGGGCCGGAGGACAGGGAGCATGAGCTTCTAATTCTTGAAGGGCGCCGTGAAGAGGCCTGCGAGGCGTACCGGCGGCGGCTGAGCGCGAGGTGATCACCGTCGACGTTCAGGCGGCGTGAAGCGGAGCGCGCTGCTCCGTCACTTGCGTCGCCACGGGTGCGTGCTGAAGCGCGAGGGCGCCGCCCATTGGCTCTGGCTGAATCCGGGCTTTGCAGGAGTCTGGCTGGAGTTGCTCGCAACCTCTGAGAATGGCCGGACGACGCCCATTCATCTGTCGGAGGCCTCAGCGGCTCGTTACCGCCTCATTTCCGAGTGCAGGGGGGAGACGGTGAACTCCTTGGCATCGAGTTTATCGACGGCCCGGACGATGCCGTATATCCGGACGGCAGAACGCATGCAACGGTGCGCTTCCTGCTCCTAAAGTGAACCGCGTGTCCACGTCCCGCTTTTCTCCTGTATGGCTCGTTCTGGTCGGCATCCTTTCGGTGCAGTTTGGTGCGGTGGTCTCCAAAGGCCTGTTCGGCGAGATTCCCCCGGTGGGGATGGTGTTCCTCCGGCTGATCACCAGTTCCCTGATCCTGCTCGCCTTTGTCCGGCCGCGGCTGCGCGGCCGGCCGGTCACCGACTGGCGGCCGGTGCTGGCGCTGGGGTTCGCGCTCGGCGCGATGAACTGGGCGTTCTACGAGTCGTTCGCCCGCATACCGCTCGGTGTGGCGGTCACCATCGAGTTCGTGGGTCCGCTGTTGCTGGCCGCGGTCGGCAGCCGGCGGCCCCGCGACTTGGTGTGGGTGGGCCTGGCCGCCCTCGGCATTACCCTGTTCGGCGCCGGCCCCACCAAGGTCGACGCCGTCGGGTTCGGTCTGGCGCTGCTCGCCGGCGGCTGCTGGGCGCTGTACGTCGTCTCGACGGCGGCCACGGGGCGCCGCTGGGCCGGCGTCGAGGGGCTGGCCGTGGCCAGCACCATCGCCACGCTGGCGATCGCACCGTTCGCGGTGGTGGCGGCTGGTGAGCGGCTGCTCGAGCCTCGTCTGCTGGTGTTGGGGGCGCTGGTCGGCCTGCTGAGTTCGGCGGTCCCCTACAGCCTCGAGATGGTGGCGCTGCGCACCTTGCCGCCCCGGATGTTCGGCATCTTGATGAGCCTGGAACCGGCCGCCGCTGCCCTCGCC
>JBOHSB010000425.1:0-12571 GCA_050733015.1 Gemmatimonadales bacterium
GTGCCCGGGTGCGCGACGGCGCCGGCCGGACCCAGGTCCACGAGCCAGGTGTAGGAGGGCAGCGCGCGGGTGACCTCGTCGAGCAGGTGGGGCCAGACGTAGCGGTCGCCGTCCACGGTGCGGAGGGTGGTGATCTGGGCGACCAGCGAATCGCGCACGTTCTCCTGGTGCCGCTTCTCGGCCAGGAAGGCCTTGAACCGCTTGTTCTCGGCGCGACTCTGCTCCAGCTGCGGCGTCAGCGCGCTCAGCTCGCGCGTGGTGCCGACGAGCACGAAGCCGAGCCAGCCCAGCACCCCGACCCAGCTCAGCACGGCCACGAGCAGGAGGGGGTCCTTGATCTTGCTGCCCAGGCCGCGCAGTCCGTCCAGCGACCCGGCAAAGGACTTCCGGGCGCGCCTGCGCTTGAGGTCGGGGCGGAGATTGACGGTGATCATCGGTCGTCGAGTCCCTGGGTCGGGGTTACGCGGCGCTGCGTAGCGCGAGGCCGATCGGGAGCATCAGCAGCGGCGCGACCTCGTCGACCGGGAACTGGTCGAAGACGCCGTCGGCCACCTGGAGCTTCTCGATCGGGTTGGCCAGCTGGACCGGGATGCGCAGCCGGTCCGAGAGCACCTTGTTGAGCCGCGGAATGCGCGCGCCGCCGCCCGTGGTGAAGATCCGCGAGATCCCGCCGGCGGACCGGCTGGCGCTCTGGAGGAACGCCGCCGCGCGCTCGATGCCGACCGCGAGCTCCTCGCCGCGGGACTCGAGCAGCGGATCCAGGGCCTCGTTGGCGTCGGCGCCCTTGAGCACGGCGTCCGCCTCGTCAGCCGAGAGGCCGCGCTCGCGCTGCAGATCTTCCTTGAAGCGGCGGGTGCCGACCGGGATGTCCCGGGTGAGCACCGGCACGCCATCGTCCAGGATGTTGATGTTGGTGGTCTCGTGCCCGATGTTGACCAGCCCGACCACGCCGTGCATGGCCTCGGGGTAGTTGATCTCGAAGGCGTTGTGCAGGGCGAACGCGTCGACGTCCACCACGCTGGCCTCGAGCCCGACGTCGGACAGGAGGGCGAGCTTGTGCTCGACCAGCTCGCGCTTGGCGGCCACGAGCAGCACCGTCATCTGGAGCCCGTCGGCCTCGGGGTCGAGGATCTGGAAATCGAGCTCCACGTTGTCCATGTCGAACGGCACGTGCTGCTCGGCCTCCCAGCGGATGACCTCGCGCGCCTCGACCTCCTTCATCCGGTCCATCGCGATCTTCTTGATGATCACGTCACGGCCGCCGACGGCGGTGACGATCTTCTTCGACTTGATCCCGGCGGAGGCCATGAGGCCTCTGATGGCCTCGGCCACGATCGCGGGGTCCATGACCTCGCCCTCGACGATGGCGTCGTTCACCACCGAGGTGAAGGCGACCTTGGTCAGGACCGGCCCGCCCGAGCCGTGGGAAATCGCGACGAGCTTGATGAGGCCGCTGCCGATGTCCAGGCCGACCGTCGTCGCATTGCGCCCGAAGAGTCCCATACGCATCCGCTAGTTGAGAGGTGGCTCAGGCCTGTCGTCGTGCTCCGGGAGTAACCGCCGGCGCTCGGGCATGAGGGTATTCCGACCCGCAGAGGGCAACCGATGTGCCACACAAATTGCACTTGGGGAAGTCGTTGGAGGGAAGCGTTTTAGTGCGGAGGTCAGCGGCGTCCCGCAACGGCTTCGAGGGGCTACTTCTTCTCTTTCGCAAGCCCATTCTCGGGATGCGGGAGTGCAGTTGGTGAAACCGTGTGCTGCAAGCGCTTGCAGAGTGCAGTGACCCCGTGGCCGCGACCGGTCGGAGGGCCCGGACGAAGAGAAGGAGCCATGCGTCGGGCATGGCTCCTTCGCTTCGCTCAGGATGACTCCCCTGGTCGGACGACTCCAGCGCGGACGACTCCAGCGCGGGCCGCTCCGGCTAGTGCAGCTGCGCCCAGCTCCGGTACGCCAGCGGCTCCGCGAAGGCCGAGCCCTGGATCGCCTTGTTCAGCGCGCACGAGGAGAACTGGAGCGTCGTGTTACCGCTGATGCTGTTGTTGTCGGTAATGTCGACGTCCTGGGCCAGGAGCGCGCCGACGACCTTGTTGCCGTTACCGGAGATCTTGATGCCGCCCTTGGCCACAATCAGGCCGTAGAACTCGAAGCCGCCGGCGATCTCGAGGTCGCCCTCGACCAGGAGCAGGCCCTGGCCACGCCCGTTGCTCGCCATCTTCACCTGAGAGCCACTGGCGTAGATGATCGGGAAGTAGGTCGAGCACGCCTTGATGTAGCCGGCGGTGCGCTCGGGCTCGCCCCAGTTGAACCGATCGCTGATGTCGCACCGGAACGGCGCCGCCGCGAGCAGGCTGGGCCCGGGCTTGATTGGGGTGGTCTCGGGGATGACGATGTCGGCGTTCTTCTTGAGCTCGTCGAAGGTCACGTCGCCGAAGATGTTGAAGAAGTCACTCGTGACCGTCGGGTCGTTGGGGACTTCCTTCGGGCTGCCGAACAGGTTGTCCTGGTCGGCGCTCGCGGCGCCGGTGCCGGTCTGGCTCCGGACGCCCGCCTGGTCCCCACCCTTGGTGCAGTTGGGATCGGCGTTGCCGAGGCTGTCCTTGTCCCAGCCCTTGGGAAGCGAGTCGTTGCCGATCACGCTGAAGGCGTTGCCGTTGAACTTGACCGGCTTGGTGACGGTGACGGCGGCCTTGGCGGTGGCCTTGACGAAGCTCAGGCGCGCCATGGTGGCCACGGTGTTCTGGGCCAGCTCGCTGCCGGAGGCATCGGTCCGGCTGCCGAGGCTGGTGAGCAGGAACAGCTCGGTGTTGAGCCGGGTGGCGCTGACGGTGTACTTCATGTCGGTGCGGCCGGTCATGTAGGTCGTGCCGAGTGAGGTGGTCGTGCCGTTGCCCAGGTTGTTGAGGGCATACGCGTCCCAGTTGCCCATGACCAACATCGGCCCGGTCTCCGCGGCCTGGGCGGCCTCAGCCGCGTAGAGCGAGTTCCGGCCGGTGCGCTGCTCGAGCGTACTGGCGTAGAAGGCGCCCGCCACCAGCGCGCCGATGACCACGAGCGCGAAGATGGCCACGGCCAGCGCCATGCCCCGCTCGCTGGTGAGTTTCGAGTTCCGCATGCTCTCTCCTCGGTGACGATCAGCGGTGACGGTCAGCTACGGGCGAAGCGCGTTCCGCAGGGCCACGCGCGTCGTGATCGTGAGACTATCCATCTTGGCGTACCGGCCGGTGGTGCGCTCCATCTCGTCGCTCATGGACTGGAGGCTGACCTGTACGCTGCGAACGTTGTCGGCCACGGTGGTGGCGGTGTTGGTGGCGTCGCGATAGGTGAACACCAGGCCCGTCGCCGTGCCGCTCAGGGGGCCCAGCACCGGCTCGATGGTGGTGCCGACCGTGAGCGGGCGCGAGCGCATGCCCAGCCAGGTCTTGCCGCCCGAGGTGTAGGACCGCATCTGCATCAGCTCGAACGCCCGCACCGGCCCCCCCACGTCCATGTTGCCGAAGGCCGCGGCCGAGGTGATCACCAGTCCGGCCGGGATCCCGATGCGGAACCGGATGCCCGCCGTGCCGTCGGGGCAGTTCTGCGCGACAGGCGCCGTCGTGAGGCCGACCGTCAGCCACAGGTCGTCGGCGGACGTCTGGGGGTCGTTCTCGACGTACAGCATCAGGCTGTCCGTCGTCGTGAGCGTCCGGTAGGCCTGCCAAGCGAGCGTGCCGGCGTTCTTTACCACGACGTCGTTGGTGGCCGACGTTAGGTTGCAGGTGTAGCCCAGGCCCCGCATGGCGCGGTAGGTGATGGAGTCGGGCCCGATGGCGCGCAGGTCCGAGTTGGTGCCGGCCGCCAACACCGCGCCGACGAACCTGGCCTGGATGAGCGGCAGCCCCGTGGCCGTGATCTGATCGTACCCCGCCTCGCGCAGCTCGTTCGCGATGATCAGCGAGCCGGAGCGGACGTTGTCCTGCATGCCGATGTGCTGGTTCTGCGACCGGCTCACCCGCTGCGTGTTGACCAGCAGCTGGTACGTGACCGCCCCGACAGCCAGGAGCAGGATCAGACCGATCAGCAGCTCGACGAGCGTGAACCCGCGGCGTGTGGTCATGGTCACTTGCAGTAGAGGGTGATCATCATGGTGTCGGTCCGGGTGCCCTTGGGCACCCGGTAGCTGAACGTCATCCGCACGTCGCGCGTCGCGTCGCCGGCGTTGCCGAGGAGAACCCACTTCTCCCCGATGCCGCTGGCGGTGGTGCCGCTGTCGCTCTTGACGCTCGCGTTGGTGCAGCCGGGCGAGGTCTGGGCGGCGTAGGCCCGGAGCAACTCGGCGCGGGCGAGCGCGACCTGGGTGACCTCGGTCGCCTTGTTGCCGCGGCCGATCATGCGGGTGGCGAGCGCGGAGCTGCCGACCAGCGCCATGACGCCGATCGAGAGCACGATCACCGCCAGCATGATCTCGATGATGGTGAAGCCCCGCTCGGATCGCTGGCTCATTTGAGTACCCGCCCATACCGGCTGATGAAGACCGTGTCGACCGCGCTGTACTTGGTGAGGACGATGGCCGCCGAATCGAGGCCCAGTCCGGTGGATGCGACCCGGACCGAGTCCACCCCGCCGCTGAGCGTGACGCCGTAGGTGGTCGAGAGGTTGGACGGCCGGACAATAGTGTCGATGGTGTTGGCCCCGATCGGCGCCTTGCGCCGGGGCGAGGCGTACACGTACACCTGGTTGCCGTTGATGCGGAGCACGGCCGTCTGGTTGGCGCTCACGGCCGTGGCGCGCGCCGTGGAGTACAGCGCCATCAGCCGCGCCTTCGCGCTCAGCACGTTGCTCTGCGCGAACGCCGTGTTGAGCCTCGGCAGCGCGATGAGCCCCGCGAGCCCGATGATCACCAGGACGATGAGCGTCTCGATCAGGGTGAACCCGTTTCCACGCTTCACGACTGGTCTCCTCGGCGACATGAGATGGGGTGGCCACACCACCACTGGCCCTGTGAGTTGGCAGGAGGCGTACCACGGAGCGATCGACGGCAGGACAACGACTTAGCGGATTCCGACCCGGCGAAGTCGCGCAAGCCGTTGCAGCCGGCGCGACTCTTTGCGCGATGCGGCCTCAGGCGACCGGCAGCCGTCGCATCTTGTAGAACAGCGTCCGGAGGCTGATGCCCAGCAGGCTCGCCGCCTGGCGGCGGTTCCCGCCCGAGGCCTCGAGCGCGCGCTGGATGGCGCGGCGCTCCACGGCCTCGACCTGGGTCTTGAGATCGAGCGAGCCGTTGGTGCCGTTGGCGCCGTTGGGGCCGTGGCCGCCGTTGAGGTGACTCCCGTCGGCGCCGTTCCGGTGGCCGTTGCCGATGGCGAAGCTCTTGGGGTCGAGCGGGCCTTCCCCGCCCAGCACTGCCGCCCGCTCCACCGCGTTCCGGAGCTCGCGCACGTTGCCGGGCCAGCTGTAGCTCGCCAGCGCGGCGAGGGCCGACGGCGTGACGCTCACCGGGTGCCCCAGCCGCTGCGCGGCCTGCCGGGCGAAGTGGGTCAGCAGCGCGGGGACGTCCTCCGGCCGCTCGCGGAGCGGCGGCAGATGGAGGCGCACGACATTGAGGCGGTAGAACAGGTCGGACCGGAACTCGTTGCTCTCGACAGCCTCCTCGAGCAGCTTGGCCGTGGCCGCGATGACGCGTACATCCACCCGCTTGGGCTCGCGCCCGCCCACCCGCCGGATCTCGCCCTCCTCCAGCACGCGGAGCAGCTTGGCCTGGAGGTCGAGCGGCAGATCGCCGATCTCGTCCAGCAGCAGGGTCCCCTCGTGGGCCAGCTCGAACAGGCCGGCCCGGTCGGCGGTGGCGCCGGTGAAGGCGCCCCGCATGTGGCCGAACAGCTCGGACTCGAGCAGATGCTCGGGAATGGCGGCGCAGTTGATGGCGGTGAAGCTCCGCTCGCTCCGCGGGCTCATCCGGTGGATGGCGCGGGCCAGCACCTCCTTGCCGGTTCCGCTCTCACCGGTGATGAGCACGGTGGTACTGTGGCGGGCCACCCGGCTGGCCAGCTCGAGCAGGTCCCGCATGGCCTTGCTCTCACACACGACCAGGTCCTGGACCACGCCGGCGCCCAGGGTGGACCGCAGCGTTTCCACCTCGCGGCGGAGCCGCTCGCGCTCCTCGGCCTTCCGGATGGTCATGGTCACTTCGTCGGGCCGGAACGGCTTGTGGAGATAGTCGTAGGCGCCCTCGCGCATGGCGGCGAGGGCCGTGTCCTCGGTCCCGTAGGCGCTCATCATGATCAGCAGCGCCGAGCCTCCCTCGGCGCGATAGCGCCGGAGGAAGGTCAGCCCGTCCATCTTGGGCATTTTCACGTCGCACAGAATCGCCTCGAACGGCTCGGCGGTGGCGCGACGCAACGCCTGTTCGGGGTCGCCTTCGGCTACGACTTCGTCCCCCGCCTCCTGCAGCAGCAGCGCGAGCGATTGCCGGAGCCCGGCATCGTCGTCAACGATCAGCAGACGCATCGGAACCACCTGCTAGTGGTAAGAAGACCTTGAACACCGCTCCCCCCTCCCTCGCCTGGTCGACCCAGACGATCCCGCCACTCTCATGCACCGTCCGGGCCACAATGGCGAGACCCAGCCCGGTGCCCTGTCCCGGCTCCTTCGTGGTGAAGAACGGATCGAAGATCCGCTCCCGGTCCGCCTCCGGGACGCCCGGCCCGTCATCGGCCACGAAGAGCATCACACCCGGACTACCCGCCGGCAGCTCGGGCCGCCGGGGCCGCGGGACCCACCGGCGAGCGGGTCGGGGGACCAGGTCCGCGGCATCGGTGGCGCGGGGCTCGTCGCCGCGCGACTCGAGCTGCGTGAGCAGGGTCCCGATCGTCACCCGAGTGCCGGGCGCGGCCTGGCAGGCATTGGCCACCAGGTTCACCACCACCTGCTCCAGCGCGTGCTGCTGGCCGCACACCGCCGGCGCCGCCGGATCGAGCCGCACCGCCACCTCGTGCCCGCGGAACATGCCCTGCGCCTCGAGGAAGTCGGCCACCGTCCGGACCGCGCCATTGAGATCGGTGGCGGCTCCCGCCACCGGGACCATCGCGCCCGGCTGCCTCCCGTAGTCCAGCAAGCCCTGGACGATGCGCTCGATGCGATCGATGGCCCGGCGGACCTCGCCCGTCACCGCCGGATCGGCCCCGCGCCGCTGCAGCACCTCGAGATAGGTGGCGATGGCGCCGAGGGGATTCCGCACCTCGTGGGCCACGCCGGCCGCGAGCTGCCCGATGCCGGCCAGCTTCTCGACCCGCACGATGTGGCTCTGCGCGTCCAGCAGGTCCTCGGCCATCGCGCGGTAGCGCGCGCTCAGCTGGTCCAGCTCGGCGGTCTCGTAGACCGGCGGCGGGCTCGGCAGGGCGCCGACGGCGAGGCGATCGGCCTCCGCCGCCAGCACCCCCAGCGGCCGCACGACCAAGCGGTGCACCAGGTACGCGCCGAACAGCACGAACACCGCGGTGCTGCCGACCCAGAGCGAGACCAACGGCCAGAGCGTCTGGCGGACGTCGCCACCGTTCAGGAGCACCGTCGTGAGCCCGACCAGGATCACGGCGGAGGATGTGACAAAACCGAGGCTGACGAGCAGCTCGGTGCGAAGCGACCGCCGTTGCACGACTCGGGCCTTACCCCGCCCTGGGACGCCCTACGGCGTGCACGTCGGGATCCCTTCGTCCACGGCCGGCGCCACCGGGCCGCCGGTCCCCACGAACACCGCGCAGGTGCGGGTGGAGCCCGAGTGGGTGGCCGTCGCGCCCCAACCCGAGGCGGACACGTTCACCAGCGTGACGGTCACGCGGTCCGAGACGTTGTACGAGAAGGACGGGTCGGGCACCGGACCGTTGTAGTACGTGAGGCCGTTGGTGAAGAAGGCCTCCTGCGCCGTGACCAGGTTGTGGAGGTCCGAGCGCATGGCCGAGACCATGGCCCGCTCCTTACCGTTGGCGAACTTCGGGACCACGATGGCGACGAGAATGCCGATGATCACGACTACGATCAGAAGCTCGATCAGGGTGAAGCCTCGATTGTGCTTGCTCATGGTGCGTTCTCCCAGTCCTCGGGAGCCGTTGGAGGCTGTGCCCGGATCGACGAACCCACGCTCACGGTTGTGTTGCCGACAGGTGTTCAGGAAAAGGGGCGGCGACCGCTAGGACCACCGCCCCCCGTCCCCCAAGGTTGCAATCAGGCTCAGTAGCAGGCCGGCGCGCCCTCGGCGGTCACCGCGGCATTCGGGGCGACGCCCGAGCCGACGTAGATGCCGCAGGTCTGGATGGCGCCCTTCAGGGTCGCGTTGGTCGCAGTAGCCGACCACCCGCCCGCGCTCTGCCGGGTCACGGTGAGCACGTTGTTGGCCGAAGGCACGAAGGCCACCGTGCCCGCGCCGCCGGTGCCGTTCACCTGGTTGGCGCCCAGGGTGCCCGTGTAGTCCTGGTTATCGGAGAAGAAGCCCTCTTCCGCCGTCACCAGGTTGCGCAGGTCCGACTTCATGCTCGCCAGCACCGCCTTCTCCTTCGTGTTCGCGAACTTCGGGATCGCGATGGCCGCCAGAATACCGATGATGACGACCACGATCAGAAGCTCGATCAGGGTGAAGCCCTTGCGACTCAGCATTGTCGTTCTCTCCTTGGGGGTGGAACGGGCGGTGCGGGTTACGCACCGCCCTTGGTTGATACAGCGATTAGTAGCAGGCCGGCGCGCCCTCGGCGGTCACCGCGGCGTTCGGGGCAACGCCCGAGCCGACGTAGATGCCGCAGGTCTTGATGGCGCCCTTCAGGGTCGCGTTGGTCGCCGTCGCCGACCACCCGCCCGCGCTCTGCCGGGTCACGGTGAGGACGTTGTTGGCCGAGGGCACGAAAGCCACCGTGCCCGCGCCGCCGGTGCCGTTCACCTGGTTGGCGCCCAGCGTACCGGTGTAGTCCTGGTTGTCGGAGAAGAAGCCTTCCTCCGCGGTGACCAGGTTACGCAGGTCCGACTTCATGCTCGCCAGTACCGCCTTCTCCTTCGTGTTGGCGAACTTCGGGATCGCGATGGCCGCCAGAATACCGATGATGACGACCACGATCAGAAGCTCGATCAGGGTGAAGCCCTTGCGGTTCGACATTCGTCCTCCGGTTGAGTTACAGCTCAGGGTCAAGGATTGATCGCGGTCATCGGATCGTTCCGGCAGCCGGTAAGGCAACACTGGTGCCACCCCCCCTCCCATCACGAAAAGCGATGACGCTGCAGCGACTTAACCATTGCTTGCAGCACCCGTCCCGAGGCCTTCCGGAGCCCTCCCAAGCGGATTTTGCAAGAGTGGGTTCGGCCGACGGCCCACGTGAAGATGGACGTCCGGCCGGGTGGTACTCTCATCCATTCCTTGCGTTGCGGCGCTCGGATACCACGAACCGTGCCACCGATTGCATGGTTCTTGCCCCCCAGGCCGGCCATGATCCCCTTCCTCTGCGCCATCTTCGTCCTATCCGGCGCCGCCGGGCTGATCTACGAATCGATCTGGACCCGCTATCTCGGCCTGTTCGTGGGCCATGACGCGTACGCCCAGATTCTCGTGCTGGTCATCTTCCTCGGGGGCATGTCGCTCGGGGCCATCCTGGTGAGCCGGCGCTCGGAGCGAATTCGCCAGCCGCTCTACGGCTACGTGGCGGTCGAGTTCGCGGTGGGATGCATCGGGCTGCTCTTTCACGATCTGTATCAGGTCGCCACGGGCTGGGCCTACGCGTCGGTCTTCCCGTTCCTCGCCGGCACGTGGGGACTCACCGCCGCCAAGTGGGCCGTCGCGAGCGCGCTCATCCTGCCCCAGTCCGTGCTCCTCGGCATGACCTTCCCGCTCATGAGCGCCGGCGTGCTGCGGCTGGTGCCTGACCGGCCCGGCCGCACGCTGAGCCTGCTCTACTTCGCCAACAGCCTCGGCGCGGCGGTTGGCGTCCTGGTGGCGGGCTTCTACCTGGTCGAGGCCGCCGGGCTGCCGGGCACCCTGGCCGCCGCAGCCGCGCTCAACCTCGCCGTCGCCGCGGCCACGATGGGCGCGATCGTCATCGGGCGTTCACGCGCCCCGGCCGCCCAGGCTCCCGCGGTACTGCCCGCCGAGCCGGCAGCGGACTCGGGCGATCTGCCTCGCCTGCTGCTGTTCGCAAGCTTCGCGACCGCCGTGGCGTCGTTCATCTATGAGATCGCCTGGATCCGGATGCTGGCCCTGGTACTGGGCAGCGCGACCCACGCGTTCGAGCTGATGCTGTCCGCCTTCATCCTGGGTCTGGCCCTGGGTGCCTGGTGCATCCGGACCCGCGCCGACCGGCTGGCCGACCCACTCCGGACGCTTGGCATGGTCCAGTGGATCATGGGCGCCCTCGCGCTCGCCACGCTGCCGCTCTACATCCGTTCCTTCGGCTGGACGGCCGACCTGATCGCCACCTTTGCCCCGACCGACGCGGGCTATACCGGATACACGCTGACCCGCTACGCGCTGTGCCTGGTCATCATGCTGCCGGCCACCGTCTGCGCCGGCATGACGCTGCCGCTGATCACCCGCATCCTGCTGGGGCTCCGGACGGGAGAGCGGGCGATCGGCGCGGTGTACGGCTGGAACACGCTGGGCTCCATTGTAGGCGTGATCGCGGCCGGGCTGGTGCTGCTGCCGGCGATCGGACTGCACGCGCTGCTGATCGCGGGCGCGCTGGTGGACATGGCGGTGGGGATCGTGCTGCTGCGTCGGGCCGGTGCCGGCCGGCCGGCCGGCCGCCTGGTGCCGGCGGCGGTGGCCGCGACGCTCGCCGCGGCGTTGCTGTCATGGGGGGGCGTGCGATTCGACCGGGTGCTGCTCTCGAGCGGGGTCTACCGGACCGGCGCGCTGGTGAAGCCCGGCGAGCGCGACGTGCGGTTCTATCGGGACGGCCGCACCGCCACGGTGACGGCCGCCGTCATCCGGGGCAACGGCCAGCTCTACCTGGCCACCAACGGGAAGACCGATGCCTCGCTTTCCGCCGATTGGTTTGCGGGATGCGATGCCACCAGGGCTCCCGTTCCGCTGGCGCAAGACGGCGCCACTCAGGTGCTGCTCCCCCTGATCACGATGGCCTACGCGCCCCGGGCTCGGTCGGCGGCGGTCATCGGGCAGGGGTCCGGGATGTCGTCGCACCTCATGCTGGCCAGCCCCACGATCCGCGATCTCGTCACCATCGAGATCGAGCCCCAGATGGTGGCCGGCTCGCGAATCTTCTATCCCGCCAACCGGCGGACGTTCGACGACCCGCGCTCGCACCTGGTCCTCGACGACGCCAAGTCGTACTTCGCCTCGGCCTCGCGGCGGTTCGACCTGATCATGTCCGAGCCATCGAACCCGTGGGTCAGCGGGGTGTCCGGACTGTTCACCACCGAGTTCTACCAGCGGGTACGGACCTACCTGTCGGATGACGGCGTGTTCGGCCAGTGGCTCCACGTCTACGAGCTGGACGACGAGCTGGTGCTGAGCGTGATCGAGGCCCTGCATCAGAACTTCCCGTCCTACGAGATCTACCTGGTGCCCAGCGGCGACCTGCTGGTGGTCGCGAGCAATCGTCCCAAGCTGCCGGCGCCCGACTGGTCCGTGTTCGGCCTGCCGGCCCTGCGTGCCGACCTGTGCCGCTTCCGCCCGCTCGACCCGGCCACGGTGGAGGCGCTCCACCTCGTCGGCCGGCGCGAGCTCGCGCCGCTGCTGAATCAGGGCAGCGTGATGGCCAACTCCGATTTCTTCCCGATCCTCGACCTCGGCGCCGAGCGGCGGCGCTTCCGGCACGACTTTGCGGCCGGCTTCCCGGCGCTGTCGGCCGACTGGTTCACCCTGCTCGCGTCCATGCGCCACCGTCCGGTGCCGCCGGCGACCGACCCCGTGGCCTCCGTGCCCGAGAATCCGAGGGTCCGCGCCCGCGCCACGGGGGCCCTGCTCCGCACCGCGGCGGCGGACGGACGCACCGATACGATTGCCTCGCCCGCGGCGGCCCAGGCGGTATTTCTCTGGCAGCAGTGGCGCCTGGGCCGGGACCGGGCGCCGAGCGACTGGGAGATGTGGACCGACCAGGTGAGCCAGGTGGCGCGCAATCGGAACAGTGGCACGGCGGGCGTCGCGGACGCCGCGTTCTATGCCGACGTGCAGCGCACCATGGAGCGGTTCCGGGCGCCGGCGGCGGCCCGGGACGTGATCGCCTTCCGCCGCGACCTAGCCGCGTGGAAGTTCGCCGACGCCGCCGGCGCCGCCGACCGGCTGCTCCCGGTGGCGATGCGGGAGCATCGCTGGATCACCGCCGACGAGCTGCGCGACGGGGCCGTGTTCGCCAAGCTCAACAGCGGGGATGTCCGGGGGGCGCGGCAGGTGCTGGATACGCTGGCGAGCTTCAGCGTGCGAAAGCCGACCGACCTACGGAGCCGGCTGCTGGCCGCCTACGTGACCTCGGCGGAGATCCAGCGGGCAATGGCGGACGGGGCGCCGACCCGAGTCTCGACGCGGTAGGCGCGGGGCTCCGCGCGCAGGCGACGGGGCGGGAAGCAGGGGTGGGCCGGGCCGCCACAAAAGAATGCAGTGTCGGCC
>JBOHSB010000426.1:0-6872 GCA_050733015.1 Gemmatimonadales bacterium
GTCCAGGCCGCGGCCCGGGCCGCGCGCCTCCTCGCGGACGGTGACCCCCCGGTGTGGAAGCCCGGGGGAAGGCCGCCACCCGCGGCTCCCTGACCTGCGATCACCGGATCCATGACGCGTCCTGCCCGCTCCCACATTCTGACGCCCAGCTCGCTCTGGTGGGTGCTCAAGCACGCGTTCATCGGCTGGTGGAACGACAACGTGCCGCGACTCGGCGCGTCGCTGGCGTACTACACCCTGTTCGCGCTGGCGCCGATTCTCGTGATCGCCATCGGCGTGGCCGGGCTGGTGTTCGGGCCCAGCGCGGTGCGCGGCGAGGTCGTGGCGCAGATCGAGGGGCTGGTCGGCAAGCAGGGAGCGGAGGCGGTGCAGGCGATGATCCAAGGCGCCGCGCACCCATCATCGAGCGTGCTCGCCACGGTCATCGGGTTCGCGACCGCGTTCCTTGGCGCCACCGGCGCGTTCATCGAGCTGCAGACCGCGCTCAATGCGATCTGGCGAGTGCAACCCAGGCCCGGCGTGAGCGTGCTGGCGTTCCTGAAACAGCGGCTGATCTCATTCGGATTGGTGGTCGGCGTCGGGTTCCTGCTGCTCGTGAGCCTCGTGGTGAGCGCCGCGCTCTCGGCGTTCAACAGCTACCTGGGTCGCCTGTTTCCCGCGCTGACCGCCGTGTGGGGGGCCAGCAACGTGCTGGTCTCCCTCGGGGTGGTGACGCTGCTGTTCGCCATGGTGTATCAGGTGCTGCCGGACGTGCGGCTCCGCTGGCGGGACGTGTGGGTGGGCGCGCTGGTGACCGCGGGGTTCTTCAGCATCGGCAAGCAGATCATCGGCCTCTACCTGGGCACCAGCATGCTGGCGTCGAGCTACGGTGCCGCCGGCTCGGTGGTCGTGCTGCTGGTGTGGGTCTACTACTCGGCGCAGGTCGTTCTCCTCGGCGCCGAGTTCACGCGGTACTATGTCGAACGGTTTCGGGGAGAGCCGCCGCCGCTCAAGTACGCGGTCAAAGGCCCCCCGCCGGCGGCGCTCACGCCCGCTCCGAGCGCGGCGCCTAAGCAGTAGGTCGCGGGGGTCGGAGGTGCGGGGCTCCGGCGGGGGGCCGGTACTCCCTCCGGGCGCCACCGTGCGGTTCGTGCATCCTGGCATCGCCCCATGCGGAGCCGCACTGGCGCGCCCTCCGGGAGCGTCGTCTCCCCGCCGGAGCCGGAGCGCCGTGCACCACGACCCGCGCGGGCTACCGGTGCGCCCGCCCCATGAGCGGCGCCCCGGTCGGCGGCTCGTACGCCCGCAGCCCGCCGAGCAGCGCCTTGGGGTCGGACTCGACCATGATGGTCTTCCGGTGCGCCTCGGTGAGGAACCCTTCCTTGACCGCGTGGTCCAGAAAGGCCGTCAGCGCGTCGAAGTACCCCGCGATGTTGAGGATCCCGCACGGCTTGGCATGGATGCCCACCTGGCCCCAGGTGAGCATCTCGAAGAATCCCTCCAGTGTCCCGATCCCGCCCGGCAGCGCGATGAAGCCGTCGCTCAGGTCGGCCATCTGCGACTTCCGCTGGTGCATGGACGCCACCACGATGAGATCCTGGATGCCGCGGTGGGCCGCCTCCTTCTGGATCAGCTGCTGCGGGATGATGCCGGTCACGTGGCCGCCGGCCTCCTGCACGGCGTCGGCCAGCTCGCCCATGATCCCGACGCTCGCGCCGCCGTAAACCAGCTCGATGCCTTCCGCCGCCAGCAGCGCTCCCAGCTCGCGCGCCGCCGAGCCGTATTCGGGGCGGGAGCCGTTGTTGGTGCCGCAGAAGACGCAGAGGCGGGAGATGTCGGTGGGCATGGCGCAAGGCCTCGCGGGTCAAGTTGTCGTGAGGCTTGAAATTAGTCGGGGAGGCGTCTAGGTGTCAGACGGAAGGACGGAAGGACCAGAGTCACCACGCCGTGACTGGACCGGCCGGCTGTTCTCTCTTTTCAAGCGGAGCTCTCCTAATGCCTCAGCTCCCGCACCGCACGCTCGGGCTGGACGGACTCAGTGTGTCCGCCCTTGGCCTGGGGTGCATGGGGATGTCCGACTTCTACGCCGGCCGGAACGACGACGAGTCCATCGCCACCATCCACCGCGCACTCGATGTTGGCGTGGACTTCCTCGATACGGCGGACGTGTACGGACCGTTCACCAACGAGCGCCTGGTGGGCCGGGCCATCAAGGGCCGGCGCGATCAGGTCGTGCTCGCCACCAAGTTCGGCAACCAGCGCGACGAGAAGGGCCAGTGGCTGGGCGTGAACGGGCGGCCCGACTACGTGAAGCGCGCGTGCGACGCCTCGCTCCAGCGGCTGGGCACCGACCACATTGACCTCTACTACCAGCACCGGGTGGACCGGAGCGTGCCGATCGAGGAGACCGTCGGCGCGATGGGTGACCTGGTCCGCGCGGGCAAGGTGCACCGGCTGGGCCTGTCGGAGGCGGCGCCCGAGACGATCCGCCGGGCCGCGCAGGAATTTCCGATCACCGCGCTCCAGACCGAGTACTCGCTGTGGACCCGCGATCCGGAGGATGAGATCCTGCCGCTGTGCCGCGAGCTCGACATCGGCTTCGTGGCCTACAGCCCGCTCGGCCGCGGCTTTCTCAGTGGCCGGTTTCGCTCGCTCGACGATCTGCCGGCCGACGATTACCGGCGCAACTCTCCCCGCTTCCAGGGCGACAACTTCCAGAAGAATCTCGACCTCGTGGCGCACGTCGAGGCGATCGCGCGGCGGAAGAAGTGCACCCCGTCCCAGCTCGCGCTCGCGTGGGTGCTGGTGCAGGGCGACCACATCGTGCCGATCCCCGGCACCAAGCAGCGCAAGTATCTCGAGGAGAACGTGCGCGCGCTCGAGGTCGAGCTCACGCCCAGCGATCTGGAGGAGATCGAGGAGATCGCTCCCAAGGGTGTGGCGGAGGGGGCGCGGTACAACGAGGCGGGGATGCGGACGATCAATGGGTGATGACGGAGGGCGAGACGGCGAACGGGCGATAGCGGTTGGCGGTTGGGGGGTCGGGGCTGAACGCCTTCATCCCTCGTTCGCTTCGCTCACTCGGGATGAAGGCGGGGACTAGGCGCCATCCCGTGGCGCCGGCAGCGCCGGCATCCCCATGAACCGCCTGATCTCGCCGGCCCGCTCCGCGGCCCGCGCTCCGTCCGGGACGGTCGCTCCGTGCAGCCGCAGGTGGCGCCCGTCGGCGAGCAGCACCCGCACGACGAATGCCGGATCGCCATCGCTGTCCCGCTCCTCCAGCACATCGACGTCGCGCAGATCGGCGAGCCTGAACACGACGACCGTCTCGCTTCGGTCGCCCGGGTGGCGGATACGGTGGGTCCCCGTCCCGCGGGCCCGATCGAGCTCCAGCCTCGTCGCGGGCGTGTGCCGGATCAGCCAGAGCCCGCCGCCGAGATGGCCGAGGCCGATCGCCAGGATGCCGGCGCGCTCCCAGCCCGTGAAGGCGGCCCACTCCGGGGACAAGGGCGCCGCGACGAGCACGAACGTGCCGCTCATCACGAACACCAGGCCGAAGAGCCAGAGGCAGCCGGGGGTGTCTCGGACGACCAGACGCGAGGCGGACCGTTGGATCAGCATGGATGAGGGTTGGCGCGAGTATGGGCGTCCGAGTCAGGGTGACGCTTTTCCACCCGCCGCCAGTCGCTCCCGGGCCGCCTTGAGGTAGATCAGCTCGTACGGCGACCGCTCCGCGATCGCCCGATACCATCCCGCCGCCTCCTCGCTCCGACCCACGTCTTCCAGCAGCGTCGCCCGCAGGTAGCGCTGCCGCGCCAGGGTGAAGAACGGCGAGGCCACCGTGAGCTGGAACCAGAGTTCCGGCCTGGCCCGCTCCAGCTTGGCCAGCGCCTCCGCCGGGCGTCCCCGCGCCCGCGCGAGCGCCGCGTCCAGCTCGACGGTGAGGTTCCGCACCAGGGGCCCGCCCGCCTCCAGCTCGGCGAGGGCCTCGAGTCGGTCCGCCGCGGCGGTGATCTCGCCCAGGCGGAGCTCGAGCAGGCCCAGCAGATAGAACCGGATCGCCGGGTGCAGCTCGTTGTGCATCGCGAAGATCAGGAACGAGCTCGGGGCCGAGTCCGCCGGGTCCCAGCGCTCGAGCGCGGCGTGGGCCTCGCGGATCTCCGCGTCGCTCGCGTCCCCGAAGGGCAGGGCCGCGAACAGCGCCCGCATCTCGACCCCCCAGGTGCGGTCCAGCGCCTCCGCCTCGCCCAGCTCGGCCCGTGCGCCGCTCCCGTCGCCCGCGGCCAGCGCGAGGTGCGCCAGCAGGATGTGGCACAGCGCCCGGAGCTCGGGCGCGCGCGCCACCTGCAGGAAGCCGCGCGCGAGCTGGACCGCGCCGTCGAGGTTGCCCGCATAGAGCGCCACGTCGGCGAACGCGATCGCCACCGTGATCGCGCGGGCCCGCTGCAGCTCGGCCTCGACCCCCGCGATGGCGGCGGCGTCGCGCGTGGCCCAGGCGCGTAGCGCGCGCATGGCGAGCGCCTGGTCGCCCTCGGGACTCGCGCGCAGCACCTGCTCGATGCGCGCCAGCATCTCGTCCGGGCGGCCGGCGATCGCGGCGATGCGCACCAGGTGCACCAGTGCGCCCACGTGGCCAGGATCGAGCCGGAGCACGCGCTCGAACGGCTCGCGCGCCTCGACCGCCGAGCGGCCGCGCAGCGGGTTGGAGTGAAACAGCAGGTCGCCCAGGTGGAACCAGGCCTCGACGTCGCCGGGATAGGTGCCGGTGATGGTGTTGTAGAGCGACTCCGCGCCCGCCACCTCGCCGTGGAGCCAGGCCCGCTGCGCGGCGAGCACCAGCCGGTCGTGCGGCGAGAGCCGCTCCTGGTGGGCGGCGCCGCGGTCCGCCGCCTCGCGCGCCAGGTCGGGCAGGGCACAGCCCGCGGCCGCGGCGGCCAGCCGATAGTGCGCCAGCGCGAAGGAGGCGTCGGCGGCGAGGGCGGCATGGAAGTGCTCCATCGCGTCGAAGTAGCGGCCGGCGCGAAGCTCGCGCTCGCCGCTCAGGTAGGCCTTGAGCGCGTCGAGCGACCCGGTGGTGAGCGCCGCGATCCGGGTGAGCCGCGTGCCCGGGGCGACCCCGTGCGCCGCGAGCAGCTGCCGGGCCAGCTCGTCCACCAGCTCGAAGATCTGGTCCTCGCCCTCGGCGGTGGCCTGCACGCTCGCGATGGCGCGCTGGTCGAGATCGTACAACGTGGCGGTGGCCTGAAGCCGGCCCCCGGCCTCGACGATGCTGCCGGCCAGCGTGCGGCCCGCGCCCAGCCGCCGAGCCGCGTCCGGGTCGCGCCCGAGGGCCAGGAGGAGCGCCCGCGGATCCACCGTGCGGATCTCGCCGGCGCCGTCCAGCTTGGTGGCGAGCAGGTCCACCATGCCCTCGCCGAGGTAGTTGAAGCGGGCGTCGCCGTGGACCGCGAACGGCAGCACCGCGATGGTCGCGGCGGACGGCGGGCGAGGCGCCGCCGGGACCGGCCGCGGCGCGCGTTCCGCCCGCTGGCGCACGCTCTCCGCCAGCGCCCGGGTCTCGTCGGAGGGCTCGAGCTCGAGGTCGTGCGCCAGCCGGCGGGCGAAGTCCTCGTAGGCGCGGAGGGCCGCGGACGGGTCGCCGCTCCGCTCGAGCAGGGTGACGCATCGCCGGAGCGCCGCCTCGTCGTCGGGGGCGAGCGACAGCTCGCGCCGGGCCGACTCCACCGCGTCGCTCCCCCTCCCCTCCCGCGCGGCCGTTTCGGCCAGGGTCCGGGCGGCGACCGCGGCGCGCCCGGCCAGACGGAGCCGCTCGCGGTCGAGCCAGTCCTGGAACTCGGCCGCGGCGCCGGCCACGTACAGGCCGTCGAGCAGCGGCCCCTGGTACAGGGCCAGCGCGCCGGCCGGGTCGCCCGCGGCGAGCGCCCCCTCCAGCGCCGCCGCATCGCACCAGAGCTCGGCCTCGGGCACCGCCAGCTCCTCGTCGCCCCGTCCAGCGAGCACTTCGGCGCCCAGCTCGCCGCGGAGGAAGTAGAGCGCGCGGCGCAGCGCCGCCCGGGCATGCTCCTGGTCCAGCTCGGGCCAGAACAGGGCCAGCAGCGAGTCGCGCCGGTGAAACCGCCGCGGCGAGCTGACCGCAAGGTAGGCCAGCAGCGCCAGCCGCTTGGGCTGCCGCAGCACCGCGCTCACCTCGCGCCCGTTCGCCGCCCGGAGATCGAGCACGCCGAGGGTCTGGAAGCGGATCACGGAGGGAGGATGGCGCGGGAGGGGGAGGGAAGCAAGGAAGAGAGGACGGAAGGACCGACCGTCCTTCCGTCTTTCCGTCCTTCCGCCTTCTTACTAACTTCGGAGGGCACCGTCACCCGACCTTAGCCATGCTGTCGCAGGCACTGCTCGCCCCACCCGCCCCGTTCCAACTCTCGCCGCCATACGAGCAATTCGAGGCGGTGCCGGACCTCTCCGCGCTCACTCCCCGGGACCTTCCGGAAGCCGCCCTGCTGGCCGTGGGCATCGCGTCGTTCGAGGACGTCTGGGCCGACGCGGCCGCGCTGGTGCCACGGCTCCGGGCGCGGTATCCCGCGGCGCCGGTGGTGCTGCGGGTCGGCCGGCCGGCGGAAGCGGGCGACGCGGTGTGGGAGCAGCGCGCGGCCGAGCTGCGGGTGCGGGCGGTGGTGTACGAGGGTGAGCGCGTGCCCGCTCGTCTCCGGACGCTCCTCGCCCAGCCCATCGACCTGTCCTTCGAGCTGACCGAGTGGCTGCCGCTCCGGCTGCCGGGGATCGCGCCGGCCATCGTGGAGCTGGTGGGGGACATCATCCACCTGTCCCCGCAGTACGCCGAGGTCGGCGCGCTGCTCACCACCGTGGGCCGCGCCGAGCGCACCGTCCGCACCTGGTTC
>JBOHSB010000427.1:0-45809 GCA_050733015.1 Gemmatimonadales bacterium
CATCCTGAGCGAAGCGAAGGAGCCATCCGTTGGGTCATGCCTCCTTCGCTTCGCTCAGGATGACTCGCAAATGACTCGCGGTCCACGATGACTCGCGGTCGACAAGGAGCAGCTTCGATGGTCGTCACCACCCGCGTCCGGCTCGACCGGATCAGCAGCTCGACCCGCAACGCCGCGCTCCCGCCCGAGGTCATCGTGGGCGACGCGATCGTCGCCGCCGAGGGCTACGTGCTCGCGGTCCGCATCCTCGAGGACAAGTCCACCTACAACACCATCGAGGACACCACCGGCCGCATGCTCTCGCTCCGGGCCGGCGACGTGCTCGCGGGTACGCTGGGGACCCGCCGCGCGCTCCGCGGCTATGCCGGCGTGGTCCCGCCTCACATCGCCGTGGGCGACACGATCGAGGTGCTCAACCTGGGCGGCATCCTCGGCCGCTGCACGTCGGTGAACCCCGACATCGGCGCGCCGTTCAAGGCCGAGGTACTCGGCGCCATCCTCGCATTCCCCGAGCTGGGCGACCGGGTCGGCCGGCCGGCGCACATCCGGGACCGCGCGGTGCCGCCGGCGGACGCGCTCGAGAGCCGGGTGCCGGTGGTCTACGTCGCGGGGACCTGCATGAATGCCGGCAAGACTGTCGCCGCCACCGAGCTGGTCCGCGGGCTGGCCCGCAGTGGGCTTCGCGTGGCCGCCGCCAAGCTCACCGGCGTCTCGCTCATGCGCGACGCGCTCTCCATGCTCGACGCCGGCGCGGTCGCCGCCCTCACCTTCAACGACGTCGGGATCGCCAGCACCCACGCGGGCATCACCGTCACCACCGCCAAGGGCATCTTCAACCGCCTCGCGGGCTCGAAGCCGGACGTCATCGTCGCCGAGCTGGGAGATGGGATCCTCGGGGAGTACGGCGTGCAGGACATCCTCCACGATCCCGAGCTCATGCGGGTCGGGGCCGCGTACGTCATGGCGGCCCCCGATCCCGTGGCGTGCTGGGGTGCGGCCGAGCTGATGCGGCGGGAGTTCGATCTGCCGATCACCGCGATCACCGGTCCGGCCACCGACAACGAGGTGGGTCAGGTGTACATCACGGGCAGCCTGGGCCTGCCCGCGCACAACGCCAGGCGGGATGCAGCTGGCCTGTTGGCCGCCGTGCGGACGGCCATGGGGGAATGGGCGGAGAAGGCCGACGCATCGGACCAGGCTCAACCCGCGGGCGCACATCCTTTGGCGCTCTCCGCCATCCCGGCGTGATAAAGGTCGCCGTCATCGGCGCGGCCGGGTACGCCGGCGGTGAGCTGCTGCGGCTGCTGCTGGGGCACCCCGAGGTCGCCGAGTGCATGGCCACCAGCCGGAGCCAGGCGGGGACGCCCATCGGCAGCGCGCACCCGGCCCTGGCGGCCATCTCGGACGCGCGCTTCTCGGGCGCCACCCCGGGTGAGGCCGCCCGAGGCCGGGACGTGGTTTTCCTCTGCCTCGAGCATGGTGAGTCCTCCCGGGTCGCGGGCGAGGTGTTCGACGCGGGCCCCGGCCTCGTCGTGGACCTGGCCGCCGACTTCCGGGTGCGGGACCTCACTCTGTATCAGCGCTACTACGGCCCGCACGCCGCCCCGGACCTGCTCCCCCGATTCACCTACGGCCTCGCCGACGTCGTCGGCTCCCGGCTGCATGGCGCCACCGCGATCGCGGCGCCGGGTTGCTTCGCGACGGCGGCGCAGCTCGCGCTGTACCCCTTGGCGTGGGCAGGCCTCGACGTGAGCCCGTCGCTGTTCGCGGTGACCGGCTCGAGCGGAGCCGGCGTGCAGCCGCGGCCCACGACCCATCACCCGATGCGGGCTCACAACCTGTTCGCCTACTCGGTGCTGTCTCATCGCCACGAGGCCGAAGTCCTGTGCTCCTGGCGCGAGTGGGTCGGCCGGCCGGACGCGACCGCGCGGCTCATGGCCCACTCGGGGCCGTTCGTGCGCGGCATCTATCTGACGATGCACGCGTACCTGCCCAAGGACTCGTCCCTCCGGGACGGGGCGCCGGGGACCGTCGCCGCCGGCTGGTACCGCGAGGCGTACGCAGACCGGCCGTTCGTCCGGGTCCTCGACGCGCCGCCCGAGCTCACCCACGCCGTGGGCACCAACTACGCGCTGCTGCACGCCGTCGAGAGCGAGAACGGCGAGGAGGTGCAGGTGACGGTGGCGATCGACAATCTCGTCAAGGGCGCCGGCGGCCAGGCGATACAGGCGATGAACCTCGCGCTCGGCATCGATGAGCGCGCCGGCCTCACCGCGGCGGGGATCTATCCATGCTGAAGACTGTCGTTCCGGCGCTGCTTCCGGTCTATCCGCCGATGCCGGTCCGTCCGGTCAGCGGCCACGGCTCCTGGCTGGTGGACGAGGACGGCGAGGAATGGCTCGACGCCTATGGGGGACACGCCGTGGCCTCCACCGGTCACAGCCACCCCGAGGTCGTGCGTGCCATCGCCGACCAGGCCGCGCGGCTCCTGTTCTATTCGACGGCCGTGCCACTGCCGCAGCGCGAGGCTCTGGCCGACAAGCTGGCCGAGCTCTGTCCCGAGCCGCTGGGCCGGGTGTTCCTGTGCAACTCCGGCGCGGAGGCCAACGAGAACGCGCTCCACCTGGCGCGCCGGCACACCGGGCGACAGACGATCGTCACGCTCCGCGGCGGCTGGCACGGCCGCACCGCCGCGACCCTCGCCTGCACCGACGGCCCCCGATACGAGGAGGCCGCGCGCCGAGCTGGCATGCCGCTGAGTCGCAAGGTTCCCTTCGACGACGTGGCGGCGCTCGAGGCCGCGGTGGACGACGATGTGGCCGCCGTCTTGGTCGAGCCGATTCAGGGCTTCGCCGGCGCCCGCGACGGCTCGCCCGAGTTCCTCGCCGCGGCGCGGCGACTGTGCGACGACCGTGGGGCCGTGCTCCTGTTCGACGAGGTGCAATGCGGGGTCGGCCGGTGCGGCGCCTTCGCCGCGGCCGAGGCGGTCGGGGTGACCCCGGATGCGCTCACGTTCGCCAAGGGATTGGCGGGCGGACTCCCGATCGGCGCCGTAGTGGCGACGCCGGCGCTGACCGAGTCGCTCGCGATCGGGGACCTCGGCAGCACCTTCGGCGGCGGGCCGGTGCCCTGTGCCGCGGCCCTCGCCAACATCGGCGTGATCGAGCGCGAAGGGCTCATCGCCAACGCCGTGTCGGTCGGTGAGCACCTGGCCCGGGGGGCGCGGTCCCTCGGCATCGGCAAGGTGTCGGGGCGAGGGCTGCTGCTCGGCCTCCACCTCGGGCGGCCCGCGGTGGAGGTGCAGAAGGCGCTCTTCGCGCGCCGGATCCTCAGCGGCACGGCCACCGATCCCCAGGTGCTCAGGCTGCTGCCGCCCCTGTCGTTCTCTACGCGCGAGGCCGATCTGCTGCTGGCCGGCCTGCGGGAGGTGCTGGCGTGACCAAGCGCGATTTCCTGGCCCTGGAAGACTGGGGGCCGGACGAGGTGGAGAGCCTGCTCGCGCTGGCGGCCCGGGTCAAGCGAGGCGAGATCACCGGCGGGCTCGAGAAGAAGGTCCTGGCCATGGTGTTCATGGACCCGAGCCTCCGGACCCGGACCAGCTTCGAGACCGCCATGTTCCTGCACGGCGGCCACGGGGTGGTGCTCGAGCCGGGCAAGGGAAGTTGGTCGCTCGAGACCGAGCCGGGCGCCGTGATGGACGGTGACACGGTGGAGCACATCATCGACGCCGCCCGGGTGCTGGGCCGGTACGCCGACGCGCTCGGCGTGCGGAGCTTTCCCCGCGGCGCGGACTGGGCCACCGCCAGGCAAGACGGCATCCTCCGCAACTTCGCCAGGTACTGCGAGAAGCCGGTCATCAACTTCGAGAGCGCGCGGCGCCACCCCTGCCAGGCCCTGGCCGACGCGATGACGCTGCGGGAGAAGCTGGGCGAGACCGCGGGCAAACGATTCGTCCTCACCTGGGCCTGGCACCCCAAGGCCCTGCCTACGGCGGTGCCCGCCAGCGCGGCCCTGGCCGCGGCGACCCTCGGCATGGAGATCGTCATCGCCCGCCCTCCCGGCTACGAGCTCGACCCGGAGGACACCGCCCTCATCCGGCGCCTGGCCCAGCAGCACGGCGGGGAATTCGTCCACATCATCGACGACCCCGACGACGCCACGGTCGGCGCCGACGCGGTCTACGTGAAATCGTGGGGCTCGGTCAAGCTCTATGGGCAGCCGCAGGAAGAGAAGCAGCTCCGCGCCGGTCTGCGCGACTGGCGGCTCACCCCGGGCCGGGTCAAGTCCACCCGCGGCGGCAAGGGGATCGTCATGCACTGTCTGCCGGTGCGCCGCAACGTCGAGATCGACGATGCCGTGCTCGACGGCCCGAACTCGGTGGTGGTGGACCAGGCGGAAAACCGGCTGCACGCCCAGCGGGCGCTGCTGCTGGAGCTGATCGGGACGCATGAGTCATCCTGAGCGGAGCGAGGGGGGCATGCATTGGGGTATGCCCCCTTCGCTTCGCTCAGGGTGACTCCCCAACGGAGACCAGACACCTTGACCATCGACACCACCAAAGGCATCGCCGGCCTCAAGGGCGCGCTCCGCTACGTCCGCGCCTACCGCGACCAGGTCTTCGTCGTGAAGCTGGGCGGTGACGTCGTGGGCGGGCCGGAGGTGCTGGACCAGGTGACGGCGCAGCTCGCGCTGCTCTCGTCGCTCAGCATCCGTCTGGTCGTGGTCCACGGCGGCGGCCCCCAGGCCTCGGCGCTGAGCCGCCGGCTGGGCATGGAGCCGCGGATGGTGGCGGGCCGCCGCATCACGGACGACGAGGCCCTCGAGGTGGCCAAGATGGTCTACGCGGGCCAGCTCAACGTGGACCTGCTGGCGGCCCTGCGGGAGCATCGGGTGCAGGCCGTGGGCCTGAGCGGCGTGGACGCCGACCTCATCACCGCGCACCGCCGGCCGCCGGTGCAGGTGGTGGACGATGCCGGCGTGACCGCCAAGGTGGACTACGGCCACGTCGGCGACATCGACCGCGTGGACCCACGCGTGCTCGTGACGCTGATGGAGGCGCGGTTCGTCCCCGTCGTCGCCAGCCTGGCCGGGGGCGAGGACGGCGAGGTGTTCAACGTCAACGCCGACACCGTGGCCGAGTCACTGGCGGTCGCGCTCAGGGCGCAGAAGCTCATCTTCCTCACCGGTGCCCCCGGTGTGCTCCGGGACCGGAACGATCCTTCGACGCTGGTCACCTTCGCCGACCCCGATGACCTCGCGGGGCTGATGGCGAGCGGCTCGCTGTCGGGCGGCATGCGGCCCAAGGTGGAGGCCTGCATCCGCGCGGCCACGGGCGGGGTCGAGCGCACCCACATCATCGACGGCCGGGCGCCGGACGCACTGCTGCTCGAGGTGTTCACCGGCGCGGGATGCGGCACGATGATCGTGGGCCGGAAGGAAAAAGCGACCTACCTGGGGGTGGATCTTGCCGGATGAGATCGACCTGCTGAAGGCGCTGGTGGCCATCCCCTCGGTGAGCGGCGAGGAGGAACCGCTCGCCCGGTACGTGGAGACCACGGCCCGCGGATGGGGACTCGAGGTCGTCCGCGACGAGCTGGCCGTCAGGGTCGAAGTCGGCACGCGTCCGGGCCCGACCATCGCGCTGGTCTCGCATCTCGACGTCGTGCCGCCCGGCAAGGGCTGGACTCGCGAGCCGTTCACGCCCACGGTCGAAGGCAGCCGACTCTATGGCCGAGGCTCGGGCGACGCCAAGGCGTCCGTGGCCGCGATGCTCTGCGCCGCGAAGGACCTGGCCGACGCCGGTGGTCCTCCTCGTGGGCGGCTCCTCGCGCTGTTCGGTTACGGGGAGGAGACCAAGCACACCACCATGGAGCGCGCGGTCGAGAAGGTTGGTCGGCTCGACGCGGCCGTGGTGGGCGAGCCGACCAACCTCGAGTTCGCGGTGGCCCAGCGCGGACTGATGATGGTCGATCTGCTCGCCGAGGGCGACCAGCGTCACGCCGGCTACGCGGCGGCCGACGGCGAATTCCGGAACGCCGCTCTCGTGCTGGCCCGCGATCTCCTCAAGCTCGACGGCCTCTTCGCCGAGCGCTCGCATCCGGTGCTGGGGCGGACGACCGCTACCCCCACGATGCTCGATGCCGGCGTGAGCCGGAACGTGACGCCTCCGGTGGCCAGGGCGATCCTCGACATCCGCAGCACGCCCGATTGGACCCACGACGAGGTGGCGCACGTGCTGCGACAGTCGCTGACGTCGAACGTTGTGGTCACGTCGCAGCGGCTGGTGCCGTGCGAGACCCCGGCGGGGTCACGGCTCCTCGCCGCCGCCCGGCGGGCGCGGCCAGAAGCGCAGACGTTCGGGAGCCCCACTTGCTCCGACTGGGTGTTCCTGCGCCACGTGGACGCGGTCAAGTGCGGACCGGGGACCAGCCGGCGGTCGCACACGCCGGACGAGTACGTGGACCTGCCGGAGGTGACGGCCGCGCGCGCGTTCTATGCCGAGCTCGCGCGAGCATATCTGGCGGAGGATCTGTGAGGCGGCACGAACGCATCCGGCGCTGTCATCCCGAGGGAGCGAAGCGACCGAGGGGTCTTGCTAAGGCATGGCTCGGGGTACGTCCGGGCACGATCCGCCGCGTCGCTCGGGATGACCGTGCCTCGCGCTCCTAGGCGTCCCTCGACCAAGAGCCCGGCCACGCTCTGGTCCCCCGGCGCAGCCACCGACCGGCTGATGTTCGACTACACTGCCGGCGACGACCGGCAATGGGACGCGAGGCTCCTGCGCTGGGACGTGCTCGGCAGCCTGGGCCACATCGCCGGGCTCCGGGCGTCGCGGCTGCTCTCGCCCCGCGAGCATGCCCGGCTCCGCGCGGGCCTCCGCGCCGCGCTTGCCCAGGTCGAGTCTGGACGGCTTCGGGTGTCTCCCCGGCAGGAGGACGTCCACACGGCGGTCGAGGAGTGGCTGACCCGACGTTTGCCGGGACTGGGAGAGCGGCTCCACACCGGGCGCTCGCGCAACGATCAGGTGGCGACCGACCTCCGGCTCTACCTCAAGGATCGGCTGCTGGCGCTCCACGCGGGCGCCCTCGATGTCGCCGGCGCGTTCCTCGCCTTCGCCGCACGTCACCGGACCGTCCTCTGGCCCGGCTACACCCATCAGCGGCGCGCCATGCCGTCATCGGTGGGACTCTGGGCGGGCGCCTACGCCGAGGGAGTGCTGGATACGGCCGATGAGCTGGCGGCGCTGTGGCCGCGGGTGGACCGTTCCCCGCTCGGCAGCGCGGCGGGATACGGCGTCCCACTGCCGCTCAAGCGGGAGGCTGCGGCACGGGCGCTCGGCTTCGCCGGTCTCGACCGCAACGTGGCGACGGTTCAGGGCGGGCGCGGCAAGCTCGAGGCGGCCGCGCTCTTCTGGTGCACCCAGCTGGGTCACGAGCTGGGCCGGCTGGCCCAGGACGTGATGCTGTTCAGCGCTGAGGAGTACGGTTATCTCGTGCTCCCCGGCGGGCTGGCCACGGGATCGAGCATCATGCCCCACAAGCGGAATCCCGATTTGTTCGAGCTGACCCGCGCCCGCGCCGCCGCGCTCGAGGGCGACCTGGTCACGCTGCTGCAGGTGAAGGGCAAGCTGGCCGGCGGCTACCAGCGCGACTTCCAGCTCCTCAAGGAGCCGCTGATGCGCGGGCTGGAGCGAACCGAGGCGATGCTCGCGATCATGGCGCATGCCGTTCCCCGGCTCGGCGTGGATCGCGCGCGGTGCGCATCCGCGCTGGTGGGGGGCGCGCTAGTGACCGACGAGGTGATGCGGCGGGTCGAGGCCGGCCAGGCGTTTCGCACCGCGTACCGCGCCGTGGCGGCCGAGCTACGGAGCGGGGCTCTATTCCGGGCGCCAACGGCCCGGCAGATCGTCGCCCGACGCGCCTCTACGGGGGGGCTCGGCAACCTCGGCCTCGGCCTCACGCGGGCGCGCCTCCGTCGGGCCAGGGCATGGCAAACCCGCGAGCGCCGCCGCTTCGATCGCGCCATGTCGGCGCTCGCCGGCCGTCGCCTCCGACCGTCCGGCCGTCTGACCGTCGGACCATCCTCATGACCGCCGACCGCCGCAAGCGCCATCTCAAGATCCTCGAGCTGATCAGCACCCGGGCCATCCGGACTCAGGAGGAGCTCGCCGAGGCGCTGGCGGCGGAAGGATGGGATGTGACCCAGTCGTCGGTGAGCCGCGACATCACGTCGCTTCGCCTGATCAAGATGAACGGGTTCTATCGCCGGCCGACCGCGACGGCGTCGCCGATCGATCCCGACCTGCGCCGGATCGCCGATGGCGTGCTCACCGTCGAGCCCGCCGGCGAAGCGCTGGTGGTGCTCCACACGCCGCCGGGGGAAGCGAACCGGGTCGCAGTGGCGCTGGACCGGTTGGCCTGGCCGGATGTCGTCGGGACCATCGCCGGTGACGACACGATCTTCCTGGCCGTCAAGGACGGTGGGGCCCAGCGGCGGGTGATGGGTGAGGTGCGAAAGCTCAGCGGTGCCTGACGGGCCGTCCCGCTCCAAGCTCGCGGTTTGGGGCGTTCGGTACTCACGACACAGCGAGGAGAATGCTGCATGACGCGCGCGATCGTTCCTCGGATTCGGCTGGCCCTGATGCTGCTCGGCGCGGCCGGCCTCATGGCGGGCTGTCAGCAGAAGACCGGGGCGTTGACGGCGTCCGAGCAGCAGCGCATCGATTCGGAAGGCCTGGTCCGTCGGGCGGACGATCTCATGTTCCGGTATACCCATGACGCGGGTCGGCGCGAGGCGGGCTGGGAAGACCGCAAGGCGTCCATCATCGTGACCAAGCAGAGCGTCATCATCCACAAGAGCGAGAAGCTCGGCCTCGAGCTGACCTCCCGCACGCGCCGCTACGTGTCGGTGCGTAGGGACGGCAATCGGGTGCGGATCAGCGCGGGCGGCGGAGGATCGGCCGAGAGCTGGTCGTTCGTTCCGCCGGACGATCCGGCGGGGTGGGCGGACGACATTCGGGCGGTCGTGAAGCAGGGCGCCACAGGGAAGACAAAGTGAGAGGGCGCTGGCGGCGGCCCGCTGGCGGGTCACTGGACGGCGAAGGAAAGACAAAGGGCGGCCCGAATGGGCCGCCCTTGTCTTTCCGCCGAGATCCGGGGCTCAGGGATTCGGTCCCGGGTATTCCGGCGGGTTGGTCAGGGTGCCGTTGGCGTCGAACACAGGAGTGAACGCGGGGCACGGCGGATTGCCGCCGTTGTTCTTGACGTTGAACAGTGGGGACGTGATCACGGTCGCCGGTGGCACCGTCGGCAGCGACACTGCGGCGGCCGTATTGTCGACCGCGCCCGCGGACCGGGTCGTAACCGTGTAGCCCCCGGCCTTGTTCAGGAAGGCGTTGGTGAATGCCGCCACCCCGTCGCTGCGGGTGTACGCCCAATTGTTGCACATGAGGACGTTGGTGCCGTTGTTGCTCGTCGCTGTGAGCCAGAACAGCACCTTCTCCTGATGGAACGGCGTGCCGCCCGCCGACCCGATCGAATACGTCGGGGTCGGTGTCAGCGGAACGTTCACCTTGTTGCCCGATTTGCTCCACTTGAACTGCTCGTTCAGGACGACTTTCGTCGGGAAGACGACCTGGAACGGGCTCAGGGTGCGCTTCGATCCGCCGCTGCCGGTCGTGATCAGCAGGCTGGCCGACGCCGGCTGCGGACTCAGCAGCCGGAACAGCCGCTCGGCCAAGTTGCGCGGCCCCGCCTCGCGCGTGGACGCCACGTTCGCCGCGCAGCTCGGTGCGACGAAGCCCAGGACCTCAACACCCACCGTGCCCGCCGGCAGATGCTGGACGTAGTTGGACTGATGCGCGCATTCACCGATCACCGCCCCATTGCCGGTGAACGTAGCGACGGGCAGCGTGTTCCAGTCGAACACGCCGCTGATCGCGACGTCGTTGGTGAACCCGCTGGCAGTGATCGGACTGCCGAACGCCAGGAACGCGAACTTGATGCGTGCGTCCGTGCTTGCGCCCAGGCCGGTCCCGAGGATGGACTGCCAGGTTGACCCGGCGGGTGGCTCGAGGACCCAGGCGTCGTCGTGCGAGAACACGCTGGCGGCATCCCCGCTCGTGAGGCCGCGGACCTCGAACGCGCCGGTCGCGCCGAGGGCGTTCCCGATGTCCGCCGCCGACGGCAGCGTCGACGAGCCGACCTTCATGCACTGCAGCAGCGCGACGGTGAGCGCGGAGGCATTCGCCGTGCTCGGCTGAGTCGCCTCGTATTTGGCGGCGATTGCGGCCAGGAGCTGGTAGCCGAAGACCGTGCCGTTGTCGGTCTGGGCGCCAGCGTTCTTCATGCTGGAAGCCAGCCCCGCCTGAGCGCTGCTCGCGCCGAACTCGGTCTTGGTCAGGGAGGTGACGGTCGAGAAGTTGCAACTGCCGGCGGGGGTGGTGGTGCCTCGGGTGTGAGCCGAGATGTCGGGCGAGGTCGGGACGTCGCTCGGTTGTTCACCGCAAGCGGTCGCGAGGACTGCCGTGAGGACCAGCCATGCACGTACACGTGGGCCACTCATGGGGAGGCCTCCTCGACCAGGAAAGGTGGTTTTGGGAACGCGTGAGTATACGCTTCCGTCAGATAATTATCAACACGGGACGAAATTGCGCGTGAAAGTCTGATCTGACGGGGAATGGCTTCGCGGGAATACGCAGAAAGTTGCGCTGGATAGGCAGAAACGTCCTACTTGCCCTTGAATGTCGCCGAGTACTTCGGGTCGGTGCGAAGGTCCTTGAGCTCCCAGGTGTCGTCCTGGTCCAGCTGGCCAACCTGCTGCGGGTTGCTGGCCAGCCAGATGGAGATCTGCTTGAAGGCCGCCTCCTTGTCCCCCAGGATATCCAGCGCGATGGCCTCGATCTGTGCCAGATCGCGACTCGGGTCCACCGAGCCGTCCGCGCGCGACCGCTCCGCGACCCGCCGCGCGCTGTCTTTGGCTCCCGCCCTCGCCAGCGCCACCGCCACCCGCATCTGGCCCTGCAGCCGATTGAAGGGCTTGAGGCTCGCGGGACTCAGGCTGACGTACCGGTCGTAGGCCGCCCAGGCGGTGGGGATGTCGGGTTTGGCGCCCTTCAAGCCGAAATACCAGATCTGGCATTCGGCGAATCGGTAGTCGTTGGGGAAGCGCCGCTGCCCTTCCGTGCACCACTTCTGCGCCTCGTTGGCATCGTCCAGCTGATAGGACGTCACGAACAGGCGCCACACGGTCACGTTCGCGTTGGTGAGATACGGGTCGGCCGTGTAAGCCCGCATGGCGGCCAGCTTGGCCTCGCCGAGGGCGGGCTTGTTGAGCAGCAGATGGCTCAGCGTCGTCCAGGCCGACGCCTGCTGCGGGTTCTTGTCCACCGAGGCCCGGAGATCCTTCTCCGCGTCGGCGTAGAGTCTGGCCGCCTCGGCCGGCGTGCCGCCCAGGTTGTTGAGCCACTTCCAGTAGCGAAGCGTTCCCCTCAGCTCGAGCGCGTCCGCGTCATCTGCCTTGAGGCTGAGCGCGTGGTCGGCGTGCTGGAGGCCCCTCGCGAGCATGGCCTGGTCCGCGGATTCGAAGATCCGGGACTGGCGGTAGATGAGCCACCCGCGGAGCACCGGCGGAGCCGGCCAGGCGGGATCCTTGGCCTCCGCCTGTGCGAGGATGGAGTCGGTCCGCTGGATCTTGCGCACCGCGGCGGTGGTGTCGCCCATGGCCGCCAGCGTATCGGCGTCCCGGAACTCGCCCTCGGCGCGTTGATACAGCGTCCAAGCCTCCACGCTGCGGGTGGTGGCGCGCGTCTCCCGCAGCTGCATCTCCCCGCCGACCTTGCCGCGGAGGAAGTCAGCCACCTCCTTGCTGAGATCGTCCTGCAGGGCGAACAGCTCGCCGCGTGGGCGGGCCAGCGATTTGCTGCCGATTGCGGTGTTGGTGGCGGGCTGAATGAGCGACACGTTGACGTACAGGCTGTCGCCACCCTCGCGCACGTCGCCGTGCACGATGGTGCCCACGTTGAGCACCTGCCCGATCTTGAGCATCGGGGTCGTGTCCCGCTTGAACGGGCGCACACCGTTGCTGGAGATCACCTGCAGCCCCTCGACCCCGCTGAGCTCCCGGATGAGGGCCTCGGTCAGACCGTCGGCCAGGTAGCCCAGGGAGTCGGACCCGCCGCGTTGCTCGAAGTAGAGGACCGCGATGTGGGTCGGATCGAGCGCGTCGCCCGCGCCCGGCGCGGCCCCGCCGGCGCCGCCCGAGCGGTGCATGTAGGTCCAGATGCCGGCGCCGACGGCGAGCGCGAGCGCCACGCCTCCACCGATGAGCGCCCAGAGCTTGCCCCGGCTCCGCTCGGGCACCGCCTCCACCTCGGCGGTGCGGCGCCTGGGCGTCGCGCCCGAGGCCCGGATGGCGGCGGACGCGCGCCGCGCGGCGGTGGAGGCCCGCCGCTGTGCCGTCCGCGCCACCGCCGCCTCGGCTTCGGCCTCGGACAGCCGCTCGGCGAGCTCCTTCATCGTCTGGAACCGGTCGGCGGGCGTCTTCTCCAGCGCCTGCAGGACCGCGTCCTCCACCTCGTCGGGGATCGACGCGCGGACCACCTGGAGGCTCGGCACCACCTCCATCGAGTGGCGGGCCATGATGGCCATCGCGTTGGGCCCGGTGAACGGCGGCTGCCCGATCAGCGTCTCGTACAGCACGCACCCGAGGCTGTACACGTCGCTCCGGGCATCGACGTGCTCGCTCCCCAGCGACTGCTCCGGGCTCATGTAGTGCGGGGTCCCGACCGCCATGCCCGTCTGGGTCAACTTCTCGGCGCTCGCCTGGCTCACGGCGCGCGCGATGCCGAAGTCGGCCACCACCGCGTGGCCGCCCTGCAGCAGGATGTTCTCCGGCTTGATGTCGCGGTGGACGATGCCGCGCTCGTGGGCGTACTGCAGCGCCTCCGCCGCCTCGCGGACGATCTGGAGCGCATCCGGGATGGGAAGCTGCTGCTCGCGGTTGAGCCGGTCGCGGAGGGACTCGCCCTCCACGAAGGGCATGACGTAGTACAGCAGCCCTTCGGACTCGCCCGAGTCGTACAGGCCGAGAATGTTGGGGTGCTGCAGGTTGGCGGCGACCCGGATCTCGCGCAGGAACCGGTCCGCACCCAGGGAGACGGACAGCTCCTGGCGCAGGACCTTGACGGCCACCGTGCGCTCGTGCTTCACGTCCTTGGCACGGTAGACGGTGGCCATGCCGCCTTCGCCTACCTGGCGCTCGATGACGTATCGCTCCCCAAGCGCGGAGCGGAGGCGGTCGAGCACGTCGGTCACCGGAAAAGCCTTTGTGCGGGAGTGCAAGGAATAAAATGGGGATCGTGGCGAGGGGCCAGCAGTGTGACACTCACGGCGCTCAGGGTCCTGGCTCCCTCACCATCCCGGCGCTGGACGGCGGCCATCGGTTCAGAACGTGCGAGGTCGGATCGTAGATGTAGGCGCTGCGGCAACCGGCGAGGCGGAGAAGATCCTTGTTCCGGGGTCCGAGGTCATGGACCACCCAGATTGGCGCGCGCCCGAGGTCGGGTGCGTTCAGGATCAGGCTTCGGTTGGGAGACGGACTCAGGCCTTCGCGAACGAACACGATCGCCTTCTCGCTCCGGATCGTCGAGAGCTTTTGGGCGAACGTGGTGAACGGGCGGTGCAGCCGCAGCGATCGGCCGCGCGCCGCCACGACGGCTCTGGCGGAGCTCACGAACCAGAGGACCAGGATCGCGGCCGCCGCTACCCGCGACAGTCTTCGGCCGGTTCCAGCGCCCTGCGCTGTCGCGAGCAGCCACGCCAGCCCGACGGCCGTGAAGAACGCGAGCACCGGAAGCGCTTCCATATAGTACACAGTCCACTGCGGGGCATGAGCGTAACCGAGATGCGCCACCACGAGGAGGACTGCCGCCCACAGCGCGAGTCTGCTCTGGCGGGGAGCCTTCAAGATTCCGAGGACCGCCACCGGCAACCACACCAGCAGGGCCGCCCCCCACATCCCGACCGCGATGCGTGCAAGACGGTCGGCCGCGATCCGGGGCAGCGCCCGAGGCACATGCGCCCGCCGGTACTCCATGGCAATGCGGTTGAACGCGGCTGTCTCCCGGTTGATCGGCCGGGTCGGGGGAGTCGAGTCGAGGCCGAATCCCAGGCGATCGTAGGGCATGTATTGTCGGCTATAAAGGCTCCATGGCATCTGCATGCTGCTTCCCGTGGTCCGCTGGTTCGCCAGTGGCAGGAGCGCCGAAACGGCCAGGGCGACGAGTACGCCGGCGGCCGCCTGGCGCCGGCCCTGGGTTCCGCGGGCAACGGCGAGGACGGGCCATGCCAGCGAGATCGCGAAGACCAGCCCGGTGAGTGGGCGGGTGATGACGCACCAGCCGACGCACGCCCCGAGTACCAGCATCCAGCGCATGGCCCTACTCTCGTTCCAGCGCAGGAGTGCCCACCAGCCCAGCATCCACGTTGCTCCCGTGGTGACATTCGACAGGTAGATCGGCCGGAACGCCAGGTTGATCGGCGCCATCAGCCACAGGATCCAGGCCAGCGCTCCGGCGAGGGGCCCGCTGAGCCGGGTCGTAAGGATGAACAGCAGCCCGCCCGTGATTCCACTGAGCAGCAGCGGCACCATCACGGGAAAGCCGACCGCCTGTCCCAGGCTCAGCAGCAGCGAGTGTCCTGGCGGGAATCGGGAGGCCAGCGCCGGCGTCACCAGCACGTAGAACTGGTCGAAGAATTCCGGCAGGGGGCGAGCGGGGGCGGTCCAGCGCCCGCTGGCGAAGATGCGGGCCTGGAGGAGGTACGCTCCCTCGTCGTGAATGGCGGGCAGCGGGCTCACGGCGCCCCACACCCACCAGTACACCAACGCCGTCACCACGCCTGCCGCGATGGCTGCCTGAGTCCCGCGGGACCGAAGACCGGCTATGGAGACCTCCTCTGCGCACAGCGGGCATAAACGGAGAGGGCGGCCCCTCGGGCCGCCCTCGAATCCTGGAACACGGGCCGATCAGCTCCCGAAGAAGTCATCCACGATCCCGAACGGGCTGTAGGCGCTGGCCCGCCCTCCGACCCCAACCTGGCCGACCGAGCTGGCCGCCTGTGCGGGTTGCGGGAGGAACAGGGAGACGGTCGCCGATTGCGCGGCTTCCCACGCCCCGAGGGCCAGATCGCCGAGCGTGCTCCGACCGTCGAGCAAGGCCGACGTTGCCGGATTGACTAGGGTCGTGCATATCAGTCCCAGCCCGGCGAACTCCTGGGGCGTAATCGGGTCGAGCACCTCGAACTCGAAGAAGAAGCCGCCTTCTCCGTCCGAAACCAGCCGATTGTGCCCGATGGCGGGATTGACGAACTCTGAAATGGCCGCTTCGTCCACGCAGATCCCGAGCGGGGCGTAGACGCCAGGTGGCATATCGTGGGTCTGCGAGCTGTTGCTGGCATTGATGTCATAGAACGGCGGAGACTGCGTCAGGTCGGTGAGCAGCGGATTCGCATCGTCCTTGAGGCGAAAGATCGTAATGAGGGTGTTCTCGGTGAACGCGTTCGCCGGAATCTTGGTACCCGCGTTCCTGGTGGAGGTGCGCACCAGGAGGGCCTGCCCGGGAATGAACAAGCCGGTCCCGACGTCGCCATTGGGCGCGAGCTGATCGAGCGGGATGTTGGGGTCCTTGAGTCCCACGCCCTCATACATGAGCTTGATCAGCGCGCTGACACGCTCCGCAGTGGTTGGTCCAGTCAAGACGTTCAGCCTGCCCGCCAGGAAGTCCCGCAGCAGGGTCTGGACGAACGTCCCCACCTTGCCCTGCGGATCGGCGACCTTGCACTGCGACCATTTCTTCGAGATGTCGAACGCCCGGGCAACCATCGCGTTTTCCACGGCGCCGTTCGGATACAGGTCCTTGATCTGCTGACTGGCTGCGTCGAACGGAAAGGCGGTGGTCGGGCACGCGACGCCCTTGTCGAACGACGGCCGCCCGCCGTCCGGTGAGGTGGGAACTTGCGAGGCCTGCTCACCGCACGCGGCGAGGATCGAGAGGCTGAGCACGGCCAAATAGCGAGAACGGCGCATTGGGGCACCTCCAGAGGGTTTCGCGGCTCGTGGAACCCTTGGCTAGCTGAGATGAATGGTGCGGCTTGAGGGCTCCAGGGGCCAGGCGATCCCGCCCCCGGGCAACTGGCACGCGCCAACGTACCATGGGTCTCGTGGCCGCGCCAGGGACTTTCCTGCCCAGGAGCACCCTCGGTACGGAAACCGACGCAAGGGCCTGTGCCGGGTCACTTTACACTCACGATCTGCTGGAACGCGGGGTCATCCTGAAGGGTCCGAAACCACCAGCCCGGATCTTCAGCCATGTTGGCGCGTTGGTCGGGATTCGCCGACAGGTACACCTTGAGGGAATTGAGCGCCTCCGGCCTGTCGCCCGCCAGCAGATGCACGTACGCATCATCCAGCATCAGATCGTGGGTGGCGTCCACGTCCGCGCCGCCGCGGGACCGCCGCGCCACGGCCTTGGCGCTGTCCGCCAGCCCTTTCCGGGCCAGGACGATGGCGGTCAGCATGTGCGCTTCGAGTGTCTCGAAATCCCGCCGGGGAGCGGGCACGATCTTGGTGACGCTGTCGGCCAGCTGCCAGGCCAGCGTCGGATCGGGCTCCACCGCCCTGGTCGTCATCATCCACAGGCGGCACTTGACGAACTTGAAGTCGGCGGGGAAGCGCCGCTGGCCTTCGGCGCACCAGCGGTCCGCGTCCACGAACTGGCTCAGGTCGTATGAGGCCAGGAAGAGCCGCATGAGGATGAGGTCGGCGTTGTTCAGATAGGCGTCTTCCTCGTACGCTCGCCGCGCGGCCAGCTTGGCATCGGTTTCCCCGCCCGTCTGATTGTAGAGGTGGCTAAGCGCCGCCCATGCGCCGGCCTGGGAGGGCCGGATCTTGACCGCCGCCTCCAGATCGGACTGGGCCGCCCCGAGTAGCGCCTTGGCTTTCGCCGGATCGGGCTCCAGTGTGAGCAGCCAACTCCAGTAGCGCAGCTCACCGCGCAGCTGGAGGGCGTCCGGGTTCTGTGGGTCCAACCCGAGGCCCGCGTCGGCGAATTGCTCGCCCTTCTCGATCCAGGGCTTGGCGGCGATCGGATCGAGCCCGACCAGGCGCGAGCGGCGGAAGGCCACCCAGCCGCGCCCCAGGACGGGCTCGATCCACCTGGGATCGAGGCCCGCGGCGGCAGCGTAGATCGAATCCGCGCGCCCAAAGTTCCGGGCGACCGCTCCGCTGGTGTCCTTCCGGGTCACCAGCGCCTCGGCCTGGTTGCGGGCCTGCTCCGCCTGCTGCACCAGGATCCAGGCCTGCGGGTTGGAGGTGCTCTCTCGCTGCTCCCGCAGCTTGATTTCCTCGCCGAGTCGCTGGCGGATGAGCCGGGCCACCTGTTGCACCAGGCTGTCCTGAATGCCCGCGATATTGGCCGACGGCTGCTCGAAGCTGGCCCGCTGGAAGTCGGCGCCGCTCGCGGCGTCAACCAGGCGCACGGTCACCCGGATGCGATCGCCGCTCTTCTCGACGTCGCCCTGGACCAGGGTGCCGACGTTGAGCGCCTTGGCCACACTGTCGCGCGGAAGGGTGTCGCCCCGATAAGGGGCCACGCCGTTGGAGGAGATGACGTCGAGGGTCTGCACTTCCCTCAGCTGACCGATCAGTCCTTCGGTGAGCCCCGAGGCCAGATAGCGCATCGAGTCTTGTCCCGCCGGGCTGTCGAAGTACAGCACGGCGACGCGATGCGGATCGGGACCGCCGGTAGCCGATCCCCGGCCCGGTACCGACTCCCGGTGGCGGAGACCGGCCCAGGCCCCCCCGCCGATGATGAGCAGCGCCGCCACGACGCCGCCGATCACCATCGCTCGATTCCGGCCGGCGTGCGGGGACGCCGCGGACGGGACGACCTGGGTGACCGCCCGGCGCGATGCCGTAGCCGCCCGGCGTGCGGAGGTGCGGGCAACCGTCACGTCGGCCTCTGCCTCCACCAGGCAATCGCAGAATTCCTTCATCGTCTGGAAACGATCGGCGGGCGTCTTCTCGAGCGCCCGCAGGATCGCGTCTTCGACCTCGTCCGGCACCGAGGGGCGGACCACTTGCAGGCTCGGCACCACCTCCATCGAGTGGCGGGCCATGATGGCCATCGCGTTGGGCCCGGTGAACGGCGGCTGGCCGATCAGCAGCTCGTACAGCACGCAGCCGAGGCTGTAGACGTCGCTCCGGGCATCGACGTGTTCGCTCCCCAGCGACTGTTCGGGGCTCATGTAGTGGGGCGTGCCGATGGCCATGCCGGTCTGCGTCAGCTTCTCGCCGCCCGCCTGACTGACGGCCCGCGCGATGCCGAAATCGGCCACCAGGGCGTGGCCTCCGAGAAGGAGGATGTTCTCGGGCTTGATGTCGCGGTGGACGATGCCGTGGGCGTGGGCGTGCTGGAGGGCCTCGGCGGCCTCGCGGGTGATCTGGAGCGCGTCGTGAAGCGGGAGCTGCTGCTCGCGGGTAAGCCGGTCGCGGAGCGACTCCCCGTCCACGAAGGGCATGACGTAGTAGAGCAGCCCGCTCGCCTCTCCCGAGTCGTAGAGGCCGAGGATGTTGGGGTGCTGGAGGCTGGCGGCGACCCGGATTTCGCGGAGGAATCGGTCCGCGCCAAGCGAGGCGGAGAGCTCGGGCCGGAGGACCTTGATCGCGACCTGACGCTCGTGCTTGAGGTCCCGGGCCAGGAAGACCGTCGCCATCCCGCCCTGACCGATCTGCCGGTCGAGGGCATACCGGTCTCCCAGGGCGGAAGCCAGCAGATCGATGGGTGTGGTCAACGGGGTGCCTCGAACCAGGTCGCTGAATGCGGAAATCTAAGGGGACGCCCCCGGCGAAGCAGCGTGGGCGGCGACTCAGCCCACCGTCACGGCCGCGAGCGCCTCACGCATGGCCGTCGCGGTCTGCCAGCGTTCTTCGGGGGTCTTGGCGAGCGCGCGGCTGAGGCCGAGGGCGAGCTCCGCCGGAGCCTCCGGGCGAATGGTCCGGAGGTCCGGAGCGGGCTGGGTGAGGTGCATCTGCAGCACGACGGCTTCGTTCCGGTGCACGAACGGCGGCTGGCCGGCCAGGCACTCGAACAGCACGCAGGCGAGCGAGTACAGATCGCTGCGCAGGTCGATCTCCTGCAGGGCGGTGATCTGCTCGGGGCTCATGTAGGTCGACGTGCCCACCGCGATGCCCGACCGGGTGAGCCGGTCGCTCCCCGAGGCCCACACCGCACGCGCGATCCCGAAGTCCAGGAGGACCGCGCCCTGGGGGGAGATCACCACGTTCTCGGGCTTGACGTCCCGGTGCAGGATGCCGTGGGCGTGGGCATGCTCCAGCGCGTCGAGCAGGTTGTCGGCCACCCGGAGCGTGTCCGGGACCGAGAGCCGGGTGCGCTGCGTGAGCATCTCCCGCAGCGTGGCGCCCTCCACGTAGGTCATGACGTAGTAGACCAGCCAGTCCCGCTCGCCGGAGTCGAGCAGGTGGGCGATGTGGGGATGGTTCAGCTGGGAGGCGAGCTTGATCTCGCGGAGAAACCGGTCGGCCGCGACGCTGACCAGCAGCTCCGGATGGAGGATCTTGAGCGCGACGGCCTGGCCCCCGGGCTCATGCGCCAGGAAGATGCGCGCGTTCCCGCCCTTCCCGATCTCGCGTTCCACCTCGTACCGGCCCTCGAAGGCCTGGCGGACCAGTGCCAGCATGTCGCGTCGAATGACCCGGTCCTTGTGGGGGACTCCCCAATGGTTACAGCAACGGCCGTAGTGCGCAAGTGACGGCGGCACAGTGGCCTGGGAGGCGGCCAGTCGGACGGTCAGACGGTCGGACGGTCAGACGGTCGGATGGAGCACCTGACGCATCCCCGCGCGAAACCGGCCCGGGTGCGCGGGAAGCCGGGCCCACACGAGCAGGGGGATCTGGCGGAAAGTGTTCGCAGGGGGCTCGAGGTCGAGCGGTTCGCAACCGAACGGCCGGTCCTACCGTCCTAACCGTCTTACAACAGAATGTCCGTCCTCACCCGCCGCCTGACGCTCCACCACAGCACCCCCCACAGGTTCGACTCCCGGAGGGTCACGCTCGCCTCGCCGGTCATCCCGGGCCGCCAGCGGCCCCCGCCGCGAACCCCAACCCGAGCCTCGACGGCGCCGGAGCCCGGCGCGGAGCTGAGCGCCACGCCACCGACCCGTCCGGCCAGCGTGTGGCCGTCGGCGTGGAACACGAGTCGCGCACCCTGGCCGGGGCGCACCTGCGTGGCCCCGGCGCCGGTGAGCGCGATCCGGATTTCGAGCGAATCCGGTTGGCCCAGCTCCAGCAGCCGCTGGCCCAGCTCGACCCAGCGGCCGGTCAGGCGCTCGGGGCGCGAGGTCACCACGATGCCCGGGACCAGCGCCCGCACGGTCAACACCCGCTGCTGGGCCGACATCCCGTCGAGCCGCGCCGACTCGGTCGCGCGCTCGGCTTCGAGTCGGGCGGTCTCGTCCGGCCGGCCGGCGGCCCGGGCCTGGGCCTCGCGGGCGGCCAGCGAATCCACCCGGCGACCGGTCTCGAGCGCCGCCCGCTCGAGGTCCAGGTCCCGCACCTGGAGGAGCGGCATTCCGGCCTCGACGCGGGTGCCCTCGCGCACATACACGCCGGCGACGATGCCACTGTCCGGCGCCGTGAGCGGCACCGACAGCGCCGGGGCCACCGCGAAGGGTCCGGTGACGGTGATGGGCCGCGGGATGATGATGCCCGCGACGAGCACGATGGCCGCCACCATGGCGATGCGGTCGCGCAGGCGCCGCCCGGCCACGCGGGCGCGGAATTCCCGCCAGGCGGCGGCGCCGGTCTGGAGCACGCCACGGATGGCCGACCGCGACATTAGCCAGACCCCCAGGACGAACAGCGCGACGCCCGCCGCGCCGAGGGCGCGGTCCATCCATCCGTAGACCGTGCCCGCGACGACCAGCATGATCGACGTGATGTACCACGCGGCGAGCAGGCTGTAGATGAGGAAGATCCGCTGCTCGCGCTCGTCGGCGGGCGGGGCCGGCACATCCAGCCGCAGCACGCGCGCCTTGACCAGCCAGGCCAGGTGGGCGAAGGCGCGCTGGCGCAGGTTGGGAACCTCGAGCCAGTCGCTGAGCGCGAAATAGCCGTCCAGCGGGATCAGCGGGTTGGCGTTCATCACCACGGTGGTCACGCCGCCGATGAGCACCGCGCTCAGGGCCATGTGCGAAATCAGGGTCCCGGGGGTGACGGCCCACCACACGATGGCCGCAAGGCTGGCGGCCACCAGCTGGATCCACGAGCCGGCCGCGGTGACCCACAGGCGCGCCTTGAGGTCGGGAAAGGTCCATGCATCGTTGACATTGCAGAAGAATGCCGGCTCGAAGTACAGCAGCATGGCCCCGATCTCGTGCACCTGGCCGCCGAAATACTTACAGGTATATCCGTGGCCCAGCTCGTGGAACACGATGATGACGGTGGCGCTGAGGTAGAGCGTCAGAAACTCCCAGGCGGAATAGCGGAAGTGATACAGGTTGCCGAACGCTATCGTCAGCTCGGACCACTTGGCCGCGGCAATGATGAGGTAGATCGCGAACAGGAACACCGACGCAATCAGGAAGCCGCGGGTGAACATCCACCGGAGGTAGGGCATGGTGCGGTCCATGAACGCGTCGGGATCGCCCACGGACCAACGCATGCGGAAGATGTCGGTGTGGCCCGGGCCGGGCGCCTTGAGACGCTGGCGCCGCTGCGCGCGGAGCCGCTCCATCATGAGCACCGAGCGCTCGCCCAGGGTCCGCTCGAGCAGGCCCATGGTCTTGAGCTTGGCGGCGAACTTCTCCACCGTCGCGGCCGAGAGGCGGATGCCGGCTTCAGTGAGCTCCGCCGCGATGTCGGCGGCGCTCCGGGCGCCGTCGAACTGCTGGAGCACCTGCACCTCGATCGGCCGGAAGCGGAAATACTTCCGCGACTTGGGATCCTTGACGATGAAGCTCTGCTCGCCGCGGTAGGTCTGCTCGACCACGGTGAGGTCAGGTCGGAGCCTGGGTGCGCCGCTCACGGGGTGGCCCGCACCACCTTCTCGCCGGCCGCGATCCCACTCACCACTTCCACCCGGTCCCCATCGAGGTCGGCCCCGAGCGTGACCGCGCGGAGCGTGGGGCGATTGTCGTCCCACACCAGCGCATAGCCGTCCTTGGCCACCGCCGCCCGGGGGATGGCGACCACGCGCCGGCGCTCCGCGCCCAGCTGCACCGTCACGCTGCTGCCGGGAGTGAGGGCCGATCCCCCGGCAAGCTGTAGCACGACCTCGCGGGTCCCGCTGCCGGCGTCGATCACCGGCGAGGCGCGAATCACCTTGGCCTCGGCGCTCTTGCCGCCCGCGGTGAGCACCCGCGCCACCGCTCCCACCCGGAGCCCGCCCGACGCCGTCTCGGGCACCCGGACCGTGGCGAGCACGGGCGCGAGCGCCGTCACACGGAACAGCGAGTCGCCCGGGTTGACCAGGCGCTGCACCCGCGTCATCCGCGCCGTCACCACGCCGTCGAACGGCGCCACGATGCGGGTCAGGTCGTAGTCGCGCTGGGCCTTCCTGAGCGCGAGGTCGGCGCTCCGGTGCTCGAATTCGACCTGCTCGGAGTCCGCCCGCGTGACCACGCCGGCGGTGGCGAGGGCGCGCTGCCGCTCTACCCGCAGCGAGGCGTTGGCCGCCTGCTCCCTGGCCTGGGCGAGGGCGATTTCCTGGTCGGTGCTCTCCAGCCGGGCGATCAGCTGGCCGGCCGTCACGCGCGTTCCGATGTCGGCCAGAATGCTCTCGACCTGGCCGGACGACCGCGCCACTACGGCGGCATCGTGCTCCACGTAGAGTTGCGACGCCAGGCTCAGGGGGCGGTTCACCGTGGTGCTCTCGGCGGTCTCGATGGCCGCGGGCACGGGAGTGGAGACGGTGGCCGCGGAAGCGGTCTGCCGCGCGTCGTCGCCCTTCCCCCCGCAGGCGGCGAGCAGCACGGCGAGCGGCAGGGCGAGGCGGGTCACGACCAGATCCTCCACCAGAAGAGGCGCGCCCACCGGAGCGGCCCGCGGAACAGCCGGGTCGCGGCCGAGGCGGGATCGGTGAGCACGCGGACGTAGGCGGCCATGCTCGGCCTCAACGCGCCGTCGGGATTGGCGACGAGCGCGCGGATCGGATAGCGGACTTCGCCCGCGCTGTCGGTCGGCATCGGCGCGACGGCCAGCACTCGGCCGACGAACGTCCGTTGCGGGACCGCGTCCACCCGGAGGTGGACTTCCTGTCCCGGGCGCACCCGGCCGATGTCCCGCTGCGCCACGCCGAAGTCGAGCTCCAGCGAATCGGTCCGGCCGATGGTCAACAGCTCGTCGCCTTCCTCGAGTGACGAGCCGATCCGCTCGCTCACGCGGGGGGTGAGGACCATGCCGGGCACGGGCGCGCGCAGGGTGGTGAGCTCGACCTCCTCGTCGAGCAGCGCGACCTCCCGGCGCAACGCGTCGCCGCGAAGCCGGTGCAGCCGCTCCTCCGACGCGTCGCCGCGGCTCGCGGCGAGGGACGCCAGCCGGTCGGCCGCGGCCGCCTCGGCCACGGTGGCCTCGCGGTCCGCCCGGAGGGAGGTGGCCCGCAGGTACGCCACCGGCGTCCCGCGCGCGACCATGCTGCCCTCGGCCACCGGGAGCCGCTCGACCACCCCGGCGACCAAAGCGCGCACCGGCGCGAACCCCATCGCCCGGAACGCGGCGTCCTCGCCCGGGACGCGGAGCGGCCAGTGGATCAGGACCAGCGCCGCGAGGGTCAGCACGGCGATGCCCGCGTAGATCTGGAGCCGCCTGCGGGGCATGGTGCGGAGGGCCTGACGCTTGGCGGCCAGCGCGCCCAGCGCGTCCACCATCGGGACCTGGTGATAGAGCTGCGCGTTCCGGAGCGCCACGGCCGTCTGATTGGCGAGGATTGCGGCGACCTCGCGCTGGGTCGGGGTCGCGAACTCGGCGGATGACGACTCGAACACCAGGACGCCGAGGACGCCCTCCTCGTCCTTGAGCGGGAGGTAGAGTCCGCTCTCGACCCGGTCGCTCTCCAGGTCCGGCCCGAAGATGGTCACGAACATCCGCTCGGCGTCCGACGACGGCGCCACCCGCTCGACCAGGTACAGCGGCTCGCCGTGGCCCGCCGCCCACTCGGCCCGGGCCACCAGGTCCTGGAGCTTGGGGTCTTTCGGGTCCACCGTTTCTTCGCCGGCCACCGCCCGGATGTCGCAGTGCCCCTTCTCGTACAGCGCGACGGCGGCGCGATCGAACGGCAGGGCGCGCGAGGCGAGGTTCACCACCGAGTGGAGCACCCGGTCGAGGTCCAGCGTCGCCGTGATCTCGCGGCTGATGTCGAGCAGGACCGCGAGGTCGCCCGCCCGCTTGCCCGCGGCGTGCAGCTGGGCGTTCCGCAGGGCGACGGCGCCGGCGGCGGCCAGCCCCTCGAGCAGGTCGCGGTCCCGCTGGTCGAACATGCCGTCGCCGGTGACCTTGTTGGTCACCTGGATCGCGCCGACCGTGACGCCGCCGGCCACCATGGCGGTGGCCATCACGTTCAAGGCCACTTCGTCAGTGGAGCGGTCGACGGCAGGCTGAAAGCGGGGGTCTTCCTGGGCCCGGGTGACGATGGTGGTCTTCTGCTGTTGCGCGGCGTCGCCGATGAAGCCGGTGCCGAGGGGCATCTCGGCGCCGACCAGCCGGTCGCCGCGACCGCCCACCGCGATCCGGCAGCGCAGCACGTCCCCGTCGGCGATCCAGATGGACCCGCCCTCGGCGCCGAGGGCGGTCAGCACCCGGTTGAACACCTTGGGCAGCAGCTCCTCGAAGTCGAGCGACGCGCCCAGCTCCAGACTGATGGAGTGGAGCAGGCGGAGGCGTTCGACTTCCTCGCGGAGCTCGTCCGTGGACGTCGTAGGTGCGCTCATGTCGGATGAGGAAAGGAGGGCATAAGACGACGGGCTCCGGTCTGCCCGAAACGGGAAGCCGGAGCCCGAGGCCGCCCGCGCGCCAGCGGGCGGACAACCACGCCGTGATTAGAACTGCTTCATCGGCGCGATCTTCTCTTCGAGCTCTTCCACGCCCAGCTCGACATCCTTGGCCGGGACCGGCTTCTTCGGCTGCTGTTCGGGGGTCTTGGTCCGGGACTGCTCGTCGTGCTTGCTCATGATAGCGCTCGTTTCAGAGAAGGTCGAGGGTGTCGGAAATCAGGGGTTAGTGGCCAGCGCCCGGCTTCACGGTGAGCTTGGTCGGGGCGATGCGCGCCTCGAGCTCTTCGACCGAAAGCTCCACCGACTCGGCGTCCTTGCCAGTCGCGGTGCGAATGGCGGCCTTCTGCTCGGGGGTCAGATCGATGCGGAAAGAATCCTTGGCGTTTGACATCGGGAGCTCCTGGTGTGGGTCACGAGTTCGGGGTGGCGCGTAGCAACTGGAGACAACCTAGACCCCCCTCGTGAAAAGATCGTGATTGACTACTTGCCCTTCCGGGAATCGCCGATACGTTAGCTGGGTCCACCCCCTGGACCTACTGTGTCTGCCTTCACGCTCCGATTGTTCGGCACTCCCCTCCTCGCCAGCGGCGAGGCCGGGGAGGAAGTGGCCCCGCTCGGGGCCAAGCCGGCGGCTCTGCTTGCCTACCTGGTGCTGGAGCGCCGCCCCCACAGCAGAGAGACGTTGGCCGGCCTGCTCTGGGGCGAATCCCCCGATGTGGAGGCCCGGGCCTCCCTGCGCCAAGCGCTTAAGCAGCTTCGAGATGCCCTGGGTGACACGGTGCACGCCGAGCGGGCCCTGGTGGAGCTCACCGGGTCGCTGGCCTGTGATGTGCTGGACTTCCGGGACGCCGTCGAGCACGACCCGGTTCGTGCCGTCGGCTTCCACGTACCCCGGTTCTTCGAAGGCGCGTCGCTCCGTCGGGCGCCCCAGTTCGACGAGTGGGTCTCCGCGACCCGCGGGGATCTCCTGCGCCTGTACCACGAGGCGCTCGCCCGCCTGGCCCGCGAGACCATGCGGCAGTGCCGCTGGCGGGAGGCCACGGAGCTCGCCGACCGCTGGCTGCTGAGCGAACCGGTGTCGGACGAGGCCGCCCAACTAGCCGTCGAGGCCCGCTATCTCTCAGGCAACCGTGCCGGAGCGCTCGCGAGGTTTACCGAATATCGGGATCTCCTGGCGCGCGAGGCAGGCTGCGAGCCCGGCCGGTCCCTCCAGGCGCTCGTGCGGCGGGTGGAGGCGGACCGGACGACCTCCGACGCGCCGCCGATCACGGACGAGTGGTACACTCGGGCCCCGACCTTCGAATCCAGCATGGTGGGGCGGGACGGGCAGTGGCAGGCGCTGACGGCGGCCTGGAAGAGCGCCCTGCGCGGGCACGGGCGCATCGTCCTGATCGACGGTGAGTCGGGTGTGGGCAAGTCCCGGCTGGCGGACGAGCTCCTCCGATGGGTCGTGGCCGAGGGCGGCACGGCCCTGCGGGGTCGAAGCCATGACCGCCGCGCCGGTATTCCCTATGAGCCGGTGGTCGAGGTGCTGCGGTGCGCCCTGGCCGCGCCGGGGCTGTCCGCCACCTCGCCGGAATGGCTGGCCGAGGTGGCGCGCCTGGTGCCCGAGCTGCGCGAGCGCTTCCCGGCGCTCCCGGCCGACCGGGAGGCGCACGCGGCGGAAGGGTGGCGCCTGTTCGAGGGGGTGGCGCAGCTCCTGGTGGCGATCGCCGCCGAACGCCCGCTCGCGATCGTCGTCGACGACCTGCAATGGTGCGACGAGGACAGCTGCAACCTGATCCGCTTCCTCACCCGGCGGCTGGAGCACGCACCGGTGCTGTGGCTGGGCCTGCTGACGCCGGGCGAGGTCGAGCGCGATGCGCCGGCCTCCCGCCTGTGCCGAGCCCTTCGCGCCAAGGGCCACGCCGACGTCGTCACCATGGGCGCCCTGAGCGAAGACGAGGTCTGGCAGCTGGTCCATGAGATGGGGCATGTGAGTGTGCCGACCGGGGGGCGGCGGCTGGCGGCTCGGCTGTATCGGATCACAGCCGGCAACCCGTTCCACCTGATCGAGCTGCTCAAGACCATGTTCGCCCAGGGGCTGCTCGCGATGGAGGAGAGCTCGGGCGAATGGACCGTGGTGCCGTCGGAAGTCGGTGCGGGGAGGGAGGTGCCGGTCTCGCAGACGGTGCAGGACGTGATCGCGGAGCGGGTCGACCGGTTGTCCCCTGAGTTGCGCGACGTGCTGATCACCATCGCGGTGAGCGGCGGGGGGTGCCGCCCGGACGTCCTGTCGCATGTGCACGGTATCTCCCGGCTGCATGCGGCGGCGGTGGGCGATTCGCTGGTGGACCGCCATCTGGTGGTGGAGGAAGGCGGGGCGTACCGCTGCATTCACCCGGTCATCGCCCACCTGGTGCGGGACGGGCTCACCGCGTCGCGCCGTCAGGAGGTGCACCGGTCGATCGCGCTGGCGCTCGAGCTGGTCACGGGGGAGGACGAGATCGCGGCCGTCGCCGGGGAGATCGCCCGGCACGCGGAGCGGGGGGGCGAGCGCGAGCGGGCGTACCGCTACGCCCGGCTGGCGTCCGACGGCGCGGTGGTACGGTTCGCCTACGCCGAGGCGCTCTCCTGGCTGGATCTCGCCGCCTCGTCGGCCCGGGGCGCGGCCCAGGCCGAGGCGGTGGACCAGCTGACCGCTGACGTGATGGAGCGGGCCGGCTGGAGTGAAGCGCCCAGCCGGTCGGCCACTCCGATCACGCGGGAGATCGTCAGCGAGGACCTGGACCTGCGCGTCCGGGGGTAGCCGCCTCGTGGTCCGGGGCGGTCAAGGTCGAAGGCAGGGCCGATCGGCGAGCACGCAGGAGCGGTGGCGTCAGGCGGGGCCACCCCAGGACTTCAACTCGAGGACTCTCAGTGTGAGCATGTCACGCCTTGCCCTGGCCGGTTCGGCCGCGCTGCTGCTGTGCGCGGCATGCGACAATCTCTCCCTGCCGGCGCGGTCGGCCCAGGTGGAGCGCGACACCTCGCTCAACACTCCCGCCCCGCCGCCCGAGTCGGCCCGGATGGCCGCTGAGCGGGCCACCCAGCGGACCTCCGAGATCGATCCGGCGGCGGCCGGCCGTCACCTGGCGGACATCCGGCGCGGGCTCCGCCGTCTGGTGGCGGCGGAAGAGACCTACTATGCCGAGAATGGCGTGTACACCGACGACGTCACCCGCATCGGCTATGCGCCCGAGGCCGATACCGAAATCCGGTTCCTCTGGCTCACCCGCGCTGGCTGGGCGGCGAGCGGCAGCCACCCCGACGTGCCCGGGAGGGACTGCGTGATCTACGTCGGCCGCGCCCACGGAACCCCGACCACGATGCACGACGTCCGGCAGGGACGCGAGGGCACCACCGTATGCGACGCGCTCCCGCAGCGCCCGGCGCCGTCCGTTGCCGCGCCGCAGGCGGCCGCGGCCGCCGAAGCGCCCTCCGCCAGCGCGGCCGACACGGGCAGCGCACTCGACGCCGTCAATCCGACGGTGCAGATGCTGGTCGATCTGCGGAACCTGGTGCGGTCGCAGGATACCTACTACGGCACGCAGGGCGTGTATTCCCGGCGCACCGAGCCGTTCGCCCTGCAGTATCTCTGGCACAAGGGCGTCACCATCTCGATCCTGAGCGCGAATGATGCCGCCTGGTCGGCCCGGGCCGTTCACGTGGCGCGTCCGGGCAAGACCTGCGTCATCTGGCTCGGACCGGTCGCCCAGCGGCCGGTGACCGAGGCGGACAAGCGCTCACCCGACCAGCCCGGCACGCCGGCGTGCGATAGCTGAGCCGACGTGGGCGCGGGTGCCGGCATCCGTCAGCTGGGTTTCCGCGCGGCCGTCCCGCCGTATCTGACGGCCGTCATCTCCGCCAGGATCGCCAGCGCCGTCTCGGCAGGCTGGCGCCCGCCCAGGTCCAGACCGATGGGCCCGTGCAGCCGCGCGACATCCTCGTCCGTGAACCCCGAGTCCCTGAGCCGCTCCAGCCTGGCCGCCTGGGTCTTCCGCGAGCCGATCGCCCCGATGTAGCGCGCGGGCGAGCGCAGCGCCAGCTGGAGCGCGGGCTCGTCGAACTTGGGGTCGTGGGACAGGACGCAGACGTAGCACGAGGCGTCGATGCCGACCTGCGCGAAGGCAGCCTCGGGCCACGACAGGATGAGCTCATCAGCGTCGGGGAAGCGCGCGCGGGTCAGAAACGCGGGCCGGCCGTCGGCCACGATGGTGCGGTATCCGAGGGCGCGGGCCAGTGGCACCAGGGCGACCGCGATGTGCACGCCGCCAAAGATGACCAGCCGCGGCTGGCGCGGGAACACCTCGAGGAACACGCGCACCTGGCCGGCTCCGGTGTCGATGGACGTCGTGACGCCGGCTTCTCGCCGGAGGGCCAGCAGGGCCCCGTTGCGCACCGCTGCAACCGGCAGGTCCGGGCCCAGGATCATCTCGGTTCGCCCGTCCTCGAAGACCCGGAGTGATGCGCCGGCCTCGGGCCCCTCGAGGACCGTCGCGACCACCTCGCCGCCGGGCCCCCGAGCGGCGGCCAGTATCTCGGGGCGGACCCTGGGCTCGACGAACACCTTGATGGTCCCACCGCAGGCGAGCCCGACCTCCCACGCCCGCTCGTCACTCACCCCGAACGTGACCAGCTTCGGCGTGCCCCGGCTGATGGCCTCGCCGATCGCAGCGACCGCGGCGCCCTCCACGCAGCCCCCCGATATCGACCCTGCCACCTGACCGTCGGCGGTGGCGAGCAACGAGGATCCCTCCGGTCGAGGCGCCGACCCCCACACGCTGGTGACCACTGCCCGCCCGACCGGGTGTCCCAGGCGGGCGAGGCGGTCGTAGTCGGCGAGGACGTCGCGCAGGGTGAGCTCCGAGTGCGGTGACCAGACGATGATAGGGCGACGGGGCGATGGCGCGATAGGGCGGGTGGGAGATTGGCGTGGGCGGTCCGAACGGGGTCTAACGGCCCGTGGCTTTGCAAGCCATTATTTCCGGACATGAAACGCTTCGATTGCTCCGCGGTCGTCTTCGATCTCGACGGCGTGCTGGTGGACTCCGCCGCGCACGTCGAGCAGCAGTGGCGCCGCTGGGCCAGCGCACGCGGGCTTCGGCCGGAGCCCTTCCTGCGCGTGTGTCACGGCCGTCGCGCGCTCGAAACCATCCGGATGGCCGCGCCGCACCTCGACGCCGAGGCTGAAGTGAGGGCCTTCATCCCGCTCGAAGAGGCGGCGTCGGAGGCGATCGGACCGCTGCCGGGAGCGCAGCGGCTGCTCACCACGCTTCCGATCGGCACCTGGGCGGTAGCGACCAGCGGGATCCGGCCGGTCGCGACCAGCCGGCTGCGCCGGGCGGGACTGCCGGTGCCGCCGGTGCTGGTCTGCGCCGAAGATGTCACCCGCGGGAAGCCCAGCCCGGACGCGTTCCTTCTGGCGGCACGCAGCCTGGGATTTCCACCCGAGCAGTGCCTCGTGGTCGAGGACGCGCCCGCCGGCGTCCAGGCGGCGCGCGCGGCGGAGATGGGAGTCATCGCCCTCACCACTACGCACCGCGCCGACCAGCTGGCCGCGGATGCCTGCACCGGGTCGCTGGTCGGCGTGCACCTCGGCCGAGTGAACCGGGCGGCCGACGGCCGCGAGCGGCTGGAAGTCCTCGTCGTCGAGGGCTGAGCCGAGGTCCGACGTATCGCCCGGTGTCCGGCGAAGGAGCCCGCGGCCATCCCCTCCTTCGACACCTCGATGCCGAGCTCCACCGCGTTGGCGCCGCCCCTGTTGCCGCCAGTGACCGTACAATTGAGCGCCCCCTCCAACCGTCGGGCGGTTGGAGGGGGCGGAACCAGCGTAAACCCGATCGGAACTTACGGCTTGCCGCCCTTGGGGAACGGCTTGGTCGGGGCGATGCGCTCCTCCAGCTCCTCGGCGTTCAACTCGATGGCCCGGGCGTCCTTGCCCGTCGCGGCCTTCACTTGGGCCTTCTGCTCTTCGGTGAGCTCGAGGCGAACGTGCTTCTGGTCGGCCATGGTGCGCTCCTGTCTGGGTGGGGGCTGATCGACAAGGGTAACGCTACCGGCGGGCCGTGAATTCCGGGTGAATTTCCTCCGCGCCGATCGTGAAGGGCGGTCGGCGTCAGGTGGAGCTGACGCGCTGCGCGAAGTCGGTCCAGAACTCCTCGGTGAGCCGCCGCGCCGTCCCCTCGACCAAGGGCCCCCCGAAACGCGCCACCGTGCCGGTGAGATCGCTGGTCGCCGACCACTTGAGCCGCGTCTGCCCCTCGCCCGCGGGGTCCACCTGCAGTGCGGAGACCACCTCCACCATCGACCCCGGCGCGTTGCCGCGGGCTCGCATCTTCAGGCGCTGGCCCTCCACGATGTCGAACAGCTCGACATCGAGCGTGAAGCGCACTCGCAGGGGACCCAGGCCAAGGCCCGAGATCACCTTGAAGCGGGTGGGGCCGAGTCGCTCGACCGATTCCACGCCCGGCGCGGAAGCCGCGACGAAGTCGGGGTCGATGAGCTTCTCCCAGACCGTCTGCCGCGGGCGGGTGATGAGCGGGGCGCCGGAGAACCGCAATTTCATGAGCGGGATCTTTCAAGGGATTGGAGGTCGATCGGCGAGTCCACGTCCGGGTTGTGGCCTTCAACATCGATGAGCGCAACGCCAGGCGATCCGGCGGGCAGGAGCGATCCCAGCCCCGCGTCCCCCTCGAGCCGCTCGACGAGCGGCCAGAGTGAGCGGTCGATGAGCACCGGGTGACCTGGCTCCGCCGGCGATGCGGCGTAGCGCGGTCGAATCAGGTTGCCGAGGCCCTCATACCAGGCGGCGACCAGCACCGCCACGACATCGAGGCGAACCAGCGGCTGATCGCCCAGGAGGACGAGAGCCGCGTCGGCATCGCTCAGGGCCGCTAGGCCGCACCGAAGGGAGCTGGAGAGGCCGCGCTGGGGCGCCTCGTTGGTGACGGTCACGGCTCCGGTGGCCGCGACCAGGGCGGTGACGGCCTGGTCCCCCGGGGCCACGACTCCCGCCACCGAGGAGAGGAGGCCGGCGAGGCGCGCCCTCCCCGCGACGTCCAGTGCGTACGCCACGAGTGGCCGTCCCTCGAGGGTCGCCACGAGCTTGGGCCCGCCAAAGCGGCGCGCCTCGCCGGCGGCGAGAACCAGACCCGCGACGCGGCGTCCCGCCGGGATGGCGCCCACCGTCAATTCACCGACATCCGGTTCCCAACGGCCTTGACCCGCCAGCCCCCATCCCTGTAACCTCTCTGTCCGCTTGATAGTACGTCTTGGGGTGTAGCTCAATCGGCAGAGCGCCCGGCTGTTAACCGGGAGGTTGCTGGTTCGACCCCAGCCGCCCCAGTATTGTCATGAGTCGCGGGTCGTGGGCCGTAGGCCGCTCACGATTCGCGACTCACGACTTTCTGATAAGCCGACAGGGTGAGAAACTCGGGGAAGTCCGTCGCCGAGACCAGCGCGTCGAGCAGCCCGTCGGCGTCCTGCCACGCGCCGGGACCGGCATGCCGGTCGAGCTCTTCGCGCAGCATGGTCCGCACGATGTCCAGGGTGACCGGGCCGGATTCCGTGGGGGTGGCGTGGCGGATCCACTGCCACAGCTGAGCGCGGGCGATCTCCGCGGTGGCCGCGTCTTCCATCAGGTTGTTGATCGCGACCGCTCCCGATCCGCGGAGCCATGCCTCGAGATACTGCAGGGCCACGCTCACGTTGCCCCGAACCCCGGCATCGGTCACCCGGCCGCCGGGGATGCGCACATCCAGCAGCCGCGCGCGATCCGGCGGCGTGCCCGGACGGCGATCCTTCTGGTTGGGCCGCTCGCCGAGCGATCCCGAGAACACCTCGGCGACCACCGGCACCAGATCGGGATGGGCCACCCAGGCCCCGTCGAACCCCAGCCTGGCCTCGTTTCCCTTGTCTTCCCGCACCCGCGCCAGCGCCGTGCGGTTGATCTCCTCGTCCCGCCGGGACGGGATGAAGGCCGACATGCCGCCGATCGCGTGCGCCTGCCGCCGGTGGCAGGTGTCGACCAGCTGCTCGACGTAGGCGCGCATGAACGGAACGCCCATGGTGATCTGGGCGCGGTCCGGCAAGACGAAGTCCGGCCGGCGGCCGAATTTCTTGATGACGCTGAAGATGTAGTCCCACCGCCCGGCGTTGAGCCCCGCCGCGTGGGGCCTGAGCTCGTACAGGATCTCGTGCATCTCGAACGCCGCCACGATGGTCTCGATCAGCACGGTGGCCCGAATCGTTCCACGCGGAAGGCCTAGCGCGTCCTGGGCCTCGTTGAACACGGCGTTCCACAGCCGGGCCTCGAGATGGCTCTCAAGCTTCGGGAGGTAGAAGTACGGGCCGCTTCCGCGGCGCAGCAGCTCGTGGCCGTTGTGGTGCAGATAGAGGGCGAAGTCGAACAGAGCCGCGGGCACCGGCCGGCCGTCGACCCGGACGTGGGCTTCCTCGAGGTGCCACCCCCGCGGCCGGAGCACCAGCGTCGCGAGCCGCTCCGCGAGACGGTACGGCTTGCCTTCGGGACTGGTGTACTGGAGCGTGCGGCGCACCGCGTCCATGCAGCTCGCCTGGGCGGCCACCACGTTGCTCCAAGGCGGGGAGAGCGCGTCCTCGCAGTCCGCCATGAAGACCTTCGCGCCGGAGTTGAGCGCGTTGATCATCATCTTGGGCTCGGCGGGGCCGGTGATTTCGACCCGGCGGTCGTCCAGGTCCGCGGGCGCCGGCGCCACGGTCCACTCGCTCTGCCGCACGTCCGCAGTCTCGGGCAGGAAGTCGGGCAGCTCGCCGGCATCGAACCGGGCCTGCCGGTCCCGCCGCCGGGCCAGCAGCCCACCCAGCTCATCACGGAATTGGCGGGTCAGCCGGGCCACCAGCTCCAGGGCGCCGGGGGTCAGTACGCGATCGGCGCCCGGCACAGCTCCGCCTGTCACCTGCACGCCGTCCACCGTGGTCACCGATGTCTCCAGGCTCGCTGCCGAGTAGGGGGCAGGCTCCTCGGATCGAACGGCCTGGCCATTCTCGGTCAGGCCTGTGCGACGTGGAGCAGGATGAAGGCGAAATGGCACCCGCTGCCGGCGAGGACCAGGAGATGCCAGATCTCATGGTGCCCGAACCGGCCCGGAAACGGGTCGGGTCGCTCGCGAGTGAAGATGATGGCGCCCACCGTGTACGCCAGGCCCCCTGCAACCAGCCAGGCCAGACCGGCCACCGACACTGCCCGCGCGAGCGGCGCCGCCGCGAGCAGCGCCATGTACCCCATGGCGAGATAGGTCGCCGTCGAGAGCCACACGGGGGCGTCGAGCCACCAGATCTTGAACGGGATGCCGGCCAGCGCGATCGCCCAGGCGGCCGCCAGCAGCACCATCCCCGACGATCCGTGCAAGGTCACTAGCGCCACCGGCGTATAGGTACCGGCGATGAGGAAGTAGATCGCAATGTGGTCCAGGGTCCGGAGCTTCCGGAGCCGGTGGCCCGGCAGCGGGAGCGCGTGGTAGAGGGTGCTGACGGCGTAGAGCAGCATGAGGGAGCCGCCGTAGATCCCGAACGCGAGGCGCTCAGCCGGTCCCCGGGCCAGATGGAGCAGCAGGGCCGTGCCCGCGCCCCCCAGGACCAGCCCGACCAGGTGGGACCATGCATTGACCGGCTCGCGAAATCGCATGGAGGTGAATGTAGCGCCGCGACCACCCTTGTCGCCCGGCAGGGCCCGGTCTAGGGTTGAGACATGCGGATCGCGCTCTTCTCCGAGGTCTACTGGCCCATGGTCAGCGGGGTCGGGGTGACTCTCTTGCGCCTGACCGATGCGCTCCAGGCGAGGGGCCACGCCGTGCGGGTGTACAGCGCCACCTACCCGCCGCCGCCGGGGCAGGCCGACCGTCCCGAGGTGCACCGCTCGCCCAGCGTGCCGTTCTTTCTCTATCCCGACGTGCAGTGGGCATTTCCCCGGCAGCGGGACATCGTGGACGACCTGCAGGCCTTTCGGCCCGACGTGGTCCACGTCGCGACCGAGTTCTCGCTGGGGATCGCGGGGGTGAAGGCCGCCCGCCAGCTCGACCTCCCCATCATCGCTTCGGCGCATACCGACTACGACCAGTACGCCGCGCGGTATGGCGTTACCTGGGCCCTCCGCGCGGGGTGGCACTACCTCCGCTGGTTCTACGGCCAGGCGCAACGGGTGCTCTGCCCCTCGCGGATCTACGAGGGGGCGTTGCACCGCCACGGCGTGCTGCACACCGGGCTCTGGAGCCGAGGGGTGGACCCCGAGGTATTCGCGCCCAGCTTCCGGAGCCAGGCGTACCGGGATGCCATGGGCGCGGGTCCGGGCGATCTCCTGGTGACCTACATCGGGCGCATCGCGCGCGAGAAAAACCTCGGTCTGCTGCTCGAGGCATGGGAATCGCTCGCGTCCGAGCGCGGCGGGGCGCAGCTGGTTCTGGTCGGGCGAGGTCCGCTGGAGGACGACATTCGCCGCCGTGACCTCCCCGGCGTGCACGTCACCGGCCTGCTCCAGGGCGAAGCCCTCTCGACCGCGTATGCTTCGGCCGACGTGTTCGCGTTCCCCTCGCCCACCGAAACCTTCGGCAATTCGCTGCTCGAGGCCATGGGCTCGGGCCTCCCGCCGATCGTCGCGGCCGGCGGCGGCGTCCTCGAGTTCGCGGAGCACGGGCGCAATGCGTGGCTGGTCGAACCCGACAGCGCCCCGGCGATCGCCGACGCGCTCAGCCGTCTGTTCGCCGATCCCTCCCTCCGCCATCGGCTTGCCGCCGGCGCGCTGGCTACGGCGCGCGCGCGCGACTGGGGCGCGGTCTACGACCAGTTGCTCGACGACTACCGCGCCGCGATGGTGGCGAAGGCGGACGAGCGGGCGGCGTGAGGGAGGACGGAAGAACGGAAGGACGGACGGACGGTCAGGGGAGAGGGCGATAGGGCGTGCGGGCGCTCGGGTGGTCGATCGGCCGGCGTGCTCGGATCGGCGGGCGGAGGCGGGGGTGGCGCTCGCAGAGGGAGCGTCAGGCCGGGCGATTCCTGCCGAGACGGGCGCTACGGGGTGGCCTGCAGCGACCGGCACGAGCGCCACCCCCGCCGCAGCCGCGGACCCCGAACCCCACCAGCGACCGGCCCCCGCTCAGGCCGCTGAAACAGGAAGGGCTACTTCCGCAGCACCAGGTACGACACCGCCGCGATCGCCGCCGCCATCGGGATCGTGAGGATCCACGCCCACACGATTCGCGTGGCCACGCCCCACCGCACCGCCGAGACTCGCTGCGCCGCGCCCACGCCCACGATCGCCCCGGTGATGGTGTGCGTCGTGCTCACCGGCACGCCCAGCTGCGACGCGATCAGGATCGAGATGCCGCCCGCCGTTTCCGCGCAGAACCCGCCAAACGGCCGCAGCTTGGTGATGCGGCTGCCCATCGTCTTCACGATCCGCCACCCCCCCATGGCCGTCCCCAGGCCAATCGCGGTATAGGCCGCCATCTCCACCCAGAGCGGGATGTGATCGGCGCTCGGCACGTACAGGTGCCGCAGTATGCCCTGCTCGTGCACGAACAGCGGCTGGGTGGACACCAGCAGGCCGACGATGATGCCCATCGTCTTCTGCGCGTCGTTGGCGCCATGGCTCAGCGAATACAGCGCGGCGGACACCAGCTGCAGCCGCCGGAAGACCCGATCCACCGGACCGGCCGGCGCGCTCTTGAGCAGCCACGAGAGCACCACCGTCAGCGTGAGCGCCAGGACCAGGCCCAGCAGGGGCGAGATGAAGATGAACGAGACCGGCAGCACCCAGCCGCCCAGCTGGAGCGCCGGGAACCCGGCCTTGGCGATGGCCGCGCCGCCCAGGCCGCCGATGAGCGCGTGGCTGGACGAGCTTGGCAGGCCGACGTACCAGGTGATGAGGTTCCAGCAGATCGCGCCGATCAGCGCACTGAGGATGAGGTTGGGATCCACCACCGACGGCTCGATCAGTCCCTTGCCGATGGTCTTGGCGACCGCCGTCCCCACGACGAAGGCCGCGAGCACGTTGAACACCGCGGCCCAGACCACGGCGACTCCGGGTGAGAGCACCCGGGTCGAGACTACCGTCGCGATCGAGTTGGCGCTGTCGTGGAAGCCGTTGATGAAATCGAACACCAGCGCGACGACGACGATGGCCAGGACGTACAGGACCTCGTTCGGCATCGTCACGCGTGCTTGATGGAGATCGACTCGAGGACGTTGCTGGCGTCCTCGATGTAGTCCAGCGTCTTCTCCAGGTTGTCGTAGATCTCCTTCCACTTGATCACGGTGAGGGCGTCCGGCTGCCCCTCGAACAGCCGGCCGAGCCACTGGTGGTAGAGCGAATCGCCCTCCTCCTCGAGCCGCTTGACCTGCACGCAGGCGTTGAGCACCGTCCCGTTCCTGTTCTTCTCCAAGGCGCCCACGGCCACCAGCAGCTGCTCGGTGGCCCGGACGATCACGTCGGCGATGAGCATGGCCCCCTCGGGCGCGACACCGGCGTGAAAGATGTGCAGCCGCCGCGACGTGCCGTCGACCAGGTCCATCACGTCGTCCAGCCGCGAGGCCAGCGTGTGGATGTCCTCCCGGTCGAGCGGGGTGATGAACACCCGGTCGAGCCGGCTCACGACGTCGTGGGTCACCTGGTCGGCCTGGTGCTCCAGCCGCTTGATCTGGTCCACGATCACGCCGCGCCGGTTGGGGTCGGTGCGCAGCAGATCCTGCTGCAGCCGGGCGGCCTCTACCGTGAAGGTGGCCACCGCCGTAAACAGGTCGAAGAACTTTTCGTCGCGGGGCAGCAGGCGCACTGTCACATCCAGGTAACGGGCCGCGGCAAGATAACTCCGCCCCGGGACTCCCGCACGTCGCGGGAGCATTCCTTGACGCCCGGGGTTTCGCCCCCAGATTCCCGGGGTCCGCCGCTCCACGGGACGGCCCACACCGCCCGCTTCCGCGTGCCCGGCCTCTATGACCCAGCTGCTGGCAACCAGCCTCCTCGACGGCCCTCCCGAGGAAGCCTTCGACCGGCTCACCCGTCTCGCCTCCCGGCTGCTCGGCGCGCCGGTCGCGCTGGTGACGTTGCTGGGCGAGGATCGAGTCTTCTTCAAGAGTGCCATCGGGTTGCCCGAGCCATGGGCCACCCGCCGAGGCACCCCGATTTCCCACTCCTTCTGCCAATACGTCGTGGCCACCGGGGAGCCGTTGGTGGTCGAAGACGCCCGCCGGCATCCGCTCGTGCGCGGCAATCCGGCCGTTCGCGAGCTCCGCTGGATCGCCTACGCGGGGGTGCCGCTGACCCTGGGTGGCGGGGAGACCGTCGGCGCGCTTTGCGTGGTGGACGGCCTGCCCAGGATCTGGTCGCCGCGCGACCTGACCCTGCTGGCGGACTTGGCGGCATCGGTGGTGACCGAAATCGAGCTCCGCCGTCCTCGCCCACGGCGCGACCCGTCCGACGGGGACTCGCCGGGCCAGACATCCGCTCCCGATCCCGCGGCCGCAATCTTCGATGCCTCCGCGCTGCCCATGGGCCTCATTCAGCCGGATGGCCGCTGGTTGCGGGTGAACCGGGCCCTCGCCTGCCTGCTGGATAGCTCGCCCGAGGCCCTGGCCGGATGCCCGGCTGAGGCCGTCACCTATCCCGCCGACCGCGCCGCCGATCACGAGGCCATCCGACTGCTGCGCGCGGGCGAGGCCGCCAGCTACCAGTCGGAAAAACGATTGCTGCGTGAGGGTGAGGACCCGGTCTGGGTGCTGGCCACGGTGACGGCCATGCCCGACGGACCCCTCCACGTCGCGTTCCAGGACATCACCGACCGTAAGCGGGCCGAGCAAGACCTGAGTCACCGGGAGGAGCGCTACCGGCTCGCCGCCGAGGCGGGGCGGGACGCGCTGTGGGACTGGGATCTGCTCACCGATCGCATCGTGTGGTCCGAGCGGGCCGACGGCAAGCTCGGCTACCACCGCTCCGGACGCAGCGCGTCGGCGGCCTGGTGGTACGAGCGCCTGCATGCGGACGACCGCGAGCGGGTGGTGAGCGGCATCCATGCGGCCATTGCGGAGGGGGCCGCGAGCTGGAGCGATGAGTACCGCTTCCGCCGCGCCGACGGCCGCTACGCCCAGCTTGTAGACCGGGCCGCCATCGTGCGGGACGAGGCGGGTGATGCCGTGCGCATGGTCGGCGGGGTGGTCGATCGGAGCGAGGAGACCCAGGCCGGCCAGCTCGCCAGCGGACAGAGCCAGCTGCTTGAGCAGATCGCCGCGGGGCTCGACCTGGGCGCCGTGCTCGAGCGCGTAGTGCGATTCACGGAAGCGCACGGGGGCGATCTCACCGCGGCCATCCTGGTGGTCACCGCCGAGACGCGGGAGCTGCGTCTGGCGGCCGGGCCTGGTCTCGCGCCCGGGCTACGCGAGGCGCTCGCGACCATGCCGCTCGAGCCTGGCACGGGACTGAGCGCGCTGGCGGCCGCGCGGCGGGAAGCCGTTGTGTTTCCCGACCTCGCGGCCGCGCCGGAGGAGCCATGGACCGGGCTGTTGCGCGACGCGGGTGTGGCGGCCGCGTGGGCCACGCCCCTATTTGCCGCGGACGGCTCACTCATCGGGACTTTGGAAATCCACCACCGCCAGCCGCACGAGCCGGATGCCGCCGACCGCCGGCTGGTGGACCTGTCGGGGCGGCTGGCGGAGATCGCCATCGCACGCGATCGGAGCCAGGACGCGCTGGCCCGGGGAACCCGGCTGCTCGAGCAGGTGCTCGACAACCTGCCGGTCGGCGTCTGGGTGCTCGACCGCGACGGGCGGATCATGTTCGGCAACCCGGCCGGGCGGGCCATCTGGGGCGGCCCGCGGTACCTCGGCCTCGAGGAGTCCGAGGCGTACCGCGGCTGGTGGGCCGACTCGGGGGAGCCGATCGCGCCCGGCGACTGGGCCGCCGCGCGCGCCATCCTCAAGGGGGAGACGTCGCTCAACGAAGCGGTGACCATCGAGACCTTCACCGGCGCCCAGAAGACCATCCTCAACTCCGCCGTCCCCCTTCGGAGCCTGAGCGGCGAGATCATCGGGGCGATCCTGGTGAACCAGGACGTCACCGATCAGCGCGCCGCCGAGGCGGCGCTGCGGCGCAGCGAGGAGCAGCTGCGTCATGCGCAAAAGATGGAAGCGGTCGGCCAGCTGGCCGGCGGGATCGCGCACGACTTCAACAACCTGCTCACCGGGATCCTGAGCTACAGCGAGCTCATGCTCCACGAGCTCCGTGAGGGCGATCCCCTGCGCGGCGACCTGGAGCAGATCCAGCACGCCGGCCAGCGCGCGGCAGCCCTCACGCGGCAGCTCCTGGCGTTCAGCCGGCGCCAGGTGCTGCAGCCGCGAGTGCTGTCGCTCAACGCCACCGTGGGCGAGGTCGAGGCGATGCTCCGCCGCCTGCTCGGGGCGGACGTTTCCATCGAGACCGAGCTCGACCCTGGCCTGTGGCATGTTCTGGCGGACCCCGGCCAGCTGGAGCAGGTGCTGGTGAATCTGGTGATGAACGCCCGCGACGCGATGCCCGCCGGCGGCGGCGTGACCGTCACGACGGCCAATCGCGTGCTCCACGCGGCCGACGCCGCCAGGGGCAACGGGATCCGGGCGGGGGGCTACGTGACGCTGTCCGTGCGCGACACCGGCGTCGGCATGGACGTCCCTACCCAGGCCCGCATCTTCGATCCGTTCTTCACCACCAAGGACCCGGGGAAGGGGACCGGCCTCGGCCTGGCGACGGTGTACGGCATCGTGGAGCAGAGCGGCGGACACATCGCGGTCGAAAGCGCGCCGGGGCAGGGAGCGACGTTCACGATCTTTCTCCCTCGCCATGAGCCGGGCGCGGGCGCCGTGGCGCCGGGCCAGCCGGACCGGCGCGGACTCCCGACCGGGCACGAGACGCTGCTGCTGGTGGAAGACGAGGCTGCGGTCCGCTCCTCCGCCCGGCGGCTGCTCGAGCGGCACGGGTATCAGGTAGTTGAGGCGCGGCACGGGCGCGAGGCGCTTCGGATCCTCGAGGAAGGTGGGCGCACGATCGACCTGGTGATCACGGACCTGGTCATGCCCGAGATGGGCGGGCGGGAGATGGTCGAGCGGGTTCGGGCCCGCCACCCGGCCATGAAGGTGCTGTTCATGTCGGGGTACAGCGAGCGGGCCGTGACGTCCGACGGGACCATGCCCGCAGGCACCGGGTTCGTGGAGAAGCCGTTCACCGTGGAGCAGCTGATCCGTCGCACCCGCGAGATCCTGGACGCCCCGTAGGACGCAGTCTGACCGAGATCGCCCGAAGGCGTGCGTCGCACGGCCTGTGCACCCAGCCTATGATGTCTCGAGCAACCCCAGCAGATCTCCGGGCGTCTCCAGCCAGTAGTCCGGCGTCGCGCCCGCAAGGTGCTCTCGGCCGAACGGACCCCACAGCGCGGCCGCCGTCCGCACCCCCGCTGCGCGGCCCGACACCATGTCGTGGATGCTGTCGCCGACGTAGACCGCGGTGGCCGGCTCCGCGCCGAGCAGCGCCAGGGCCTTCTCGACCGGCTCGGGATGCGGCTTGGGATTGGTCACCTCGTCGGCACACACCAGCACGTCCATCATCGGCTCGAGCCTGGCCAGCGCGAGCCCGCGCAGGGCGCCCGAGCGGTTCTTGCTGGTCACGAGGCCGGTGGCACGGCCGGCGTTGCGGACCGCGCGGACTGCATCGACGATGCCGGGATAGACGGTCACCATTCGGTCGTGGTTGGCCAGGTTGTACTCGCGGTAGGTCGCGACCAGCGCCTCGATCATTCCCTGGTCGTGCCACTCGGCGAACTGCACCGTGAGGGGCGTGCCCACGCCACGCAGCCAATCCTCGTCGGAGCGCGGGGGGAGGCCGTGCGCGGCCAGGGTGTGATGGTAGCTGTCGAGGATGAGACGCACCGAGTCGATCAGGGTGCCGTCGAGATCGAACAGAAAAGTCTGGACCGGAGGCATGCGCGGAAACGTAGCCGGGTCGGTCTCGGGTTGCGCGCGATGCTCCGAAGCTCTTATGCTGCCCCTGTACGTTCCTGGAGCGAGACGATGCAGCCGACCGAGCTCGTGGCAATCATGGCCGCGATCATCTATAGCGGCCGCCGAGAAGGTGACGGCCCGCATGCCGATACCAGGCAGACCGCCGTGGCGGAGGCCTGGCACATCTGGCACCTGACCATGGACGAGTGGAGCGACCCGGGGACGCGGAGGCTGGACAGCCACCCGCTGCAGCCGTGAGGACCGATACGCCGTTGCGGGAGGCCCGCCTCAAGCCGGAGTTCGCGGCGCTCTACCCCGGCATCGATCCCGACGTCTGGTATACCGCCGCCACGTTGGCAGAGCACCTGCTGGCGCGCTTTCTCCGGCAGGACCGCGCCGAACGGTCGCTGCCGGAGCGAATCCTGGACGACCAGCATTTCGAGTTTCGGGGGGAAGGTGGTCTCAAAGGAGGCCGCATTCGGCTCGGGGGCTGATCCCGTCACTCCTCGAATAGGATGATGCCCGTGAGCCGCGCTTCGATCGGATCCCCGCGCGGCGCCGGCGCGGGCATCCGGCCGACCCAGGCCAGCAGATCGCGCTCAGACGCGTCCGCCATGCGGTCCATCAGCATCGCCTCCCCGGCAGTGTGGCCGCCGGCCACGAATCCCATCCCTCTTTCCAGCCGCTCCAGCTCGCGCCGGTCCCGCCGTCGGGCCGCCTCCGCTACCGCGCGACCGAGCCGTTCCGCCACCCGCCGGGTGGAACCGGTCGGCTCGGCCGAGGCCCAGCGGCGCCCGGTTGCCAGGGTGAGACGCGCCCGGATCGGGCTCGCGAGACCGTCAAGAGCGGCTTGAACCTGCTCGATGTCCGTCGGGCCCGGCGCCTCGGCGCGAGCAGCCTCGAGCAGTCGCTCGCCGACGATGTGCGCGTCCTCGGTCCACTCTCCCTCCGGATCCTGCCAACCGACCACCGCGGCGAGTGATTCGGCGCTGTCGCCGCGGCGCACCCAAAGGGTGAAGCCGGCCAGCACGCCTCGCCGGCCGGTGCCACGAACCAGAGCGGTGCCCGTCGCGCCCGGCGTATCCCCCAGCCGATCGGCCAGCGCCGAGCGCCAGCGCCAGAGTCGCGCGCCGTCCGGGCCTAGGCCGGCCTGCCCTGGGAGCGCCGCTTTGCGCTCGAGCCGCTCCCCGAGTCGGAGGGCGGCCTCCAGGGCCGGCGGCGGCGGAAACCGGATCACCTCGATGCGAGGATGGGACGAGCCCAGCCGCACCGCGCGCCCCTCGCGCTGCTCGAGCCGCATCGGCGTCCACGGCAGATCGTAATGCACCACCCGTTCGGCCCGGCGCAGGTCGAGACCCTCGGCGGCGACGTCGGTCGCTAACAGGCAGTGGGGCATCGGGTGCGGCCCCGGCGCCTGAAACCATCGCATCACCGCGGAACGCGCCGCTGGCGCGTGACCTAATCCCGCGCGGTCGCCCGTGCACCAGGCCACCCCGACGCCGAGGCCGTCGCGCAGATGACGGACGGTGTCGCGCCGAGTGGTGAAGACCAGCGTCGGCCGGCCGTCCGCCAGCAGCGAGCGCAGCCGGGCGAGCTTGGCGTCGGTCGCCGCGGCGCCCGCGCAGGCGTCGAGCACGCCACCAATTGCGTCGAGATCGTCGAGCGCCAGCTCCAGCGTTCCGTGACCGTCCGACACCAGTTCCCAGAACACCAGCTGGTCGTCCAGCTCGCCGGCGAGCTCCCGGAGCTCGGCGCGGCCGAGCGAGCGTCCAGCCCGTTGGGCATCGGCGCCGTGCAGCAGCAGGCCCCGGTAGCGGCGCAGCGCGCCCGCTAACGCCGCCGGGCTCGAGGCGGCCGCGCGAAGCAGCACGCTGCGGATGAGCGCGGCCGTAGGCGCGTGCCGCGAAAGCTGGAGCCGTCGCAGGCGGTCGAGCAGACCCCGAGCCGCCTCGTCTTCGCCCGAGGTGGCCGCGCTGATGCTTGAGGTTCGCGTGGGGCGGGGGCCCGGCTCGGCCGTATCCTCCACGACGAGCCGGCCGAGTGCCGCGACCCCGGTTCCGCCGGCCAGCGCCGAGCGCAGGGAGATCACGCCATCGGGGAGGAGGGCGTCGTCGCGGACGCCGAGCAGAAGCTGGGTGGCGAGATCGCCTACCTGGTTCACGATGGGAGTGGCGCTGAGAAGCAGGACCCGGCGGCCGATCAGCCAGGGAGCGATGTGCCCGTAGCGACGGGTGCGCGGGTTCCGGAAATGGTGGCTCTCGTCGATGATGACGAGCCCCGCGCGGACCTCCGGCAGGCGGCCCCGGCTGGCCTGCTGGTGCGTGCCGATCTCGACCGGCACACCGAGCCGGCGGGCGACGTAGGCCCACTGCTGGACGAGCATTGCGGGGACCAGACAGACCGAAGTCCGCCGCTGCGCGGCGGCCACCGCCAGCGCCACGTACGTCTTGCCGCTGCCGACCGGATCGGCGAGCAGCGCGCCGCCGTACCGATCGAGCGCCGCCAGCACTCGGCGAAAGCTCCGCGCCTGGCCGGGCAGCAGCCAGGCCGGCGGCGGCAGTGGGGACTCGGCCGGGAGCAGGCTCCGCGCCAGCGCCCGCGCCACGCCCGCGGGCGGTGCGGGCGGCCCGGGAGCGAGTACGGTGCGCAGCGGTTCCGTGACTGCGGCGAGCGACTCAGCGACGATCCGCGGCGCCGGCGGCCACGAGGCGGGCCAGCGCGGCCCGTTCGCGGGAAGACAGGGCGAGATGCCCCGCGGTAAGATCATCGATTGCCTCCTGGACCGGCTCGCCGGCACGACCCGCTTTCGCGGCGGCAAGCAGGCGCTCGTCCTCGAGCACCACCGCCGGCAGCGGGAGGCGACTCACCACCGCGGTCGTGAACCGGTGAAACCCGCCCGAGGCGGGCACGGCGCCAAGCCGGGCGACGGCGCGTATCCATGTCGAGTTGAGCCAGGCCGCGAGTCGTTCCGCCTCCGCCTCGGACCGGGTGGGCGCGACGTAGCACGAGTTGAGCGGGACCAAAGCGGCATCGCGGCGGCCGGTGAGCGCGCACGCGGTGAGGCGGCGGGCGAGGTCCGCCCAGACCAGCCGGTGCCGGGACGCGGCTGCGGCCGTCCGGAACAGGGTCCACGGCGGACCAGCGACGTAATCCGCACGGGCCCGGAGCTCGGCCTCGTGCGGCCGCATATGGGCGGCCGCGCCCGGGGGAAGTCGGGCCAGCGGCGCACCGGCGTCGTCATGGGTCCAGAGCAGGCGCCGGGTGGGGCGCGCCTGGAACGGCCGCAGATCCCGGCCTCGCACGGCCCATCGCAGCAGGCACGGCTCGACCGTACCAGGCGGGTCAAGGAAGATCCGATTGGCGCCGGTCTTGACCCCGAGATGACAGCCCAGACGCTCGCCTAGCGCCGGGTGCTCGCGCAGGAGGCGTCCGGCCACGCGCGGCGCACCCTCGGGGGAAAGAATCCACGGCGCGCCGCCGCGCAGTCGGGTCTGCGATATTCCGCCCTGCGCACCGGTCAGCCTGGCGCGCACCGTGTGCCCGGCGGGAGGAGCGGCGTTTCGTGCGACCAGCGCGAGCGGATACACGGTTGCGTCGAACGCGGCCGCGGAGTGGCCCGTCAGATCGGCCACGCGGAGCAGGGTGGTGGAGGACGCCAATCCGTGCCGCGCGGCAGCGCCGTACTGTGCCGTGGCGAGCTTGGCCGGCACGAGCAGGGCGATGACGCCGCCG
>JBOHSB010000428.1:0-14301 GCA_050733015.1 Gemmatimonadales bacterium
AGGTCCCTCGCTGCGCTCGGGATGATGGCGCCGGCCTACCCCGCTACCTTCCGCAGGTATTCCCGAATCCGCCGCGCGTTGGTCCCCACATCGCTCCCGCCCACCCGCGACACGCTCCGCACATCCACCTTGCTCCCCGCCCCCTGGGGCTCGATCCGGACCACCACGTCGTCCTTGAACCCGAACCACCCGGTGGTCGCCGTCGCCTCGATGCGGCCGGCCGAGGAGTCGGCGGCGACCAGCTCCCAGCCCTCCGCGCGAACCGCCGCGAGCGCCCGGGTGTACGCCCCCGCAGGCGGGATCGAGGCCAGCACGAGCGGCCGGATGTCGGGATAGGCCTTCTCCTGGGCCTGGGCCACCTCCTCGCCGCCATAGGTCGCCGGATTGGGCGCGTTGGCGCGGAGCGGTAGCACGGCGACGAACTCCGGCGGGCTGTGGACGTCGGTGGTGATGTCGTGAATCGGCGGAACCTGCTCGGCCCGGTGCCGCCAGAACCACGGTACCCCGGCCGACACGAGCCCGAGGCCGATGGCGACCACCAGCGGCGCCGCCGACGGCGCGCGCGTCGCCGGAATCAGCAGCAGCACCAGCGCCACCGCTGCCGCCGCGAGGCCGAGATAGGCGCCCCACTGCAGCAGGTGGAAGCCGGTCCGGAAAGTCCAGAGTCCCAGCCGGACCCCGGGTCCGGCCAGCGCCAGCATCAGGAACGCCAGAACCGCGGCGAGCAAGGTCGTGCGTCGCATAGCAATCACTCCGCCTGCACCGGCACCCGGTGCCATGCATTGTTGGCGTAGCCCTTCACGTTCCATGTGTCCCACACCGCGGCCGGTTGGGCCGCGCCCGACGTGTCGCTCGCCCGCACCGCCAGCATGTGTCGTCCCCGCGCCAGGTCGAGGGTCGCCTCCCAGATGCTCCAGGTCCACGGCGAGCCCGGCGCGGCGATCCGGGCCGGCGCCCACTCGGCGCCGGCGTTGGGGCTGACCTCGACCGAGACGATCCGCCGGCCACCCGAGCCCATCGCCCAGCCACGCACCGTCACCGGTCCGGCCGCGACAGACTGATCGCGGGTGGGCTCGAGAATGACCGCATTGAGCGGGACATCGCTCATGGCCGTGCCCGCGGATACGTCGCGCGGGTCGCGGTGGTTGGTCTCCCGCTGGACCCGGTACGCCTTGGTCTGAAAGTAGTTCTGCGACGGCTCGGCGCTGAGCCTGATGCGGCCGAGCCACTTGACGCTGCGGGCGCCGATCCAGCCGGGCACCAGCGCCCGCAGCGGGAACCCGTGATCCGGAGGCAGCGGCGCGCCGTTGAGCTCGGTGGCGAGCAGGACGTCGGGACTGAGCGCCTTCTCCAGGTCGATCGAGCCCCCGAAGCCGAACCGGTGGCCATGGCGCTCGACGCTGTCCAGCCCCACGAACTCGACGAAGCGCGCCTCGGGCTTGACCCCCGCCTGCCGCAGCACCCTCGCCAGCACGAAGCCGCTCCAGCAGCCGGTGCTGATCGGCTCGGGGCCCCAGGGCAGCTCGCCCGGCAGGGGCCCGATCGCCAGATACTCGTCGCGCCGCAGCCCGGCGCAGACCAGCGTGGCCGGGACCTCGCTCCGCGGGAAGCCGGTCAGATCGTCGAGCGACAGCCGCATCGGGCGCTCGACCAGACCGCCGATCTCGAGCCGCCAGGCGCGAGGGTCCACCTGGGGGGTAGGCGCGTGGCTGCGGGTGAAGAAGCAGTCGGTGGAGGTGAGGACACCCTCCTGCCGGATGGGCCAGGGCGCGGAGTTGTGACCTTCGGGATCGTGGATCAGGCGGCGGCCGGTCGTCATGACACTCCAGGTGCTGGGAGGCGTCGGGCGGGTGGGCGAATGGTCGCCGCGACGCCCGCGGTGGTCAAGCGCAGGGGAGCGGTTAAGGGACGGGGTCCGGCAGGTATCCGCGAAGCTCACGAGCCCACCACGCGCCGCTCCGGCGTCGTTCCGCCCACGTCGTGAAGCGGTAGTCGTAGAGCGCGAACCGGACCTGGCGCGGCCCGGCGTTCGGAAACGGATCGCGCCCCATGAGCGCGGCCACGGCCGGTGTCCCAGCCCGAAGCCCCCGCGAGAGGGCCTGGAGCAGCGGCAGTCCGCGCATCGGGTCGAGCGCCGCGAACCACATCTGCCAGTCTAGGCGCGGGTGATACGGCTCGACGAACCCCGGCGCGCGGGTGACCGGCCCCGGCTTGTAGGGCAGGTCGTACGCCAGCCACCGTTGGCCGTCCAGGCTCCCTTCGACCACGATCTCGGGACGCTCGGTGGTCATCACCCGGAACAGACCATACCCGTTGAAGGACCGGAGCGGCGCCACCCAATCCAGCAGGGTCGCGCCCCAGCCCGGGAACGCCGCCGCTCCCCCGGCCGCGCCCGTGTAGGCCAGCTCGGCCCAGGCGCTGAGCCCGCTCAGGAGTGCGATCGCCGGCGTCAGGGCCACCAACGCCGCGCGCCGCCAGGGCGCGCCGCGCGGCACCGTCCCGATCCGGAGCGGCACGGCCCGCCCGATCACGCCGTCGTCCAGCGCGGGGACGCACAGCACCACGGCCAGCAAGTTGAAGAACCCGTAGTTCCCCGTCAGGGCGATGCCGGTCTGCAGCAGCAGCAGGGCGGCCACTCCTGCGTACCTGAGCCGCCGCAGGCGAGCCGGCGCGAACAGGAGCCACGGCGCGCCCAGCTCGATCGCGAACATCACCGCGGTCTGCGCCCGATGGACCGACGACGGGAGCTGATGGGCGTACCATCCGAGCCAGGTCGGGAGCGGCTGGGTCTCGAAGTGGTAGTCGAGCGCGGTGAGAGCCCGCCAGGTGGGATCGCCGCTCAGCAGCTTGGTGGCGCCCGAGAGGAACATCAGCTTGAACAGCAGGAAGACCAGCAGCCACCGCACCAATGCCGACGGCGGCGGGGGCTCGCGTCCAGGCCGCCACCCGGGCGGCGCCCACAACATGGCGAGCAGACCGGTCTCGAGCAGCAGCGCGTCCCACTGAAACGAGAGGAAATCCTGGCCTGCCACCGAGAGCGAGAGATACAGGAGCCAGGCGCCCGCGAGCGCGGCCCGCGGGGCGATCCCGAGCACGACGAGGAGTCCGAGCCCGGCGCCGCTCCAGGCCACAACCTTGAGCGCCGCGTCCCCGGCGCCGAGCCAGAGCAGCGTCGGCAGCAATCGGTAGGCGCCGGCGCCGTAGATCGAGCGCGCCTGGTCGAGGTAGGGACCGGCCGGCTGCAGGCCGCGCGGCCCGATGAGCCCAGCCACCTGCACGGCCAGCGACACGAACGCGATGACGTAGACCGCTCCCAGCAGGCGCAGGAACAGCCAGCGGGTGCGCTGCAGCTCGTCGGCTACCGGCTGAGACTCAGCCATACCACTCCGGCAACCGCGCCGATGGCGAGCAGGCGAAGGAGAAGGATCGCGGCCGCCGGTGCGCCCAGCAGCGCCGCGAACACCAGGGCGGTCATCGCGACGACGCTCAGGCTCATGCACGCGAGCCGCCAGCCTTCACGCCGGATCCGCGGGGCGAGCAGCTCGCGTTCGGGGACAGGACGGGCGGCCACGGCCGCGCGCGCCCGTAGCCAGCGGCGATGGGCTCGTTGCACCGCCCACACGCTCAAGGCGCCGAAGAAGACGAACAACCCCCACCACAACCGGAAATCGCGCACGCCGGGCCTTCGGCTGGATCGTCACCGATGCATGGATGAGCGTTCGCGCGCTCACCCCGACCACTGAATCTCGCTCGGAACGGCTTCCGCATGAAGCGTGCGGCACCCAAGCGACGGGGCCGCCGCGTCGCGGCAGCCCCGGTCTCGTCAGTCGTCGCCACCCGATGACCTTCTAGATCGTTGGCGACTACGCGCCAGCCGGCTTCCGTCCCCACACCTGAACGATGCGCGGCAGGCCCACCACGGACCGTGGGTCGTCGGTCAACGCGGTGAGTGAGGCGACGGCCGCGTCGAGCTCCTCGCGGGTGGCGAGTCCCTCCGCGAGCACGGTATCGGCGATGTTCACCAGCGTGCTGAGCGACAGCCCTCGAGCTTGACCGGATCGAAGTCGAGCCCGACCACGCTCCCGGCGGGGCCCACCTGCGTCCCCATGAGACGGCTCACCTGTCCCGCCCCACATCCGAGATCCAGGCACCGCGTCCCGGGACGGATGCCCACCGACGCGAGCAGTGCCTCGGTCGTCGGGGCCATGGTGAGCGCGAGCAGATCGAGCCGTCGCGCCCCCCCATCCCACCCCGAATGGCGTAGGTACTCATCCGGGCTCTAGCCCGCCTTGGGCTTCCATAGCGCCGCGTCCAGGATGGACCACAGGTGGATGATCCACCCCATCAGGATGAACCAGAGCGCCGCAGCCAGGCAGAACTGGATCAGGGCCATGACCAGCCGGCCCTGGAGCAGCTGGCCCAGGCCCGGAATGAAGAAGCTCGCCAGCGCAGCGATCACGTTTCCGGCCGAGCCTTGGCCCGCCATCGCCCCCTCCTGGTTCGCCGCCAGACGCGGGCTCCGGTCCTGGATCAGCACGCGCTCAGCGCACGCAAAAGTTACGGTGTCGGCTTCACCCGAGACAGAGGCCCGCGTGGCGGTGAGGCGTGCCGGCGCACCCGACGAGCCCCCGGTCATATCTTTCGGTACCTCGCCTCGGAGCGCTGATGGATTGGTTCTCCGCGCCGGACTACCGGCTCACACGGTTGGCCCTCGAACGCGGCCTCGGGCTCGTCTACCTGATCGGGTTCCTGGTCGCGCTGAACCAGTTCCCGGCCCTGCTCGGCGAGCACGGCCTGCTCCCGGCCCCGCGCTTCCTCCGCCACACCAGCTTCCGCGAGGCGCCCAGCCTGTTCCACCTCCACTACTCCGACCGCTTCCTGCGCGCGGTCTCGGCGGTGGGGATCATCCTGTCGGCCGCGGTGGTGGCCGGCCTCCCGCAGGCGGGACCGCTGTGGCTCCCGATGCTCGTGTGGCTGGCGCTGTGGCTGCTCTATCTCTCGATCGTCAACATCGGCCAGCAGTTCTACGGGTTCGGATGGGAATCCATCCTGCTCGAGGCGGGGTTCTTTGCGATCTTCCTGGGCAACGCGCGCACCGTCCCGCCGTTCCCCGTGCTGTTGTTGTTCCGCTGGCTGGCGATCCGGGTCGAGCTCGGCGCCGGGCTGATCAAGCTGCGCGGCGACAGCTGCTGGCGCGACCTCACCTGCATGGACTACCACCACGAGACCCAGCCGATCCCGAACCCGCTGAGCCGGTATTTCCATCTGCTGCCGCGCGCGCTGCACCGCGCCGAGGTGGTAGGGAACTTCGTGGCCCAGCTCGGGGCGCCCCTCCTGCTGTTCTTCCCGCAGCCGATCGCCGGGATCGGGGCCCTGCTCATGCTGGCTACCCAGGGCTACCTGGTCCTGAGCGGCAACTACGCCTGGCTCAATGTGCTGACCATGGTGGTAGCGATCTCCGCGGTGCCGGACGCCTTCTTCCGGTGGGTGCTCTCGGGACTCGCGGCGCCGACCCTCGCCCAGCCACCGGCGTGGTTCGTCGGCGCCGTCCTCCTGGTGGGCGCGCTGGTCGCCGTGCTGAGCTACTGGCCGGTGGCGAATCTCTTCGCGCGGCGCCAGCTCATGAACTACGCCTTCAACCGGCTCCACCTGGTCGGCACCTACGGGGCCTTCGGCAGCATCACCCGGGAGCGTTACGAGGTGATCGTCGAAGGCACCCGCGCCGAGCTGCCGTCGCCCGGGGCTGAGTGGCGGGAATACGAGTTCAAGGCCAAGCCGGGCGATCCTCGGCGCCGGCCGCGGCAGATCGCGCCGTACCATCTGCGGCTCGATTGGCTGATGTGGTTCGCGGCGCTCTCCCCCAGATACGCCGAGCCCTGGTTCCGCGAGCTGGCCGGGCGACTCCTCGCCGGCGACCGGCGGGTGCTGCGGCTCCTGGGCCGGAACCCGTTCCCCGACGGACCTCCCCGGTGGATCCGCGCCCGCTATTACCGCTACCGCTTCACCACCCATGCCGAGCACCGGGCGACGGGGGCATGGTGGTCGCGGGAGCTCGCCGGAGACTTCCTCACGCCGGTGACCCTGGCGAAGAAGAAGGAGTGAGCGCCACCCCGGGCGCGAAGAGCGCGCGCCAGCCGATGACGATGGCCGCCGCGTACAGCACGAATCCCGCGAAGTACACCCACCCGCCGATCACCTGGTCCTTCGCCAGCCATCCGGCCTGGCCCAGCAGCAGCGCCCAGTCGTGCTCGCCGCCGCCCACCAGCGGCAGCGCCTGCGCGCGCGCATCCTTGATGTAGACGGAGATGTTCCAGCAGTTCTGGCCCAGCCACCAGAGCGGCACGGTGGCGCCATGCCGGTCACCTTGGCGCCACAGCGCCACCGTGAAGGCCAGCGGAGCCAGGAGCTGCATCAGGGTGCCGCCGAGGATCGTGAGCGTCTCGCCGCCGAACGCGAAGACCAGGTGGCCGGCCTCGTGGATCGCGAGGTCGAGACTGTCGAGCCAGCGGTAGGTGTCCGGAGCGCGGAGGCAGCTCCAGCCGTAGAGGGCCAGGACGGCCGTCAGGCCCGCGCGCCAACGCCGCTCTCGAAGTGAGAGTGCCTTCGTAGCTCCCAGAGAGCCCCCAGTGGGGATGGGTATGCACGATGCCATCGCCCGGCGGAACGCACTCGAGCCGGGGTGCGCCCGCGAGCCTGCGATGCGGCCCGCGGGCCGAAGAGTGCATCGCCCAAGATAGCGACCGTATGTGCGGCTACCCGGCCCCCGGCCTGCCGCCGGTGCCGATCCCCCGTGATCCCACGAACCTCCCACCTCGAGTTTGACCGCAAGAATCAGGGCGCGCGCGTGGCGGCCCAAGTGCTAGACTGCTCGCGTGAGCCACACACGGCAGACGCATCAATCAAAGGAACAACCCATGATGGATCTGACAACGCATCAGACAGGCGGACCCGCCGAGACCCGGCACGATTCGCGGATGGCCGGCCCGATCCGATTCGCCGTCGGCCGCTGCGCCCTCGGGGGCCTGCTGGTCGCCCGCAGCGACCGAGGTCTGTGCGCGATTCTCCTCGGCGATGACCGCGACGCGTTGATCGCCGACCTGCGCCGCCGGTTTCCCGACGTCCAGGATGGCCACCAGGACCCGGGCGCGGCGGAGACCCTGGCCCGCGTAGCGACCTTCGTGGAGCATCCCGGCGCCGAGCTCGGCCTGCCGCTCGATCTCCGCGGCACCGACTTCATGCAGGAGGTCTGGCAGGCGCTGCGCGACATCCCGGCCGGTTCGACCCTGAGCTACGGCGAGATCGCCCGGCGGATCGGCGCGCCCGCCTCCGCCCGTGCGGTGGCGCGGGCCTGCGCGGCCAACATGCTGGCCGTGGCCGTTCCGTGCCACCGCGTCGTACGGGCCGACGGCGACCTGTCGGGCTACCGCTGGGGCGTCGAGCGGAAGCGCGCGCTGCTGGCTCGGGAGGCCGGGCAATGAGCGCCTCGGCTGCGGTGGCCCTGCCGCGGCACGCCGCCGTGGACTGGGATCGCGCGTCCCGCGATCTCGACGACTACGGCTGCGCGGTGCTCGAGCGCCTGTTGCCGCCCACGGAATGCCGGGCGCTGGCGGAGCTGTACCCCGACGAGGCCAGGTTCCGAAGCCGGGTCGTGATGGCGCGGCACGGGTTCGGGCGCGGCGAGTATCAGTACTTCCGCTATCCCCTGCCCGAGGCGGTCGCCGAGCTACGCGACACCGTCTACGCGCGGCTCGCGCCCATCGCCAACCGCTGGAACGAGACCATGGGGCTCGAGCCGCGCTATCCGGCCGAGCATGCCGACTACCTGGTCCGCTGCCACGCCGGCGGCCAGCGCAAGCCCACCCCCTTGTTGCTGCGCTACGAGGCGGGCGACTTCAACTGCCTGCACCAGGACCTCTACGGCGAGCACGTGTTTCCGCTGCAGCTCGCGATCCTGCTGTCCGAGCCCGGCCGCGACTTCACCGGCGGCGAGTTCGTGATGACCGAGCAGCGCCCGCGGATGCAGTCGCGGGCGGAGGTGGTCCCGCTGCGGCAGGGAGATGGCGTCGTGTTCGCGGTCCATCACCGCCCGGTGCGGGGCACCCGCGGGACCTATCGGGTGAACCTGCGCCACGGCGTGAGCCGGGTCCGCTCCGGGCGCCGGCACACTGTGGGGATCATCTTTCACGACGCGGAGTGAGCCGGCCGCTCTCGAGATTGGAAACCTCGGGACGGAGGTGGGCGTAGAGGTACGCCGATTCCGTCCCGATGCCACCCTCCCGGAGGCCAGGTGCGTTCCTTTCCCCTCTTGCTCCCCTTGGTACTGCTCGCCGCGCCGTCCGCGCCCCGTGACGGCGGAGACCTCGTGCGCCAGATGCACGCGCGCTACGCCGGCACGTGGTATCACATCCTGACCTTTACCCAGACGACCAGCTTTCCCGGCGAGCCCGCCCAGACCTGGTATGAGGCCGGCACCATTCCCGGCAAGCTCCGGATCGACATCGCCCCGCTCGACAGCATGACCACCATCCTGTTCATCGGCGACTCGACCATCGTGTTCAAGGGAGGCGTCCGCGCGAACGCCCGCCGGGATCGCAATCTCCTCATGACCCTGGGCTTCGACGTGTATGCCCAGCCGCCTGAGACCACGACCGCGCAGCTCGCGGGCGCGGGCATCGACCTCGGCAAGCTGCGCGAGGACCGCTGGAACGGCGCTAAGGTCTGGGTCGTGGGTGCCGATCGGGACGACACCACCACGAGTCAGTTCTGGATTGAGCAGGACCGGCTGCTGTTCGTCCGCCTGATCGAGGTAAAGCCGGCCAAGCAGCCGGACGCCCCCGCCAACGTGCTCGATATCACGTTCGAGAACTATCAGCGGCTGGGCCGGGCCTGGGTCGCGCCCAAGGTGGTGATCAAGCTCAACGGGAAGGAGGTCCAGCGGGAGGAGTATCGCGACGTGCGGGCCGACCGGCCCTTGCCGCCCGATCTGTACGACACCGAGACCTATCACAAGGCGGACTGGATCCAGGCTCACGGACCGCGGGGCCGCGATGGCGCGGGCGTCGGGGACCTGTCAGATTCGGGAGGCGGTGATCACCCAACCTCTCGGCATGTCTCTGGAGAGTCTCCATGATTCGTTCGCTCACGGCCGGCTCGTCGATCCTGGCGTCGATCGTCCTGACGGCGCTCGCCTGTTCGGATGCGGCCGCCCCCTCGTCGCCGTCCATCTCCGACTTGAAGAAGGGCTCCGCGCCCACCCTGACTCCGCAGCAGAGCGGCACGACCAACCGCCTGCAGGCCATCAGCCCGGTCAACGCTCGCGTGGCCTGGGCCAGCGGCACCGGCGGCACCTTCGTCGTCACCACCAACGGGGGAGCGACCTGGCGCGCCGGCGTCGTGCCCGGCGCCCAGGCTCTCGAGTTCCGCGACGTCGAAGGGATCAGCGAGCGGGTGGCCTACCTCATGGCCGCCGGCCCCGGCGAGGCGTCGCGGATCTACAAGACCGAGGATGGCGGCGCCACCTGGGCGCTGCAGTTCCAGAACCACGATCCGAGCGCCTTCTACGACTGTTTCGCCTTCTGGGATCAGAAGCGCGGCGTGACCTTCAGCGACGCGGTCAACGGAGTGTTCCCGGCGATTCGCACCACCAACGGCACGACCTGGCAGAACATCGGCGCCCGGCTGCCGGCGGCGCAGGACGGCGAGGCGGCCTTCGCCGCCAGCGGGACCTGCGTGGCGGTCCAGGGCGGGAAGCGCGCCTGGATCGCCACCGGTGGCGCGGCGAAGGCGCGGGTGCTCACGACCACGGATGGAGGCAACAGCTGGCAGGCCCACGACACGCCGATCACCCAGGGCACGCCGATCTCGGGCGGGATCAGCATCGCGTTCCGGGATCCGCACCACGGGATCCTCGCCGGCGGAGACCTCGGCAGCGCCAGCGTCCCGACCGATAACGTCGCGGTCTCGGATGACGGGGGCGTCACGTGGACCCTGGCGAGCCCCACGCCGTTCGCCAGCGCCGTGTACGGGCTCGCCTACGTGCCGGGGTTCGGGAAGCGCACGGTGGTCGCCACGGGTCCCGCCGGGGCGGCCTGGTCGGCCGACGATGGCGCCTCGTGGCACAGCGTGGCGGGCGTCTCGGGATTCTGGGCCGTGGGCTTCGCGGGGCGGAGCGCAGGTTGGCTGGTGGGCGTGGGGGGGACGATCACCAAGATCAGCTTCTAGCCGCGTCGGCACCGTGGGCGGCGCGCTCGGTCCTAACCCGCGGCGCGCGAGTTGGCCAGCAGGCGCTCGACCGCGCCATACAGATCGGCGAGCGTGAACGGCTTGCCGAGCTCTGCCGTCGCGCCCATCAGCTGGCTGCTCCGCAGCAGGTCGAGCTCCCGGGTCTGGGCTCCGCCCGACACCATCAGGATCGGCACGGTGGGATGCAGCGACCGGAGCTGCGCGAGCAGCTCGATCCCGTCCATCTCCGGCATGTGCACGTCGAGGATGACGAGATCGGACGCGGCCTCCCGCCAGAGCCGGGCTCCCTCGACCCCGTCGGCCGCGAGGGCTACCTCGTGGCCCTTGCGCTCGAGGGCCCGTGCGAGGGCGCCGCGGACGCTGGGATCGTCATCGACCACGAGAATGCGCGCCATCGCTCCCCTTCCTGCGGTCCGGCCAACGCGGGCGTGGACGCCCGCGGCGAGCACCGAGGACTGACGGGGTCAACTCTACTGCGCCAGCGGTGTCGAGGCTAGGTGAGCGCCGCCGAGGCCCGCGGCGCGGGCCTCAGGGCTCGACGATGACGTGCCCCGTCATGAAGGGGTGGGGGGTGCAGTGGTAGGCGTAGTCGCCGGGCCGGTCGAACACCCGCTCGTAGGACCGGTTGGGATCGATGAGCCCGGAGTCGAACGTGCCGTCGTCGGCGGTCACCGAGTGCTGCAGCTGGTCCCCGTTGGTCCATCGCACGGTCGTCCCGGCGCGCACCCGAACCGTCTTCGCATCAAACGTGAGGTTGGCGATCCGCACGTCGGTCGCACCCGCCGTGGCCGCCCGCTGGGCCGTGTCCGCGCCGCCCGGCGCTTTCGGCGCGCCCCGGTGGCCGAAGTAGCGCGACAGCGTGAACGGGATGGTGAACTCGAACCCCGCCATGTGCGCGCCGCGCACGCCCCGGGAGGAGCCTTCGATCGAGGCGCTCTGCGTGTTGGTGACCTGGATCGAGAAGGTGTGGGGGCTGTACGGAATCCGGAGCTGCGCCCCCGCCCCCCACGCGGTGCCCAGACTGGCGCCGTCGGGCGCATTGACGATGCCGAACACGTCGCCGGCCAAGCTCAGCCAGCTGGTCACCCGCACTACCGCGCCCGACCCCACGCCCCAGAGCGAGCGCTGCACGTCGTAGCCATCCGACATCCCGCGCACCACTCCCAGCAGCCGGACCCGCCCGATGCGCCGCGCGAGGCTCACCTCGCCGTCGACGCTCTGGGGCGCGAAGGCGTAGCCGGCGGTCGCGGTCAGATCGAGGGGGGCGCCGCGTGCCTGGCGGAGCACCGGCCGCCGCAGCGCGAGCTGATACTCGTTGGGGATGCCGGTGAAGACGGTGGAGTTGGTGGCGTAGTCGAGATCCACGTTGAAGCCGTACGGCAGCCCCGTGGCGAGCCGGAAGTTCGGGAAGCTGGTCACCTTGCGGGCGGGTGGCGGGCTCACCTCGAATCGGTGGAGGAAGTTGAACTGGATGACGCCGATGGGCACCGTCCAGCCGTCGTCCAGGTTCGGCGTGCGATCCACCACGGCCTGCGCACCGGCCGCCGGCGCGGACCCGACCAGGAGTAGCGCGGCGAGCGGAAGCCCCCGCCTCATGGGGCGGTCACGGTCAGCGTGCCATGCATGAAGGGATGGATGCGGCAGGTATAGGTGTAGGTGCCGGGCGCGCCGGCTGTGAACTGGAACGTCTGCCCCTGACCGAACGCGCTCGAGTCGAAGGTGTGGCCGTCGTCGGCCGACACGGTGTGCTGCACGTCATCGGTGTTGGTCCACGTGACCGTGGTGCCGCTCGCGACGCTCAGGTTGGGCGGCACGAACGCGAAGTTCTCGATGCTGACGGCATCGCCGCCGGTCGGCGGCTCCGGCCCCGTGGCCGGGCGCTCGCTGAAGCACCCGGCCAGGGCCCCGACCAGCACGGCGAGCCCGACCGCGGACCGGAGGAGCTTCCCGGCCCGCGGCGCGAGCGAGGCTGGCGGCCAGCGCGGTCGCATCCGCCTACTGCACGACGACCGTACCGGTCATGGCCGGGCCGTGTACCGCGCACTGATAGTGATACGTGCCGGCCTGGGTGAAGGTGAAGTTGTACACCATGCCGTTCCCGGTCATGATCTGGCTGCTGGCAAATCCCGGCGAGCCGATCGACTCCACGCTGTGCGCGGTGGATCCGGTGGCGGTCCAGGTCCAGGTGACCGGCTGCCCGACCGCGACCGTGTCCAGCGCGGGATTGGTGGTGCCGTTGTGGCCGCTCTCGAACTTGATGTTGCCGACGATCACCGAGCCGACGGGGCCCCCACCTGGGCCGTTGCCGTTGCCCGTGCCGCCCGACCCCGGGCCGGTGGTGTTGCTGGAGCACCCGAGGGCCGCAGCGGCGAGCCCAGCCAGCATCCAGGTGCGACGGATACGCATGCAACCTCCTCAAAGGTAGAACCGCGCAGCGCGGGTGCAGGCCGACTTGCCTGATGCGCGGCGCTTGATCACCTTATCTGTTATAACAGATCTCGTCAAGACACCTGTGGTAACAGGTGTGCGGGTCGGCCTTGACCCGTGTTTCACCGCGCACCGCCCTCTCATCCTCGAGCCGTCCGTTCATGCGCCATCTGCGACAGGCCATCAAGCAGCGCAAGCCGTTCCAGAGCCTCCAACAGGAGGTCTTCCTCGAAGTGCTCCGCACCGGCCACGCACTGGTGGAGGACCTCGTCGGGCTGCTCAAGCCCTACGGGCTGACCCAACCGCAGTACAACGTGCTCCGCATTCTGCGCGGCGCCGGCGCCGCCGGCCTCCCGACTGGCGAGGTGGGCGCACGCATGGTGGCGAGCCGCGAGCCCGACGTCACCCGGCTCCTGGTGCGGATGGAGCGCCAGGGCCTGGTCGAGCGCGAGCGCCGGGCCGACAACCGGCGCTACGTGACCGCGCGGATCACTCCCCAAGGGCGCCGGGTGCTGAAGGCGCTCGATCAGCCGGTGCTCGAGATGCACGCCACCCAGCTCCGGCACATGACGCGCCGTGAGCTCGAGCAGCTGGCGGAGCTGCTCGAGCGGGCGCGGCGGGAGGATCAGACCGGCCCATCGCGCACTTGAGGACCGTCCGGCCCCATGCGTTTGTGACGGCATCCTCGAACGCCATCCGTTCCAGGCGGATCACACTGGTCCCTATATTGGCCAGACCCCGATCCGTGAACTCCGGCGGCCCCTGGCCGCCGTTCTCTCCTCGACGACGTGTGTGACTCGGAGGCCTCTATGAGCACCAGCACAGCTCGGCACACTCTCCTGTCGCTCTGCAGCGCAGGGCTCCTCCTGGGGTGCGATGACAGCGACGTTTCGCCCCGGGGAGAATCGGCGGGCGCGGCGCAGGCGTTCGCACCGTCGTTGAAAGTTGGGGGACCTCCGACGCGCCTGAGGTTCGGCAGGGACGTGGTGCAGGCGGGATTTGCCAGTCAGACGCCGGAGTGCGGAACCGTGGTGGATGTCTTCGCCACGGCGGGATTCGAGCACACGGCTGGCGGCGCGCCTCGGCGGATCAATGCGAGCGTCGCCCTGCAGATCACGGAGAGCTGCGACCCGGGCCCCCCCCCAACCGCGCTCCATTGTCGCCGGCGGCACCGCGCCGTTGACCCTCAAGGGCGATCTCGGGGCAGCCCGCCTGCAAGGGACGCTCACCGGCGTCGATCAGGCCACCGGTGAGGAGGTACCGGTGGCGGTGGATCTCGTCTGGGAAGGCGGCGGCATGATCGATTCCCACAGCGACAAGATCCGATCCATCCCCGGCGGCGTCGTTTCCCGCGGCACAACCCGGAACCGTGGCGCCGTGGCGACCGGCACGGTGATCGCGGGCGCGGCGAACTTCACGCCGGAGCCCTCGCTGTTTGGTCAGATCACCAAGGAGCAGGGCTTTTTCATCCAGGAGGAGCCGTAGAGCCGCGCGTGAGCGACCGGACCGAGGCCCGGGCATGAGAAAGGCCACCGGTCGGAAGACTCGGTGGCCCTACCCCGATATTTTGCCGGGTGGCTCTCGACGTACTGCCATGCGCCGCGTAGGAATCGAACCTACAACCTAGTGATT